>JAPVSJ010000076.1:0-8993 GCA_047519745.1 Actinomycetota bacterium | reverse complement strand
TGATCCCGTCCGCGGTGCCGGCGACCTTGAAGTCCATGTCGCCGAGGTGGTCCTCGACGCCGGCGATGTCGGTGAGGACGATGTAGTCGTCGCCCTCTTTGATCAGGCCCATCGCGACGCCGGCGACCGGCGCCGAGACTGGCACGCCCGCCGCCTGCAGCGCCATCGAGGAGGCGCAGACCGAGCCCATCGACGAGGAGCCGTTTGACTCCAGCGTCTCCGAGACGACCCGGATCACGTAGGGGAAGTCCTCTTCGTTGGGGATGGTCGCGACCAGGGCGCGCTCGGCGAGGGCGCCGTGACCGATGTCGCGGCGCTTCGGACCGCGCATGAAGCCGGCCTCCCCGACCGAGAAGGGCGGGAAGTTGTAGTGGTGCCAGAATTTCTTCGACGTCTCCAGGCCGAGGGTGTCGATCCGCATGTCCATGCGGGTCGTGCCCAGCGCGGCGTTGGAGAGGATCTGCGTCTCACCGCGGGTGAACAGGGCGGAGCCGTGCACGCGGGGAGAGACGTCGACCTCGCACTCGATCGGCCGGATCTCGTCCTGGGCGCGGCCGTCGGGGCGCTTCTTGTCGACGGCGATCGCCTTGCGGATCGTGTCCTTCTCGATGTTGTCGAAAGCGGCGGAGACCTCGGCCTTGCGGTCGGAGTCGCCGTCCTCGTCGCCCTCCGGCGCATACTTGGCGACGACCTCCTCCTTGACCTTGTCGATCGCCTCGTAGCGCTCGAGCTTGCCCTCGGTGGCGATCGCATCGACTAGTGCCTGGCCATGGGAAGAGCGGATGTCGCTGAGCAGCGTCTCGTCGATCGAGGGCGCTTCGACCTCGATCTTCTCCTTGCCGACCTTCTGCTGCAGCTCCTCCATCGCGGCGACGAGCTTCTTGATCTCGCCGTGGGCGATGTCGAGCGCGTCGAGGATCTCCTGCTCGGTGACGCCGTTGGCGCCAGCCTCGACCATCAGGATCGCCTCACTGGTGCCGGCGACGATCAGGTCGAGGTCGAGCTCGGCGTGGTCCTCCTCGGAGGGGTTGACGACGAAGTCGCCGTCGAGCTTGCCGATCCGCACGGCGCCGACGTGGTCGGCGACGGGCACCGGCGAGATCGCCAGCGCCGCGGAGGCGCCGTTCATGGCGAGGATGTCGTAGGGGTGGATCTGGTCCACCGACATCGGGATCGCGACGAGCTGGGTCTCGTAGTGCCAGCCCTTGGGGAAGAGCGGCCGGATCGGCCGGTCGATCATGCGCGCGGTCAGCGTCGCCTTCTCGCTGGATTTGCCCTCGCGACGGAAGAACGAGCCGGGGATTTTGCCCGCGGCGTACATTCGCTCCTCGATGTCGACGGTGAGGGGAAGGAAGTCCACGTCGCGCAGACTGCCGACGGTTGCGGTGCACAGGACCATGGTGTCGCCGGCCTGGACCACGACCGCGCCGCCCGCCTGCTTCGCGAGTTTTCCGGTCTCGAAGGAGATCTGGCTGTCGCCGATGTCCGCAGAGACGCGGGTTACGTCAAACATGCTCATTTAGTTGTCCTACCTCCGGCCGCCCGGATGGCGGCCATCTGCTTTCAGAACTCTCGTTCTCTTTCAGCTGGGAGAGTACAGGGCCGGCGTCCCGATGACACCAGCGCGGATGCCGGACTCGAAGTCGCGCCGAACCCGAGCGGCCACCTCGTCGGTCCGCCGGTCGGTCTCGAAGCGCTCCAGGTCGAGCCCGAACCGCTCCGCCCGCTCCCAGAGGTGCGGGTCGTCGACTCGTCCTCGGTCGGCAAAGAGCGAATCGACCATCTCGAAGAACCGGCCCTGTCTCCCCGCGGCCTCGGCAGCGGCGTGCAGGACTGGTGCCCGTGGATGCTTGCTGGTGACGGGAAAGTGGCGGAAGACCACGCGCACCGGGCGCCTGCAGATTTCCTGCCAGGCCGCCGCGCAGTGCGGGCAACCGAGGTCGACGTAGACGATCAGGTCCTCGCCCTCGCCGCGCACGTGGTCCTCCGGGCCTACCGGGGGCACCGCGGCGCTGGTCAGCTCAGACGTCAGACCCGACGGTCTCCAGGGCGTCGAAGATCATGTTGGCGCCGGGGATCTCCAGCGGCGTCGGCGACTCGTGCACCCAGGCGACCGTGCCCTCCTCGTCGATAAGGACGAGCGAGCGGTTGGCGTGCCCCGTCCGCTCGATGTAGGCGCCGTAGGCGCGCGCCACCGCTCCCTTCGGCTCGAAGTCGGCGAGCAGCGGCATGTCGATGCCGAGCTTCTCCTGGAAGGCCTTGTGGGCAAAGCCATGGTCGACGCTGATCCCGACCAGCTCGACCCCCTTTGCGGCGATCTCGGGCTTGACCTCCTGGTAGATCGAAAGCTGATCCGAGCAGACCGGGCTGAAGTCGAGCGGGTAGAAGACGAGTAGGACCTTGCGGCCGCGGTAGTCGGAGAGCGAGACCTTCTCCCCGTCCTGGTTGCGCAGGGTGAAGTCAGGGGCGGGTTGCCCCGCGGCGATCATCGGCGCAGGCCGAGATCGGCGACCAGGGCGCGGTAGCGCTCCAGGTCGGTGCGCTCCAGGTAGCGGAGCATGCGACGGCGCTTGCCGACCAGCATCAGCAGGCCGCGGCGCGAGTGGTGGTCCTTGGCGTGCCCGCGAAGGTGCTCGGTGAGCTCGTTGATCCGCTCGGTGAGCAGCGCAACCTGGACCTCGGCAGAGCCGGTGTCGCCGTCGGCGCGGCCGTACTTTCCGATCAGCTCGGTCTTCTTCTCCTTGGCAAGGCTCATGACGCGTCGGTGAAGCTAGCACAGACCCGCTTCGCATCCTCGACGTCGATCCGCATCTGGGCGATCAGCTCCTCGACGCTGGGGAAACGCTTCTCGCCGCGCAGCCGCTCGACGAAGGCGACGCGCAGGTTGTGTCCGTAGAGGTCTTCGTCGCGGTCGATCAGGTAGGTCTCGATCAGCACACCCCGGCCGCTCTCGAAGGTGGGCCGCACGCCGACGTTGACGGCAGCCGGAACGCCGTCGGCGAAGGCCGCGAAGACGCCGTGGCCGGGGATCAGCAGGCGGTCGTCGGGGACGATGTTGGCGGTTGGGAAGCCGAGCTCGCGACCGCGCTGGTCGCCCTCGACCACCGTCCCCTCGACCATGAAGGGGGCGCCGAGGCAGTGCCGTGCGCCCTCCATGTCGCCAGCCGCAACCAGGGCCCTGATCCGGGTCGAGGAGACCGTCTCGCCGTCTACCTCGACCAGCGGCACGACCCGGGTGTCGAACTCGTTGCACGCGGCCAACATCGCCGGGTCGCCCTTGGCCTTGGCGCCGAAGCGGAAGTTCTCCCCGACCGAGACCTGCTCGGCGCGCAGCTTCTCGATCAGGACGCGCTCGATGAAATCCTCGGCGGATCGCTTGGCGAAATCGGCGTCGAACGGAATCACGACCAGCTCGCGCACGCCGAGCCCCGCAACCACGTCGCGCTTGACGGCGAAGGGCATGATCAGCTTCGGCAGCGCCGACGGATGGATGACCTCGAGCGGGTGCGGGTCGAAGGTGAGCACGGTGTCGGCTCCCTCGATCACGGCCTGGTGGCCGCGGTGAACGCCGTCGAAGGTCCCGATCGCGACGTGACGTGGGCGCGGCTCGGCGTCGGGCAGACTGGTGACGTCCATCAGCGCATCGCCTCTGCGACGGCGGGAATCAGCTCGCCGATCCGGCTCAGCGGCAGCTCCGTGCCCGCCTGCTCGACCCTGAATGGGCCGATCGCCGTCCGCCGCAACTCCAGGCAGTAGGCGTCTTCGAGCGTCTCGATCAGGGTGCGGACATAGGTGCCGGTCGAGCATTCGATTTCGTACTCGAGGTGATAGTCGTCGCCGACCACCATGCCACCGACCGGCTCCGCCCGGTAGATCTCCACGTCGCGCTCCGGGGTCTCGACGACCTCGCCGCGGTGCGCTTTGCGGTAGAGCCGCTCGCCCCCCACCCGCACCGACGAGGTCATCGGCACCCGCTGGCGGACGGTCCCGGTAGGGAGATCGAACGAGCTCGGCACGCGGCCGGTCATCGTCAGCTCTCCTTCGGGGTCGCCCGTGCTGGAGCGCCAGCCCGGGCGCGCTTTCGCCCGATAGGTCTTCGGCAGGTCGGTGAGGAAGCGCTGCACGCGGGTCGCCTCGTCCAGCAGGACCAGCAGCAGGCCGGTCGCGAACGGATCGAGGGTGCCGGCGTGTCCCGCCTTGCAGCGGCGTTCAAGGCGGATCTGCCTGACCAGGTCGTGTGAGGTCATTCCGGCCGGCTTGTCGCAGAGCAGAACCGTCAATGATCAAGCTGGGTGGAGACCTCGCCGCAGAGGAAGGAGACGAGCGCCTCCAGCTCGAGGTCGGTGGAGAAGCCGGCCGCTCGTTTGTGGCCGCCGCCGCCGTTGACGCGGGCGATCGCGGAGACGTCTACCTCGCCGTCGCTGGAGCGCAGGCTGACCTTGCGTGCGGCGCGACCGCGATCGCCGAGGTCGCGGATCAGCGCCGCGACGCGGGCGCCCTCGACCGAGCGCAGGTGGTCGATGATCCCCTCGGTCATCTCCTCGCCGGCCCCGCTCGCCTCGTAGTCGGCGGCGGAGATATAGGCGAGCACGAGCCTGCCCTCGCAGTGGTGCTGGATCCCGTCCAGCGCGCGCGAGAGCAAGCGCAACTTCTCGAGCGGCACGTGCTCGTAGAGCCGCCGGTAGGTCTCGTCGACCTGCACCCCGGCTTCGATCAGGTCGGCGGCGATGCGGTGGGTGCGCGCGTTGGTGTTCTCGTACATGAACTTGCCGGTGTCGGTGACCAGACCGACGTAGAGCGCCGCGGCCATCTCCGCGGTGATCTCGACCCCGAGCAGGACCGCCAGCTCGTAGACGATCTCCGCCGTGCACGAGGCGTCGACCTCGACCAGGTTGACGTCGCCGAAGAGGGTGTTGTCGTGATGGTGGTCGACGTTGATCGTGAAGACGCCCTCGGCGGAGAGGAAGTCGACCGGCATGCGGTCGATGTTGCCGCAATCGAGGAAGATCGCCGCGCGGTCGGCCATGTCGGCCGGGGCCTCGTGGAAGACCTCCTCGAGCGGCAGGAAGCGGTACTCGATCGGCAGCGGGAACTCCTTCGCGGCGAGGAACATCACCGAGTCCTTGCCGAGCGCCTTCAGCAGGTGGTGCATGCCGAGCAGCGAGCCGAGCGCGTCGCCGTCGGGGCCCTCGTGGGCGGTGAGTAGGAAGCGGTCGCGGTTGCGAATCTCGTTCGCGACCTGCTCGATCGCCGTAGCGCCGATGTCGGTGGTCTCCCTCATCGCTCTTCCTCTGTGTCCTCTTCGAGCAGCTGGGAGATTCTCATCCCCTGCTCGACCGTCGGGTCGTAGTGGAACGAGAGGGTCGGGGTGCGCTTCATCCTCGTCTCGGCAGCGATCTTGGCCTGCAGCACGCCGTGCGAGGAGCGCAGCCCGGCCAGCGCCTCCGCGCGGGCGTCCTCGTCGCCGAGCACGCTGACGTGCACCTTGGCGCTGCGTAGGTCTGGGCTGGTCTCGACCGAGGTCACGGTGACGAAGCCGATCCGGGGATCGCTCAATTCGGTGGTGATGGCTGCGCCGATCACCTCGCGGAGCACCTCGTTGATGCGGCGCATGCGAGGCGTGGTCATACTAATCCAGCGTCTGCTCGACCTGCTTGGTCTTGTAGAACTCGAGCACGTCGCCCTCCTTGACGTCGGCGTAGCCTTCGAGCACGACGCCGCACTCCTGGCCCTCCTCGACCTCCTGGACGTTGTCTTTGAAGCGACGCAGGGAGCCGAGCTTGCCGTCCCAGATGACGGTGCCCTCGCGGATCAGGCGCACGTTGGCGTCGCGAACGGCCTTGCCCTGGTTGACGATGCAACCGGCGATGCGACCGACTTTGGACGCCTTGAAGGTCTGTTTGACCTCGGCCTCGCCGAGCGTCTCCTCGACCTCGACCGCCTCGAGCAGGCCCTCCATCGCGTTGCGCAGGTCTTCGGTGATTTTGTAGATGACCGAGTAGGTGCGGACGTCGACGCCCTCGCGCTCGGCCGCCTTGCGGGCATCGGCGAGTGGGCGCACGTTGAAGCCGATCACGATCGCTTCGGAGGCGGAGGCCAGCATCACGTCGGACTCGTTGATGCCACCGGTCTGCGAGTGGATGATGTTGATCGCGACCTGCTCCTGCGGGACTTTGGCGATCTCGTCCTGCAGGGCCTCGAGCGAGCCCGCGACGTCGGCCTTGAGCACGATGTTGAGCTCCTTGATGTCGCCTGCCTGGGCGCGGGAGAAGACCTCCTCGAGGCTGACCTTGCGCGCCTGGCGGCGGGCCAGCGCCTCGGTCTTGAGACGATTGCCCCGCTCCTGGGCGAGCTGGCGGGCGCGGCGGTCGTTCTCGACCACGCGAACGTGTTCGCCGGCCTCGCAGACGCCGTCGAAGCCGAGCACCTCGACCGGCATCCCGGGGCCGGCCTCCTGGACCCGATCGCCGGTGAAGTCGTGCATCGCCCGCACGCGGCCCCATTGCGGGCCGGCGACCAGTGCGTCGCCGACGGCCAGCGTGCCGCGCTGGACCAAGATCGTGACGACGGGGCCACGTCCGGGGTCGAGCTGGGACTCGACCACCGTCCCCGAAGCGGGAGCGTCCGGGTTGGCGCCGAGCTCCTCGAGCTCGGAGACGAGCAGGATCATGTCGAGCAGGTTGCCGAGGCCCTCGTGGGTCTTGGCCGAGACGTCGCAGTAGACCGTCTCGCCGCCCCAGTCCTCGGGCGTCAGGCCGTCTGCCGCCAGCTCGTTGCGGACGCGGTCGGGCTGGGCGCCCTCTTTGTCGATCTTGTTGACGGCGATCAGGATCGGCACGTCGGCGGCGCGGGCGTGGTCGATCGCCTCTTTCGTCTGCGGCATCACCCCGTCGTCGGCGGCGACGACGACGACGGCGATGTCGGTGACCTTGGCGCCGCGGGCGCGCATCGCCGTGAAGGCGGCGTGGCCGGGGGTGTCGAGGAAGGTGATCGTCTTGTCCTCGTGGTGGACCTGGTAAGCGCCGATGTGCTGGGTGATCCCGCCCGCCTCGCCCGCGGCGACCTCGGTCTCGCGGATCGCGTCGAGCAGCGAGGTCTTGCCGTGGTCGACGTGGCCCATGATCGTGACCACGGGCGGCCGGTCGACCAGGCTCTCCTCGGCGTCCTCGAATTCCGGCGCCTCGGGCTCCTCCTCGGCCGCGGTGACGATTTCGATCTTGCGGTCGTACTCGTCGGCGATCGCCTTGATCGACTCGTCGGTGAGGGTCTGCGTCAGCGTTGCCATCTCGCCCATCATCATCAGCTTCTTGATCACCTCGGCGCTGCCGAGGCCGAGCAGCTCGGCGACCTCGCGCACGGTCGCCCCGGAGTTGACCCTGGTCGCCTCCGGCTCGGCCGGCTCCTCGGTTTTGAGCGGCGGCTCCTCGAGCAGCGGCCGGCGGCGCCTACCGCCGCGACGGCGTGGCGGGCGCTGCGGCGGCGGGCCGCCCATCTGGTCGCGGCGGGCCGCTTGCGAATCGATCACGACACGGCGTTTTTTCGCCGCCCCGGCGGGTTTTTTCGCGCCCGGCGCGGGTTTAGCGGCCGGTTTCGCCGGCTCCTGAGCCGGGGCGGCCGGTTTGGCAGCCGCTTTCGGCTCGGCTTTGGGCGCGGCCTTGGCAGCGGTCGCACCGTTGCCCGACAGAGCTTTCAGCGCGTCTGCCTCCTCCACGCTCGAAGCCGCCGCCTTGGCCTCGATCCCAGCCTTCTTGAGCGCAGCGAGCAGCTCCTTGCTACTCAACCCTTGAGCTTTAGCAATCTCATGGACGCGCTTCTTAGCCACTAGGCCTGCTCAGCCTCCTCGGCGACAGCTTCAGGCGTCTCATCCTGAGCAATCTCCTCCTCAGGCACCTCTCCGGCGGGTGGCGTGGATGAGGGGTCGTCGCCCGCAGCCTGCGAGGACGAGGACCCCTCGTCCGCGACAGGACCCGCCGGCTGTGGCTCCTCGGCCTGAGGCTCCTCGTCAACAGGCTCCTCGAACACCGCCTCCGCCTTGGCGACGATCTCAGACACCTGGCCTTCGTCGGCCTGGGCATCGGCGAGGATCGCCACCTCGGCCTCCTCCAGCGGAGCGAGCACGGTGATCTGGTTGGTCGCGAAGCGGCTCAGCGCCTGATGGGTCGGCAGACCGCAGTAGGAGGACTCGCCGATCGCCGCGTTGGGGCAGCGACGGCCGTTGGAGAGCACCGCCAGGCAGTGCCCGTCGGATGCCTCCTCGCCCTCGTACTCGACCTCCTCGTCGTCCTGGGCGAACTCGGTCTCGGACTTGATGTCGACCCGCCAACCGGTCAGGCGCGCCGCCAGGCGGGCGTTCTGGCCGTCGCGGCCGATCGCCAGCGAGAGCTGGTCGTCGGGGACGATCACCGTCGCCTGGCGCTCCTCGTCGTCGACGATCACCTCGCGCACGCGGGCCGGCGAGAGCGCCTTGGCGACGAAGCGGGCGGGCTCCTCGTTGTAGGGGATGATGTCGATCTTCTCGCCGCGCAGCTCGGAGACGACCATCCGCACCCGAGAGCCGCGCGGGCCGACGCAGGCGCCGACCGGGTCGACGCCGTCAGTGTGGGAGACGACCGCGATCTTCGAGCGGTAGCCGGGCTCGCGGGCGACGCCGACGATCTCGACCAGCTTGTCGGCGATCTCGGGCACCTCCATCTCGAAGAGGCTCTTGATCAGCTCCGGGCTGCGCCGCGAGACGACGATCGCCGGGCCCTTGGTCGAGTCGGAGACGTCGGTGATCACGGCCTTGACCCGCATCCCGTGGTCGTAGCGCTCGTTGTAGACCTGCTCGGACTTGGGCAGCAATGCCTCGACCCGCTCGCGCAGCTGGACCAGCGTGTAGCGCTTGTCGGACTGCTGAATGATCCCGGTGATCAGCTCGCCGACCCGGTCCTGGTACTCCTCGAACATCATCATCCGTTCGGCCTCGCGGATCCGCTGCAGGATCACCTGCTTGG
>JAPVSJ010000075.1:0-1511 GCA_047519745.1 Actinomycetota bacterium | reverse complement strand
GGAGTCGACGTCGCCTATTACCTGGTCCACGCGATGGCCGGCGGCGCCGGCTTCGAGGAGCGCGAGCGGGTCGCCGCCGCCAACTTCGCCCGGATGGCCAGGCACGAGGGCGTCAGGCGCGTCGTCTACCTCGGCGGGCTCGGCCAGGAGACCGAGTCCAAGCACCTGCGCAGCCGTCACGAGACCGCCCGCATCCTGGCTGCCGAGGGGCCGCCGCTCACCTACTTCCGGGCGGCGATGGTCGTCGGCGCCGGCAGCGAGTCCTACCGCACCCTGCGCTACCTCGTAGAGCGGCTGCCGGTGATGGTGGCGCCGAGCTGGCTGCGCACGCCGACCCAGCCGATCGGGATCGACGCGACGATCGAGTACCTACGACGGGCGCCGGCGGTCCCCGAGTCGGTGGGCCGCGAGGTCCAGATCGGCGGACCGGATGTCCTCTCCTACGCGGACATGCTCGACCGGATGGCGTTGGCGCTCGGCAAGTCGCCGCCCCGCAAGCTGCCGGTTCCGCTGATCACGCCCTGGCTCTCGGCGCTCTGGCTGGGGCTTGTCACCCCGGTCGACACCAAGGTCGCCCGGCCGCTGGTCGAGGGGCTGAGGACGGCGACCGTGGTCACCGACCCGAGCGGGGCCGAGCCGTTCGGGATCGAGCCCGAGTCGTTCGACGAGGCGCTGCGACGGGCGCTGGCGGAGGAGGAGGCGGGCGGCGCAGGGTGAGCTTCTGCCGCGGCGTCAGCCGCGGCGCGGCGGTCGCGGGAAGAAGGCGCTCGTACGGGCGACGTAGTCCGCGTAGCCCTCGCGCCTCCGGCTCAGCGAGCGCTCGAGCAGGGCGACGCCGCTGACCCGAATCAGCAGGACGGACATGACTGCGGGGCCCACGACCGTCCACCAGGTACTCCCGGCGGCCAGGGCGACCAGCCAGATCCCCCACCAGACGCAGAAGTCGCCGAAGTAGTTCGGGTGGCGCGTATAGCGCCACAGGCCGCGATCCATGACCTTGCCGCGATTCGCCGGGTCGGCCTTGAACCGCGAGAGCTGCCGGTCGCCCACGGCCTCGAAGGTCAGCCCGACCGCCCAAACCGCGGTCCCGACCCAGTCGAGCAGCCCGAGGCCGGCCGGCGTGGGGTCGGCCATCGCCGCTTGAACGGGGAGGGAGACGACCCAGATCAGCGCCCCCTGCAGCCAGAAGACGACGAACAGGCTGCGCAACGGCCAGCCGTCGCCGTGGCGGCGGCGCATCTCCGCGTAGCGGTAGTCCTCGCCCTTGCCGAGGTTGCGGTGAGCGAGGTGGGCGGTGAGGCGGAGGCCCCAGGCCGTCACCAGCAGGGCGAGGAGCAGGGCGCGGTCCTGGCTTCCGTCCGCGAGCGCGTAGGCGGTCCACGCCACGAACACGAATCCCGTGCCCCAGAAGACATCGACGATCGAGGCGTCCCGCAGCACCAGGCTCACCGCCCAGAGAACCGTGAGGAGCGCGAGCACCAGACCCGCCTCGATCGCGAGCAGGCTCGCCG
>JAPVSJ010000074.1:0-78319 GCA_047519745.1 Actinomycetota bacterium | reverse complement strand
TCTCCGGCGGCGAGCAGCAGCGCGTCTCGATCGCCCGCGCCTTCGTCAACCACCCGCCGCTGCTGCTCGCCGACGAGCCCAGCGGCAACCTCGACCCGGTCACCTCGATCGGCGTGATGCAGCTGCTCTACCGGATCAACAAGACCGGCACGACCGTCGTCGTCGTCACCCACGACCGCGAGATGGTCGACAACATGCGCCGCCGCGTGATCGAGCTGTATGAGGGCCGCGTCGTCCGCGACGAGGTCAGCGGTGGCTACACCGAGGAGTCGACCTCCGAGTTCGGCCTGCGCATGCGGGCCGAGATGGGCGTCGCCCCCGAGGGACAGACCAACGGCCACGCCCACGACTCCCTCTTCTAGATGTCACGACTTCTCTTCTTCACTCAGGAGGCCTTCCGGGCGCTGCGCCGCAACGGCGCTCCGAGCATGGCGGCGATCGTCACCACGGTCGTCACCGTGATCCTGCTCGGCGTGCTGATCCCGATCTTCCAGACGACGCAGGCGAAGAGCAACCAGGTCCGCGACAGCCTCGAAACCCGGGTGGCGATCTTCGACGACGCGACCAAGGCCGAAATCGCCAAGCTCGAAGACCAGCTGCGGGCGATTCCGCACGTCTCCTCGGTGCGGCTGATCAGCAAGAGGGAAGCGCTCGACGAACTGACCGAAGACCTGGGCAAGCAGAAGAGCAGCGAACTGCTCACCCAGCTGCACTCCAACCCGCTGCCGGCGAACTTCTCGGTCAAGGCCGACGACGCGAGCAACCTCGACTCGGTCGAAGCGGCGATAACGCCGCCGGGGCCGAACGGCAAGCCGCAGCCGATCTCGCCGATCATCCAGGACCAGTTCAACCGTCAGGAAGACTCGAAGAAGATCGAGCAGGTGACGAGCGCGCTGAAGATCGTCCTGACCGTGATCACGGCGCTTTTGATCATCGCCTCGCTGATGCTGGTCGGCAACACGATCCGGCTCTCGATCTACACCCGCCGCCGCGAGGTCGAGGTGATGCGACTGGTCGGCGCCACGCGCTGGTTCATCCGCTGGCCGTTCATGATCGAGGGGGTCGTGGTCGGCTTCTTCGGCGGACTGGTGGCCATACTGATCCTGTGGCTGGGCAAGCTGACGATCGTCGACCCACTGAGCAACAGCATCGGCTTCCTCGCCGCGCAGAACGCCACCACGCTCTCCTTCCCGGCGCTGGTCGCGATCCTCTTCGCCGCCGCGGTGCTGGTCTCGGCGGTCGGCTCCGGCGTCACCCTGCGCCGCTTCCTCAAGGTCTGAGCTCGGCGTGAGGGCCGCGCGAACGCTGGGCCTCGCGGCTGCGTTCCTCGCCGTGCTCGCCGCCGGGCTCTGGATCGGTGGCCACCCGGCGAAGATGCCGCCCGCGCTGCGCGATCTCTTCGTCGACGAATCGGCGGGGTTGACGGCGGAAGCAACCGAGCTGGTCGAAGACAACTACTACCGCCCGGTCTCGCAGGGCAAGCTGATCGACTCCTCGCTGCAGGGCATGGTGCGGGGGCTGCGGCGGCAATACAGCGACCGTTTCTCCGACTACTTCTCGCCAGAAGCGCTTGCCCATTTCAACGAGGAAATCGAAGGGCATTTTTCCGGGATCGGGCTCAGCGTGACCGCGGTCAAGGACGGCCTGCGGGTCGAAAGCGTCTTCAAGGGCTCGCCGGCCGGCACCGCCGGGATCGAGGTCGGCGACACGATCGTCTCGGTCGAAGGGCGCTCGATCGCCGGGCTCGACTCCACCGCAGCGACCGACCTGATCAAAGGCCCCGAAGGGTCCGAGGTGACGGTCGGTGTGCGCGGCCCGGGCGGTAGGACGCGACAGGTGCGCCTCACCCGCGCGCAGATCTCGCTGCCGGTCGTGAGCAGCAAGCTCGAGACCGTGCATGGGAAGAAGCTCGGCTATGCGCGCCTCGCGACGTTCAGCGAAGGCTCCAGCCTGGCGTTGCGGAGGGCGGTGCGCAAGCTGCAGGACGGTGGCGCAAAGGGGCTGGTGCTCGACCTGCGCGGAAACGGCGGCGGCCTGCTCGAGGAGGCGGTGCTGAACGCGAGCATCTTCCTGCCCAAGGGGGAAACGGTCGTCTCGACCGACTCGCGCACCCAGGGCCACGCCGTCTACAAGGCCAAGGGCGGCAACCTGCCCGCGCTGCCGCTCGTCGTCCTGATCGACCGCAATACCGCCTCGGCGGCGGAGATCCTGACCGCGGCGCTGGCCGACGACGCCGGCGCGAAGACGGTCGGCACCCGCTCCTACGGCAAGGGCGTCTTCCAGCAGGAGATGGATCTCTCCAATGGCGGCGCGCTGAAGCTGACCGTGGGCGAGTACTTCACGCCGGACGGCGCCAACCTGGCCGGAAAGGGCATCCACCCCGACGTGCGTGCCCCCGACCTGCCGGGGACGGCGCGCGACGAGGGTCTCGAACGTGCCCTCGGAGTACTGTCGGCGCAGTGAGCAAGGGCTCGGAGGGCAACTGGCGCCGGCACCGGGATCGGCAGCGTTCCCGCGGGCGCGGGGGCAGGCGGGCCGAGCCGAAGAACGCCCGCGAGGCTGTCGAGGCGCTGCTGCGCGAAGAGCTGGGCGGGCGGGGCTTTCGCGCCTCGCTCGAGCTCGAAGCGGCCGAGGCGGGCGCCGTGGCCGAGTCGCGAAGCGGCCCGCGCCGCGACCTGACCGATCTGCCGACCTTCACCGTCGACCCGGCGACGGCGCGCGACTTCGACGACGCGGTCTCGGCGCGGCGCGAGGGCGATACGACACGGCTCTGGATCCACATCGCCGACGTCGCCGCCCACGTGCCGCCCGGCTCGCCACTGGACATCGAGGCGCTGCGCCGCGCCAACAGCACCTATGCGCCGGGCGCGGTCGAGCCGATGCTGCCGCACGCGCTCAGCGAGCAGGCCTGCAGCCTGGCGCCGGGGGTCGAACGGCTGGCGGTGACGGCAGAGATCGAGCTCGACGCAGACGGCCATCCCGGCAGCGCAGCCTTCTACCGCAGTCGTATCCGCTCCGACGCCCGGCTCGACTACGACGAGCTCGACGTCGTCTTCTCTGGCCGGGCGGAAGCGCCCGAGGCCGTCGCCGAGCCGCTCGCGGTCGCTCGCGAGGCCGCGGCGGCGCTGGGCGAGCGGCGCGGCACCACCAGTCTCGACGTCGAGTCCTTCGAGCCCGAGTTCCGCTTCGACTCGCGCGGGAACGTCGTCGCCGCCCACGGCGTCGCCCAGACCGAGTCCCACCGGTTGATCGAGCGGCTGATGATCCTCGCCAACGAGCAGGTCGCGCAGCTCTTGGAGCGCAAGCGGGTGCCGGCGATCTACCGTGTCCACGCCCGGCCGGATCCGCCGCGGATCGAAAACCTGATCGCCAAGCTGCACGCGCTCGAGGTGCCGACGCCGCCGCTGCGCGGGACGCCGTCGCCGAGCCAGGCGGCCGGGCTGGCCGCGGAAGCGAGCCGGCTGGTGACCAAGGAGGCGGCACGACGCGGCCACGGTCGCGCTGCGTATACATCGCTCGTGCTGCGTTCCCTCAAACAGGCCGTCTACAGCGAGCGCAACAGCGGTCATGCCGGCCTCGGCAGCGCTGCCTACTGCCATTTCACCTCGCCGATCCGTCGCTACCCGGACCTGATCGTCCACCGTGCCCTGCTGGCGGTGCTGGGCGAGGGCGAGCCGGCGCCGAGTACCGCCGAAGCCCGCGCGGTGGCTGCGCACTGCAGCGAGCGGGAGCGCGAGTCGATGCGGGTCGAGCGCCGCGCCGACGACATCTGTGCCGCCTTCCTGCTCGAGCGCGAGCTGCGCGAGCGCGGCGCCGAAACCCAGTTCGAGGGCGAGGTCTCTGGCCTGATCCGCGCCGGGGCGTTCGTCGGCTTCCGCGGCGAGCTCGGCGACGTCTACGAGGGCTTCCTGCCCGCCCGCCGCCTCGGCGGCGCCGAGCGCTTCGAGCTGGACGAGAGCGAGACGGCGCTGGTCGGTCAGGATTCGAAGCGCAAGCTGCGGCTCGGCGATCCGATATCCGTCCAGGTGAGCGGCGTGGAAGCGGCTCGGGGACGGGCCGACCTGGAGCCGGTCGAAAGCTGAGCGATGGCCAAGAAGGGGAAGAAGAAACGCGAGCCGGCCTCGGGCGACGTCGCCACCAACCGCCGCGCCCGGCACAAATTCGAGTGGATCGAGAGGGTCGAGGCCGGCATGGTGCTGCGCGGCTCCGAGGTCAAGTCGTTGCGCAACGGCAAGGCGCAGATGACCGATGCCTACGCGGTGATAAACGACGGCGAGGTCTGGCTGCGCAACCTCCACATCCCGCCCTATGAGCCGGCCAGCCGCGAGAACCACGAGCCGGAGCGGCCGCGCAAGCTGCTCCTGCACAAGGCCGAGATCGAGCGCCTCGTCGGCAAAACCGCCGAGCGTGGGCTGACCCTGATCCCGACCCGGATCTACTTCAAAGGCTCGCGGGCGAAGGTCGAGCTGGCGCTGGCGCGGGGCAAGGAGGGGCGCGACCGGCGCCGCGAGATCGCGGACCGTGACGTGCGCCGCGAGGTCGAGCGCGAATTCAAGGGCCGAATGAGGTAGCGTCGAACTTCGCATGATCATGGCCAACTTCGTCAGCGACCATGTCGAGTACCTCGTCGCCGGGCTGGTGGTCGCTGTCCTGCTCCTGCTGCTCGTGATCAGAGTCACTCAGCGGCGCAGCAAGGAGAAGGAGAAGAAGACCGCAGGCGCCGCCGCGGCGCCCTCGGCTCCGCTGCCACCGCAGGCGCCGCCGCTGCAGTCGCCGGCGCCGGCAGTCGCGCCGTCCGCGCCGCCGCCGCCGTCGGGAAAGCCGCTGAGCGCCAAGGAGAAGCGCAAGCAGGCTCGCCTGCAACAGCGCACCGCCCGCGCCGAGCATCGCAAGCGCAGCCAGGAAGAAGCGAAGCGGCGCCGCGAAGAGCGGGCGAGGAAACGGGCCGAACGCCGCGGCAAGCCGGCTACGGGCGGCCGCGGCGGCCGTCGCGGCAAGAAGGACGCGGCCAAGGCCGAGCGTGAGCTGGCCGCCGCCCGCGCCGCACAGGAGCGGGCGTTGTTCGAGCAGGAGAGCGCGGCGAGCGCTCAACGGCCGCCGGTTCCGCCGGTGCAGCAGCTCGCTCAGCCGCAACAGCCCCAGGCCGCTCCTCCGTCAGCCGCGCAGGCCACTCCGCCGCCGGTCCCCCCTGCCGCGGTGCCCCCGCCGCTCCCCCCACCCCCACCGGTACAGCCTCAGCCTGGTGCTCCGCCCCTCCCTCCCGGGGGATACGACCCGGCAGTGGCCGAACAGCGCGTCCACGACAAGGTGGCCGAAATCCAGCGCGAGGAGGAGCGGATCCGCTCCGAGGCGGATCGGCGCATCGAGGAGGCGGAGCGACTTCAGCGCGAGGCCGAGGCACGGCGAGCGCAGGCCGAGGCCGGGCAGACGACGCAGAGCATGGCCGCGGTCCCGCCGCCGCCCTCAGCGGCGCCGGCGCCTGACCTGCAGACGGCCGAGCACCGCCTGCAGCAGGGGCGCGAAGCGCAGGAGCGCTCGCTCGCCGAAGCGCAGGAGCGCCTGCGCCAGATCGAGGAGCGGACCAAGGCGGCGGAGCGACGCGCCGCGGAGGCCGAGCGCCTTGCGCAGCTGAAAGCGCAGGAAACCGAGCGTCAGCAGCGATTGCGCGAGATCGAGGAAAGCGTCGCCCAGGCCGAGGAGCGCGCTCGGGAGGCCGAGCGACGTGCCGAAGAGGCGGAGCGGGCCGTGCTCGGCTCGGTGCAGGGCGGAGCGGTTCCGCCACCGCTGAACCCGCAGCCTCTGCCACCGGAGCCGCCGATTCAGATGCAGACCCCACAGCCACCCCCGGTGCCGACGCCCCAGCCACCGGCTCCAGCGCCTCCACCACCCGCACCGGAGCCACAGCCCGGTCCGCCCCCCGCGCCGCCACAGCCCACGCCTCAGCCTGGGCCGCCGGCGCCACCCGAGCCGACGCCGCCTTCCGCGACGCCCGCCGGGGAGACGATCGAACTCAACAACGTCAGCTTCGAGCAGCTCCGGGCCCAGGGTCTCTCCGTGACCCAGGCAACGCGCCTACTTGCCCACCGCGAGCGGGTCGGGCGTTTCCAGTCGGTCGACGAACTGGACGAGATCCCCGGGTTGCCCAGGGAGTTCGCTGAAAACCTGAAGCGGCGTTCGCGGGTCTAGCTACCGGTGGCCGCGGCAGTCTCCCGCGGGAGCCCAGATTCGCTTCGCTGACGCTCCGCTCATGATGTTGCTGCCGCTTCGCGGCAAGGGTCTCTCGCCGGTGCGCCGCTTCGCGAGGCTCCCGCGGAAGCCTGCCGCGACCACCTGACCGATTCAGCTCTCGTATGCCTCGAGCAGCTTTAGCCAGACCTCGCTGCGCGTTGGGTAGGCAGGGATTGCGTGGCGCAGTCGAGACAGGGGCACTTCTCCCAAGATTGCGATGGTTGCGGCGTGTAGGAAGTCCGCCGTCTCGAAGCCGGTGAAGGTGGCGCCTACGATCATTTGCTTGTCTTGGTCGACTACGAACCGGGAGGTTCCACCGGTGTCCTTCCCCTGAAAGCTGGCGCCCGCGGTGCCGTCGGTGGGGACGTCGACAGCGCGCGCGTCGATACCCGCCTCTTTGGCCTGGGCAAGGGTCTTGCCGGCCGCCGCGACCTGGGGGTCGGTGAAGGTGACGCGGGGCGAGCCGATGCCTTCGGCGATCGACTCGACCTCGCGACCGAGAACGTTCTCGGCGGCGATCCAGGCCTGGTACTTGCCCATGTGAGTGAAGAGCGCGCGGCCGTTGACGTCGCCTACGGCGTAGAGCCACTCGCGGCCGCCAACGCGGAGGCGCGCGTCGGTCTCGAGGAAGCCGTGCTCGCCAGGTTCGACGCCAGCCGAATCGAGGCCGATCTCCTTGGTGCGGGGGACGCGGCCGATCGCAACGAGCAGCTCCTCCGCCTCCACTCGGTCGCCGTCGTTCAGCTCGACTGTGACTCCGCCGCTGTCCGAGGAGACCCGCTCGGCGAGCACCCCGATGCGCACGTCGACCCGGTAGGAGTCGCGCAGCGAGGCGGCGACCTGCTCGCCCGCGAAGGGCTCCTCGCGGGGCAGGAGACGGTCCTCGCCCTCGACCAGGGTGACCTTGGTCCCCAGCGTCGACCAGGCCTGGGCCAGCTCCGATCCGACCGGGCCGCCGCCGAGCACGACCATGCTCTCTGGCACCCGCTTGGAGGTCGTCGCGTCGCGGTTGTTCCAGGTCCGGACCGAGTCGAGGCCGTCGATCGGCGGTATCGCCGCGCCGCTGCCGGTAGCCACGACCACGGCCCGGCGGGCGGTCAGCGTAGTCTCGCCGACGATGACCCGGCGCTCGCCGTCGAGCTGTCCCTCGCCGCGGAACAGCTCGATGCCGCGTTCTTCGAGCCAGGGCAATTGCGCGGAGTCGTCGAGGTCGTGGATCACCTCGTCGCGCCGGTCGAGGACCGCCTGTGGGTCGAGGCCGGCTCCGGCGGGGATTCCAGGCACCCGGCGCGCCTCGGCCAGCAGCTCGCCGGGCCGCAGCAGCGCCTTCGACGGCATGCAGGCGTAGTAGGAGCATTCGCCGCCGACCAGGTGGCTCTCGACGATCGCCACCGAGAGCCCGCCGTCGGCGAGGCGTCCCGCGCAGACCTCGCCCGGGGCGCCGGCGCCGATCACGATCGCGTCGAATTCGCGCTCCGGCGACATCTGATTCGCGCTCCGCTCACGGCGCGAAGAATCAGATATGCACGCTTGTTCGCTCCGCACTCACGGGCAGCGTACAATCGACGCAGACATAGCACGGGGGCGACAGGCTTCGATCTGGTCGGTCCGTGCGAACGGTCGCAGGTCGAGGTTGCCGGAGGCCTCGTTAAACCCCGGCACCAACCAATACGTGCGGACCATGAGTTCGCCCTCGCTGCCTAGTTAGATCTAGGTGAGTGAGAGTCGGCCCTCTCCCGCCCGCGGAGGGGGGCACCGGCTTCAATTGCGGGCTTACCCAGGCGGATCGCCCCGTCCGCAAGGGGACATTTCAGAGGGCTTTATCTCCCGCAGTGCCCGCCGGCGCGGACCCCGGGAGACGAGAATCAAGCGCCGGCTAAACCTGTAGAAACCTTCGCGCTACGGCCAGAGACGTCGGTTCAATTCCGACCGCCTCCACTGAACTACGACTTCGTCGCCATAGACGCCGAGAGCGCCGGTGGCGTGCTCAGGGTCTGGAAGACGACGCAGTAGCGCTCGGTCAGCTTCAGCAGGGTCGCGAGCTCGTCCTCGCTTGCGTCGGTGTCGAGGTCGAAGTCGAGGCGGATCGCGCGGAAGCCGACCGGAGCGTCGCGGTCGACGGCAAGGGTGCCACGGAAGTCGAGCTCTCCCTCGGCCCGAACCTTGCCCGACTCGACCGAGATCCCGAGTGAGGTGGCGACTGCGCGCAGGGTTACGCCGGCGCAGGCGACGAGGGCCTCGAGCAGCATGTCGCCTGAGCAGAGCTGGGTGCCGTCGCCACCCGAGGCGGGGTGCAGGCCCGCCTCTGCCAGGGCTCGGCCGGTGTCGACCGAGCAGGAGACGCCCTCGCCGAGGCTGCCGCTCGCCTTCAGCGTCACCACGGCCGCCTCAGGATCCTGCTCGTAGCGTTGCTTGAGCGGCGCCTGGGTGGCTCTCAGTTCCTCGCGGTCCATCGCTTGAGGTTACGGGTGTCGGCACAGTAGGTTCATCTCCCGTGGGCGATGTCTTCCTCCTTGCATTCCTGGCAGCGCTCTACCCGACGCTGCTGGCGGCGACGACCGTGATGTTGCTACTGCCGCACCCGAAGCGGCTGCTGCTGGGCTACCTGGGCGGCGCCGCGATGACCAGCATCACGCTCGGCCTCGTCATCGTCTTCGCCCTGCGCCACGCGGGCCTGACCAAGACGACGCAAGTGACGCTCGGGCCCGGCGAGGACATCGCGCTCGGCTGCCTGGCGCTCGCGATCGCCTTCGTGCTCCACTCGGGGCGCGACAGGAAGCTGGTCGAGCGCCGCCGTGAGCGCAAAGCCGCCAAGGGCAAGGACAAGTCTGGGCCGCCGCGCTGGCAGGAGGCCCTCGGCCGCGGCTCCGCCCGCACCACCTTCGTCGTCGGCGCCCTGCTCACGCTGCCCGGCGCCACCTACATCACCGCCCTCTACCGGATCTCCGACGAGAACCTCGCCGACCCGCTCACCGTCCTCACCGTCGTCGCCTTCAACGTGATCATGCTGATGCTGCTCGAGATCCCCCTCCTCGCCTACACCTTCGCCCCCGACTGGACCCCGAGGGCAATCGAGCGCTTCAAGGCCAGGCTGAGCGAACGCGGCCGCATCTGGGGCATCCGAGTTGCGACGAGCCTGGGCATCCTGATGATCGCCCGAGGGGCGATCGCGCTGATCGCCCAATAGCCGCTCTCGTAACGTAGACGCCGATGGCGATCGTCACCGCAACCTCGCTCGACGTCCACGTCGGCGGCAAGCTGCTGTTCGAAGGCGTCTCCTTCAAGCTCGAGCCGCGCGAGCGGATGACGCTGTCCGGGCGCAACGGCGCCGGCAAGTCGACTCTGCTGCGCATGCTGGCGGGCGAGCTGAGCCCGGACGCGGGCAGCCTGGTCCTGCAGCGGGGCGCGCGCGTCGCCCTGCACGATCAGCGCCCGCCGCGCGAGACAGAGATCTCCCTGGGCGAGTACGTCTTCTCCGGCCGCACGGAGATGCTGGAGACCGAGGCGGAGCTGGAGCGGCTGGAGGCGGCGATGTCCTCCGGCGAGACCGGCGAGGAGACGCTCAACGCCTATGCCGCCGCCCAGCAGCGGCTGGACCACGGCGGCGGCTACCGCTGGCGCGACGGCGTGCTCGCCGTCCTGCGCGGGCTCGGCTTCGGCGGCGAAGAGGCCGAGCGCTCCCTCGCGACCTTCTCCGGCGGCGAGCTGACCCGGGCCTCGCTGGCGCGGGCGCTGGCGACCCGGCCAGACCTGCTGCTGCTCGACGAGCCGACCAATCACCTCGACATCCCCTCCTTGGAGTGGCTGGAGCGCTATCTGCGCGACCTCGACGCCGCCGTTGTCCTCGTCGCCCACGATCGCTGGTTCCTCGAGGCGGTCGGCACCTCGGTGCTCGAGCTGGAGGCGAAGCGGGCGCGCTTCTTCGCTGGGCCCTGGCACGCCTGGCGCAAGGAGCAGGCGGCGCGCGAGATCGCCCGCGGCAAGGCGATCGAGCGCCAGGAGGCCGAGATCGAGCGCATGGAGCGCTTCGTCGAGCGCTTCCGCTACAAGGCGACCAAGGCGCGCCAGGCGCAGTCGCGGCTGAAGCAGATCGACAGGATCAAGCGCGACGGGGTCGAGGCCGAGCAGCGCGACCGCCGCAACCTGCGCTTCTCCTTCGTCCAGCCCGAGCGCCCGGGCCGGGTCGTGATCAAGCTGGTGGGCGCGCGGATCGAGGTGCCGGGGCGGATCCTGCTCGACGATGCCCGGCTCGAAGTCGAGCGCGGCGAGCACGTCGTCCTCGTCGGCCCAAACGGCGCCGGCAAGACGACCCTGATCGAGACCCTTGCCGGGCGGCGCGAGCCGGCCGCCGGCTCGGTCCGGCTCGGCCACAACGTCAAGGTCGGTTACCTCTCCCAGCACGCCGACACTGCGGCGGGGGAGGGGACGGTGCTCGACGCGGCCCAGCGACAGACCGGCCTCAGCGGCCAGAAGGCACGCGACCTGCTCGGCAACTTCCTCTTCTCCGGCGCCGACGCCCAGAAGCAGCTCAGCGACATCTCCGGGGGCGAGCAGCGGCGGCTCTCGCTGGCGATCCTGGTCGCCTCCGGCGCCAACGTGCTGATCCTCGACGAGCCGACCAACCACCTCGACATCGAGAGCCGCGAGGCGCTCGAGGACGCGCTGCTCGCCTTCGAGGGCGCGGTCGTCCTCGTCTCGCACGACCGGGCCCTGCTCGAGGCCGTCGGCACGCGCACGATCGTCTGCGAGGACGGCGAGCTGCGCAGCTACCCGTACGGGTGGGCCACCTACCAGCGCGAGCGCGACGAACGCGAGGCGGCGGCCGAGGCGCCCGCGCAGGGGCCCAAGCCGAAGGCGCCGAGCGCAGCCGGCCGCAACGCCGGCCGCGCGGCGAAGAAGGCGGCGCGCAAAGCCGGTCGCCTCGCCGAGCGGATCGAGCAGGCCGAGGCCGAGCTGCGCGAGCTCGAGGAGGAGCTGGCGGACCCCGAAGCCTGGTCGAGCCCCGGCCGCGCCGAACGAGCCGAAGCACGGCACGCCGCGGCGAGACAGGCGGTCGCCGACCTCTACCGGCAATGGGAAGGGGCCGAAGCCGAGGTCAGCGCCGTCAGCGACCGAGACTGACCCGCCCGCTCGCGAGACGCGATCGCGGCCGATATGTTCTTCCCGAGCGATTCGGAAAGGGGGAGGCTGAGGTGGATGCGGCAATGGTCACGGCGCTGGGCGCGATCGTCGTCTCGCTTCTCTCGGCGCTGCTGGCGTACCGGTCCAACCGCGCCATCGAGGAGCTTCGCCACCGCTACGAGGCGCGCTCGCGCCTGCTCGTCGCGACGGGCGCTTCGCGGCTCGAGCTCTTCCTCGAGACGCGGTCGTTTGCGCGGCGGCTCGTCCACTACGACCGCGAGACGGTCGAAGACCACGACCTCTCGACCAGCCCGGAGGAGGCCGACCCGGCCGCGTACCACGCCGCCGGCATGATGGTCTACCGGCTGCTGCGGCCGCTGGCGGTCGGCGAGCTGGTCGAGAAGCAGACGTTCGACGCCGACCTGATCGTCGACCCGATCATGACCGACCTGCTGCGCTTCAGCCACGCCGGGATCGAGATGCTCAGCGGGGAGTGGATCGGCAAGACATTCGACGGGGACGGCGAGCTGGTCGGGTTCGACATGCACAGCTGCTGGGACCCGGAGCCGGAGAACGGACGGCGCCAGAAGCGGGCGCCGTCGGACGGGCATCGCTTTCAGCGGATCCGCGCCAGCTATCTGCGCCGGGCGGCCGCGGCGCTGGTCGAGAAGGGCGCCACGCCGGCCGAGAGCCGCTGCTTCAGCCACCCCGAGTTCATCGAACGCTGGGACGACCCCGAGGAACATGCCGAGTTCCATCAGGACCTGAAGCCGGTGAAGGAGCTCCTGCACGAGTTCCGCCCCAGGGACAACCCGATCTTCTGGCTGCGGCTGGTCGGCTACGCCTACGCCTGCAAGTGGTTCTACCGGCAGGTCTGCCGGGACATCGGCCACGAGCCGATCGGGCGGCGAGTCAGGCGATGGACGACACGCAGGGAGCGGGTGAGGTACGCGCCGGTCGAGCTCGACGTCCCCGCCCTGCTGAGCCGCCTCGACCCGGCGCACCCTGGCCGCAACCGGCCGGACGCCGAATACATCGCGGCGCACGCGGGCCGCTACGAAGCGAAGTTCGAGGAAATAGTCAGGTCTTCGCTCTGAGCGGGCGGTCGAGCACGACCCGGGCGCCCCTTCCCGGCGCCAGGGTGATGTTGCGGACCTTGACCTTTTCCGGCCTCGGGTGGGGGGTGCTGAGCTCGGCTCGCTCCAGGATCGTGCGCAGGACGATCCGCATCTCGTATTCGGCGAAGGCGGCGCCGATGCAGCGGCGCACGCCGCCGCCGAAGGGGATCCAGACGTAGCTGTCGGGCTTGCCCTCGAGGAAGCGCTCCGGCCGGAACTCCTCCGGGTCCGGGAAGAGGTCCTCGCGGTAGTGCATCGCGGCGATTGCCGGCATGACGAAGGTGCCTGCGGGGAGCTCGTAGCCGCCAATGCTCGCCGGCGCGGTGAGCTTGCGCGCCACGTCGACGATTACCGGCCGCGCCCGCAGCGTCTCCTTGATCGTCGCGTCGAGGTAGTCGTCCTCGCCGGCCGCCAGCGACTCGCGCAGCGCCCCCAGCGCCCGCGGCGTGCGCAGCAGTCGCTCCATCGCCCAGGCGAGGGCAGTCGCCGTGGTCTCGTGCCCGGCGCCGAGCACCGTCACCAGCTCGTCGCGCAGCTCTTCGTCGCTCATCGCGCTGCCGTCGTCGTGGCGGGCCGAGAGCAGCAGCGAGAGCACGTCGTCGTGCTCCTCCTCGCCGGACTCGACCTCACTCCGCCTCAGCGCGATCTCCTCGTAGATGAACTCGTCGAGCGCCTCGCGGGCGCGCAGGAACCGTGGCCAGGGACTCCAGCGACCGAGGTTGCGGCGCAGCATCGGGAAGGCCGTGATCGCGTTGACCCGGCTGGCGAAGGTCTCGATCAAACCCTCGAAGCGGGCGAGCCGGTCCTCGTCGTGGACGCCGAAGACGGCCCGCATGATCACCGCCAGGGTGATCCGCTGCGTGTGGCGCCGCAGCGCGAACGGCTTGCCGACCGGCCAGCTCTCCATCTCACGCAGGGTGACCTCGCGCATCAGCTCGCCGTAATGCTCGATCCGCTCGCCGTGGAACGGCGGCAGCAGCAGCTTGCGCTGCTGCATGTGAGGCGCGTCATCGAGGGTCAGGACCGAGTTCGGCCCAAGCGCGGGCTCCAGCACCGTCGCGTTCGCCTCGCCGGCGTGGAACTGCTCGGGCGAGCCGGTGAAGACGGCTTTGACCATCGCCGGGTCGGCGACGTAGACGACCTTGCCGAAGTAGGGGAACGAGACCGAGAAGATGTCGCCGTGGCGGCGCTGGAGCTCGGTCAGGAAGCTGAGCGGCCCGCGCACGTAGCGGACAGCCTGGGCGATCGCTGGCAGCTTCGACCCCGGTGGAAATGGGGCCGGGCTCAGCGCGGCCGGGCGTGAAAGCGTCGCCTGCTCCATCGACCGCACCTTAGCGCGAAAACTGGCTGGCCAGCCAGGACGTCAGAAGACAATCGTCCGATCCCCGTCCAGGAGGACCCGGTCGTCGAGGTGGGCCATCACGGCGCGGGCGAGGACGAGGCGCTCGATGTCGCGGCCGATCCGCATCAGGTCGCCGACCTCGTCGCGATGGCTGACCCGGGTCACGTCCTGGTCGATGATCGGTCCCGCGTCGAGCTCCTCGGTGACGTAGTGGGCGGTGGCCCCGATCAGCTTGACGCCGCGCTCGTGGGCGCGGGCGTAGGGGTCGGCGCCGACGAAGGCGGGCAGGAAGCTGTGGTGGATGTTGATCGCCGGCGCGTCGAGCCGGGCGAGGAAGCCGGCGGAGAGGATCTGCATGTAGCGGGCGAGGACGAGCAGGTCGATCTCGCCGCCGAGCAACTCGAGGACCTGTGCCTCGGCGGCCTCCCTGTCGGCTTCGGCAACCGGCACGTGATGGAAGGGGAGGCCGAGCGAGGTGACCTGGTCGGCGTGGTCGGGATGGTTGGAGACGACGGCGACGACCTCGGCGCCGAGCTCGCCGCTGCGCCAGCGCCAGAGCAGGTCGGAGAGGCAGTGGTCCTCGCGCGAGACCATGAGCGCCACCCGCTTGCGTTCGCTCGACTCGGCGAAGTGGTGGTCCATCCGCAGCGGCCCGGCGATCTCCTCCTCGAAGCGCAGCTGGAGCGCCTCCCGCTCGTCGTCAGGCGCGGGGTCGAAGGCCATCCGCATGAAAAAGCGCCCCTCCTGGCTCGAGTGCTGGTCGGCGTCGATGATGTTGCGCCCGGCGTCGGCGAGAAAGCCGCTGACGGCGGCGATCAGGCCGGGCCGGTCGGGGCAGGCAAGGAGCAGGCGCGAGGTGGGTGGTTGACCGTCGATGCGGGGATGATTGCGATTAAGGCAATGATCCGCAGCGAGACGCGCACCCGGCTGCTCCCGTTCGTGACGCTGACCCTGATCGTCGCCGGCGGGATCCTGCACCTGGCCGGGGCGCCGGGCGCCGGCGACGCGGTCTGGGCGGCGACGGTCGCGGCGATGCTGGTGCCGCTCACGGTCTCGATCGCGAGGACGCTGGCCGCCGGCCGGGTCGGTGTCGACGCGATCGCCCTGATCGCGATGGCCGGGGCTCTCGCCGTCGGCCAGTACCTGGCCGGGGCGGTGATTGCGCTGATGCTCTCCGGCGGCAACGCGCTGGAGGCGATGGCCTCACGGCGCGCCCGCCGGGAGCTGACCGCGCTGCTGGAGCGGATGCCGACGGTGGCGCACCGCCGCGCCGCGGGCGGTTGGGAGGAGGTGCCGGTCGGCGAGCTCGCCGTGGGCGACGAGGTCCTGGTGCGGGCGGGGGAGCTGGTCCCGGTCGACGGCGCGCTGCGCAGCGCTGAGGCGGCGGTCGACGAGTCGGCGCTGACGGGGGAGCCGCTGCCGGTCACCCACGTCCGCGGCGCCGCCGTGCGCAGCGGCTCGGCTAACGCGGGCGGCGCCTTTGAGCTGAGCGCCACCCGCCTCGCCGCCGACAGCGCCTACGCCAACATCGTCCGCCTCGTCCGCGCCGCCGAGACCCAGCGCGCGCCGTTCGTCCGCCTCGCCGATCGCTATGCGGCCTTCTTCCTGCCGCTCACCCTGGCCGTTGCCGCGGCGGCCTGGGCGGCGAGTGGCGATCCGGTCCGCGCCGTCGCGGTGCTGGTGGTGGCGACCCCCTGCCCGCTGATCCTGGCGGCGCCGATCGCGATCATCTCCGGCGTCTCGCGCGCCGCCCGCTCGGGCGTGATCGTCAAGGGTGGCGCCGCGATCGAGCGGCTCGGCGAGGCGCGCACCGTGCTCCTCGACAAGACCGGCACCCTGACGCTCGGCACCCCGGCTGTGCAGGAAGTCGTCGCGCTCGACGGCGAAGCCGGAGGGGAGGACGAGATCCTCCGCCTCGCCGCCTCGATCGACCAGCTCTCCGCCCATGTCTTGGCGGAGGCGCTGGTCCACGACGCCGAGCGTCGCGGCCTGCGGCTCGTCGAGCCGGTGGACGCCGTCGAGGAGCCAGGGCAGGGGATGGAGGGCACGGTCGAGGGCCGCCGCGTCGCCGTCGGCAGCGCCGCCTGGCTGCGCTCGCACGCCTACGACGTGGAGGCGGCGGCTGCGATCGGCGGCGACGGCGACAGGGCCGGGCTGGCCAAGGTGCTGGTCGGAATCGATGGACGTCTGGCCGGCGTGGTGGTGATGGCCGACAGCCTGCGTGAGGACGCCCGCGATCTGGCCGGGCTCCTGCATGCGGCAGGAGTCGGTCGGGTGGCGATGGTGACCGGAGATCGCCGCTCCGTCGCCGACCGGATCGCCGCGGAGACCGGCCTCGACGACGTCTTTGCCGAACAGAGCCCGGAGCAGAAGCTCGACGTCGTCCGCGCGATGCGCGCCGACGCCGATCTGACCCCGGTGGTGATGGTCGGGGACGGCGTCAACGACGCGCCCGCCCTCGCTCTCGCCGACGTCGGCATCGCGATGAGCGGGCCGGGCGCGACGATCTCCTCGGAGACCGCCGACGCCGTGATCACCGTCGACCGCATCGACCGCGTCGCCGATGCGGTCTCAATCGGCCGCAGGTCCCTCGCCATCGCCCGCCAGAGTGTCGTCTTCGGCATCGGCCTCAGCGGCGTGGCGATGTTCTTCGCCGCTTTCGGCTACATCCCGCCGCTCGCCGGCGCCCTCCTCCAGGAGGGCATCGACGTGGCGGTGATCCTCAATGCCCTGCGCGCTCTGGGGGATTGACCGCCTCCTCCCACCGCGGCACCGGGCGGGCGAGGGAGGAGGCGCCGATCGAGTGGCCGGGCCCTACCTGGTGACGGTGAGCGTCCCGTACATCCCCGAGGCGTAGTGGCCCGGCAGGTTGCAGAAGATCACGTACCTGCCCGGCGTCAGTTCGAACTGAGCGGATTTGGTCTCTCCGGCCTCGACGTCGGGGATCTCGCCGGCGCTTTCGGCGATCTTGTCCATCTTCTCCTCGGCGACTTCGCCGCTGGCTTCGGTCGGCAGCTTGGCCGGATCCATGTTCGTCTTGAAGACGACCAGCTCGTGCTCGACGGTTCCTTCGTTCGGGGCTTCGATCGTGGTCGGGCCGGCATGCGCCGCGGTGTTTTTCGGGCTGAAGAAGAACTCGCCCATCTTGATCGAGAGGGTCGCCCCTCCGCCCCCGGTTGCGGCGGCCTCGCTCTCGTTCTCGGTGGTGGTCGTCGTCGTGCCGCTGTCGTTGCCACAGCTGGCGATGAAGAACGCCGCGATCACGCTCAACGCCATCACCGTGAAAAGATCCCGCATCGAAGCTCTCATCGTTCTCCCTATTCTCCCTAGATCGACTGGACGAGACGCCGGGCAGACGAGCCGCTCTGCGCCATCTTGGACGACGCCATCTACTCACACGCAGATGGCAGGATCATCCGTTGTCGGCCTCAACGGTCATCCGGGAATTGCCGCAGGATCGCTTTCAACGGTCGATTCGCAATTACGATTCGTGCCTGAGCTGGTGACGATCCGCACGCACTATGTGAGCTTTGTGAGCGCGGTCACCTTTCGACGCCCGGAACCCAGCCACGGTTCCGCGCTTGCTCATAAAACGCACATACTCCAAACACACATATCTGATCCCCCTCCTACTGATCGCGCTGGTCGTGCCAGCGGTCGCCATGGCAGCGCCCGACAGTGGCGGCTCCCAGAGAATCGGCCTCGCCGACGCGCACCCAGCGGTGCTGTCCGTTCTCACGGAACCGGCCCGGAGCTTCCACCAAGCGATCAGCGCCAGCCTCCACCGCATTCGGGCGGCTCGCCGTGCCCGCCTGCGCCGCGAACACCGCGAAGCTTTCGCAACCCTCCCGGGTGGCGTCTCACAGGCAACCCTCGACGCGATCGGCGCCTGCGAGTCCGGCGGCGATCCCACCGCCGTCTCTTCGGACGGCACCTACCGGGGCAAGTACCAGTTCGACTACGGCACTTGGGAATCGGTAGGCGGCAGCGGTGATCCCGCTGCAGCTTCCGAACAGGAGCAGGATTACCGAGCAGCTCTGCTCTATTCGCAGTCGGGCTCAAGTCCCTGGCCCGTCTGCGGCTGACGTTCTGAGGAGGGAGTCGGGTGTCCCCCCGCCGGAACTTGTGAGCTCGCAAGCTTCCGAACCCTGGCACCGCGATTCGTCGCGGGTTCCGCCGGGGGGACGCCCGACTCCCTTCCTACGATGACCCCATGAACGACGAGGCAGTCCCGGCACCGGATCCGCAGGGACCCAGCCGCAAACCGCCCGAGGAGGCGATAGCGGAGGCGAGGGTTCGGGCCCCCACGAGGGGGAATCGGAAGCTGGAGCAGTTTCTGGATGCCGTCAACGGCGACGAGCAGGTGCGGACCTGGTGGTACATGGCTCAGGTTCATGCCGAACGGCTGGGGATGTCGGACCACTCATGGGTGCACACGCAGATCGTTCTGAACATCGCCCTACGGCTGCTGCGGCTACTGGTCAAGGGTGGGGTCGAGCCGGCGGTCGTCGCCGACCACGGGATGTCGGCTCGGGATGCCGAGGTGGTGGTAGCTGGAGGAGCGCTACTGCACGACGTCGGCATGTCGATCCATCGGGCCGACCACGAGGAGTACAGCCTCTTTCTCGCCAACGGCGCCTTGGAGCGACTGCTCGCGAGCTCCTACAAGGAGCCGAAGCGGACGATCGTCGTGGCGGAGATCCTGCATGCGATCATCGGGCACAGGCGGCGAGGTGAGCCCTACACCGTCGAGGCCGGCGTCGTCCGGGTGGCCGACGCGCTGGACATGGCCCAGGGTCGCACCCGGATCCCGCTCGAGGCCGGCCAGGAGGGGATCCACTCGATCTCCGCCGCCGCCGTCGACGAGGTGCGGATCGAAGCGGGGGAGGAGCGACCGGTGCGGATCGAGATCGAGCTCAACAACTCAGCCGGGATCTTCCAGGTCGACGACCTGCTCGCGACCAAGATCCGCGGCACCCCGTTGGAGGGCCGCGTCGAAGTGGCCGCCAAGATCGAGGGCGAGACCGAGAAACGCCTGTTGACGGGATTCCGGCTCGACTAGCTAAGACGGTCCAGCGTCTGCTTGCGCATTTCCTTGCGCTTCTCCAACCGCCCTTGGATCAGCGACAGGACGATGACCAGCGCCGCAAAGAACCCGATCACGCCAAAGCAGAAAAAGGTCACCGTCTTGTCGGTGGTGGGCCCAGCAAGCCCAACCCCGTTCTCAGCAAAAGCAGCCGGAACCACAAGCAGCAACATCATCAGCGCCGCGAACAGCGCAGCAAAAACTCGGCTGGGACGCGAGACCTGTTTCACGAGCCGCAATCTAGCGCAAGAGCCGGGTGTCCCCCTGCCGGAACTTGTGAGCCAGCCGGGAAACGCGCCTCCGCACGGGATTCGTCGGCGGGTTCCGGAAGGGGGACACCCGGCTCTTGCCTCTGGCCTCCGCCCCCTGAAAGAGCAAGCGGCCCAGGGCAGGTGGGCCGCTTGCGACGAGAGAGGAGTCTCGTAGACCGAATATTGGCCATGGCCGGGGAGTCGGGGGTGAAAATTCCGATAAGGGTCAAAGGGCATTTCGTGCCTGGTTTCCGCAATTTCGGCACTTCGAGTTGTAAAAATCCTGTGAAAGCAGGCATTTCGCCACGGTGCCCACCCGGGCCAACGCATACAATCGCCTCGCCGGTGAACCACCAGCAGACCATCAGGCTCGCGGTGATCGACGACGACAGCGGTTTCGTCACGGTTCTCGCCAAGCGCACCGAGGCCGCCGGCTGGCAGCAGCGCACCCTCGCCGGGGCGATCCCGCCCGAGGAGCTGGTAGCGCTGAAGCTGAACGCGCTGCTGGTCGACCCGGCGGTTCTGGGCGAAGACGCGTGGGCCTACCTCGAGCGTGTCTGCGGCATGCTCCCCGACCTCGGCGTCGTCGTCTGCACCAGCCGCTCGACCGTCGCGCAGCGGGTCCGCGGCCTGCGCCTGGGTGTCGACGACTGGATCACCAAGCCGTGCCATCCCGAAGAGGCGATCGCCCGCCTCGAAGCGGTCTCGCGCCGCCGCCGCCGCGCCCGCCCGCAGGTCGAGGTCGGGCCGGTCGTCGCCGGGGAGCTGGAGATCCGCTCCGATCGCTTCCAGGCCTTCGTCGGCGAAGTCAGTCTCGACCTGACCAGGCGCGAGTTCGAGTTGCTGCAGCTGCTCGCCGACTCGCCCGGCCAGGTGCTGGAGCGCGAGGCGATCTACCAGCGGGTCTGGGGCTACGCGATGGCCCATGGCGACCGCTCCGTCGACGTCTTTATCCGCAAGCTGCGCCAGAAGCTGGAGAAGCTCTCGCCGAGCTGGAGCTACATCCACACCCATTTCGGCGTCGGCTACCGCTTCGATCCCGAGCCCCTCGGCGGCGACGTGACTCTTGCTTCCTCGCCCGCTCAGCCTCCCGCGGCGATAGAGCCGGCGCCGCTTCCGGACGCCGTCACCGCTGCCTGAGACGCCTGCTGCGGCGTTTACATCTTTTTCACATCTTCGTTACAGGCAGGCAACAAGCTGTCGGCGGGCCGCTGAGAACGTGGCCTCAATACCACTCAATCTAAGGAGAAGCGCGTGACCAAGAGACTTCTCAGCGCCGTGGTGGTGCTGGCTCTCACGATCGGCGTTGCCGCCTGCGGCAGCTCGTCCTCGGACAGCAGCAGTGGCTCCTCCGGCTCGCCGCTCGTCGGCGCCGGCAGCACCCTGGTGGCCCCGCTGATGTCGAAATGGCAGTCCGACTACGCTGGCAAGAGCGAAGAAACGGTCACCTATGGCGCGATCGGCAGCGGTGGGGGGATCGACCAGATCACCTCTCGCACCGTCGACTTCGGCGCCTCCGATGCCCCGCTGACCGAAGAACAGTTCGAAGAAGCCAACGGCGTCGTGCAGATTCCCTGGGCGCTGAGCGGCACCGTGCCCGCCTACAACATCAGCGGCGCTCCCAGCAAACTGAAATTGAGCGGACAGGTCCTCGCCGACATCTACCTCGGCAACATCACCAGCTGGGACGACCCGGCGATCGCCAAGCTCAACCCGGGCGCCAGCCTGCCGAGCACGAAGATCACGCCGGTCTACCGCAGCGACGGCAGCGGCGACACCTATGCGTTCACCAACTACCTCTCGACGATCGACCCCGAATTCAAGTCGAAGGTGGGCACCTCGACCACGGTCAAGTTCCCGACCGGCGTCGGCGCGGAAAAGAATGACGGAGTTTCCGCGGCGATCTCCCAGACCGACGGCGCGATCGGCTACGTTGGCCTCGCCTACGCCCTCTCCAACGAACTCAGCATGCCGCTGGTCGAAAACTCCGCCGGGAACTTCCCCGAACCGAACGTGGAAAGCGTCGAAGCCGCGGCGGACGCGGTGAGCAAGATCGGCCCCAACAACGAAATCTCGCTCGCCGATCTGCCGGCGTCGGCCAAGGAAGCGTTCCCGATCTCGACCTATACCTACGTGATCGCGCCGCTTGAAAGCGAAAAGGCCGAAGCGCTGAAGAAGTTCATCACCTACGCGATCGGCCCCGGCCAGGAATTCGGCCCCGACCTCGACTTCGCGCCGCTGCCGAAGCAGGTCGTCGCCGCCGACAAGAAGGCGATCGCCGAAATCGGCAGCTGAGATGGAGGCCGGCGCCCTCGAGAACCCTGTTCTACGGGCCCGGCGCAACCGCACCGATCGAATCGGCGACCCGCTGCTGCGAGGCCTCTCCGGCCTCGCAGCAGCGCTCGTCGTGCTCGTCATCGCCGGGATCGTCTACGAGGTGGTCGACCTCTCGCGCCCGGCGATCTCCGCCTTCGGGCTCGGCTTCGTCACCACCAACGACTGGAACCCGGTCACGGAGACCTTTGGCGCGGCGCCGTTCCTCTACGGGACGGTGGTGACCTCGGCGATCGCGCTGCTCTTCGCCGCGCCGCTCTCGATCGCGATCTCGATCTACCTGACCGAGCTCGCGCCGCCGCGGCTGCGACGCCCGGTGGCGACTCTGGTCGACATGCTTGCCGCGATCCCCACGGTCATCCTCGGGCTCTGGGGGATCCTCGTCCTCGGGCCCGTTATGCACGACACGATCGAGCCGGCGCTGCAGAGCGTGCTCGGCTTCCTGCCGATCTTCAGCGGCGACCCTTCGGCCTTCGGCTACCTGACCGCGGCGCTGATCCTGACGATCATGATCACGCCGATCATCACCAGCGTCACCCGCGAGGTCTTCGAGACCGTGCCGGGGGACCTCAAGGAGGGCTCCTACGCGCTCGGCGCGACCCGCTGGGAGATGATCCGCCAGGTCGTCCTGCCCTACTCGCGCGCCGGCATCGTCGGCGCCACGATCCTCGGCCTCGGCCGGGCGATCGGCGAGGCGATCGCCGTCGCCCAGGTGATCGGCGGCGCCACCGGGATCAATGTCTCCCTCTTCCATACCGGCGGCACCCTGGCCGCGCAGATCGCCTCCCAGTTCCAGGGCGCGCCGGGAGAGCTGTTCAAGTCGTCCCTGGCCTATCTGGGCCTGATCCTGCTGGTCTTCGCGATCCTCGTCAACGTCATCGCCCGCGTCATCGTCCAGCGCGGCTCGCTGAAGGACGTCGACATGACGCCGACCGAGGTCGAGGCGCTGTGAACGCGCCCGCGGGTCATGCGCTGCTGCTCGATCGCGGCAACTTGAAGCGACGGAGACGCGTCAGCGCGATCGTCGGCGCCGCCTCGACGGTCGCGGCCCTGCTCGCCGTTGCCGTGCTGCTGATCGTCGTCGGCTCGGTACTGCTCAAGGGCCTCGGGGCGCTCAGCCTCCACTTCCTGACCACGCCGACGGCGCTGTTCGGCGAATCGGGCGGCGGCATCTCCAACGCGATCGTCGGCAGCGCGATCATGGTCGGGCTCGCGGCGCTGATGGCGATCCCGGTCGGCCTGCTGGTCGCGATCTACACCACCGAGTTCGCCCCGGCGCGGATCGCCCACCCGATCCGCTTCGTGCTCGACGTGCTCAACGGCGTGCCGACGATCATCACCGGCATCTTCGTCTACGGCCTCCTGGTCGCGGGCAAGCAGCAGAGCGGCTTCGCCGCCTCCGTGGCGCTGGCGATCGTGATGCTGCCGATCGTCGCCCGCACCGCCCAGGAGGTGCTCAGCCTGGTCCCGGCGACGCTCAAGGAGGCCGCCCACGCGCTCGGCATCGCGCCCTGGCGCGCGACCGTGCGGGTGACCCTGCCGACCGCCGCCGGCGGCCTGCTGACCGGCGCCCTGCTCGCTGTCGCCAGAGTGGCGGGGGAGACCGCGCCGCTGATCCTGCTCTCCTCGATCTTTGCCCCCGGCGTGCTCACCGAACCCGGCGAAGCCCTGGCCTCGATCCCGATCTTCATCTTCCAGGCCTCCGAGTCCCCCAGCCCGGAGGCGCACACCCAGGCCTGGGCGGCGGCGCTGATCCTGATCGCCTTCGTGCTCGTCCTCAACATCGTCGCCCGCGCCTTCTACGCCCGCTCCCGCAAGCGCATGGGAGCCTGACCCCCACCCGAGGAGTCCTAGGATGGACATCAGACACCCGATTGAGAGCCCGACCGTGACCGAGCAGAACCCAGAGCAGCAGGCAGACCCCAGAACCGGCCTCGGCCGCGCCCACCCGCTGGTCTCCGTGCCCGGCGAGCCCGAGGCGAGGGTGGCCAAGCGCAGCCGCGAGGTCGGCAACGTCGAGCTGCGCGACCTCAACGCCTACTACGGCTCCAACCACGCCGTGCGCGGCGTCAGCCTCGGCTTCGACTCGGCCAAGGTGACGGCGATCATCGGCCCGTCCGGCTGCGGCAAGTCGACGATGGTGCGCTGCATCAACCGCATGCACGAGGAGATTGCCGGGGCGCGGTCGGAGGGACAGGTCCTGCTCGACGGCCTCGACCTCTACGACCCCCGCATCGACATCGTCGCCGTGCGGCGCTCGGTCGGGATGGTCTTCCAGAAGCCCAACCCATTCCCGACCATGTCGGTGATCGACAACGTCACCGCGGGCCTGCGCCTGACCGGCGCCTCGCGCGGCGAGCTCGAGGACCGCGGCCGCGAAGCCCTGGTCGGGGCTGGCCTCTGGGACGAGGTCAAGGATCGGCTCAAGGCACCCGGCGTCGGACTTTCCGGCGGCCAGCAGCAGCGCCTCTGCATCGCCCGGGCGCTCGCGGTCGACCCCGAGGTGATGCTGATGGACGAGCCCTGCTCGGCGCTCGACCCGGTCGCGACGCTGCGGATCGAGGAGCTGATCGCCGAGCTCAAGCAGCGGGTGACGATCGTCATCGTCACCCACAACATGCAGCAGGCGGCGCGGGTCGCCGACACGACGGTCTTCATGCTCGACGGCGAGCTGGTCGAGGTGGGCGCCACGGACAAGCTCTTCACCAATCCCGACGACGAGCGCACCGAGCAGTACGTGACCGGAAAGTTCGGTTGATGGCTGGCGAAACCCGCAGCCAGTACCAGGAGGACCTGGAGGCGCTCGAGGCGAGCGCGCTCGGCGGGCTCGACCTGGTCAGCGCGGCGCTGGAGCGCACGCTGGAGGCGGTCGAGCACCAGGACGTCGAGCTGGCCCAGCTCGTGATCGCCGACGACGACCGCATCGACGGCCGCTACCTCGAGGTGCACCAGGCGTTGATCACGCTGCTCGCGACTCAGTCGCCGGTGGCGACCGACCTGCGCCTGATCTCGGCGCTCCTGCACGTGCTGAAGAACGTCGAGCGGATGGGCGACCAGTGCGTGAACATCTGCAAGGTGATCCCGCTGAGCGGCAACGAGCCGCCGGCCGACGAGGAGATGGTGCGGCTGATCCTCGCGATGGGCAAGCAGACCCGCACGCTGATCAGCCAGTCCAAGCGGGCCTTCGAGGACCGCAACGTCGAGATGGCGCGCGACCTGGTCCGCCAGGACGACGTTGTCGACAACCTCAACCGCGAATGCTTCGGCCTCGCGCTCGAGATCGGCGACGACCCCGACCGTCGCGAGTGGGCGATGACGATGCTGCTCGCGGCGCGCGCGATCGAGCGGGTCGGCGACAACGCGGTGGACATCGGCGAGCAGGTCGCCTTCGTCGTCACGGGTCTCTTCAGGGAGTTCGAGGACGCGTCGCATCCGAGCGCGTAGGCATTTCCCGGTTGACGATCCGAGCTGTCTGGGAACATGGTGGTGAGTCCCGGATGCTCTGCGCCGCCATAGATATTGGGTCCAACACGACGCGCCTGCTCGTTGCCGAGCCGGGCGATGGGCAGTTGCGGAAGGTGATGGAGCAGCGCGCCTATACGCGGATCAACAAGGCGATCCGCGATTCGGGGGCGATTCCCGCCGAGAAGGCCCATGAGGTCGGCGAGGTGGTGGCGACCCAGGTGCGCCTCGCCCGTGAGCTCGGCGCCGAGACGATCCGCGCGGTGGCGACCGCCGCGGTGCGCGAAGCGAGCAACGGCGCCACCGTCGCCAAGCAGATCGGCGACGACGCCGGCGTCCCGGTCGAGATCCTCTCCGAGCAGGAGGAGGGACGGCTCTCCTTCATCGGCGCGACCAAGACGCTCGGCCACCCGGTCGACGGGCTGGTCGGCGTCGTCGACGTCGGCGGCGGCTCCTCCGAGGTCATTCTCGGCACCGTCGCGGGCGGTGTGAAGGAGGTCCGTTCTTGGCGCGTCGGCTCCGGCGTCCTGGCCGACGAGCTGATCGCGTCCGACCCGCCATCGGCGTCGGAGATCCGCAAGGTCCGTGACCGCATCGACGACATCTTCGCCGGTGTCGAGATCGAGCAGCCCACGCAGGCCGTCGCGGTCGGCGGCAGTGCGACCTCGCTGCGTCGCCTGGTCGGCGCGGTGCTCGAGTACGAGACGCTGGAGCGGGGGGTGCGCGTCCTCTGCAGCGACCCCGCCGCCGACGTCGCGCGTCGCTTCGAGCTCGACCCCCAGCGAGTCCGCATCCTCGCCACCGGGGTGCTGCTGCTGGAGAAACTCTCCGAGCTGCTCGGGCAGCCTTTGCAGATCGGCAAGGGGGGCCTGCGCGAGGGCGTCGTCCTCGCGCAGCTCAACGGCAACGCCAATGGCTCTTCGCCGGAGCGGTTGGCGGCGTGATCTAGCCTGAGTGCGTGGCGCGTGCACGAGAGGTTCCGGGGTTCGATTGTGAGGAGACGTTCTCTGCTTCGGCGAAGCGGGTCGTCGCGGTGCGTTCTGCCGAGGTTTTCGAGCACTCGGATGGGGTTCTCAATATGGATGACATCGAGCCCCTTCATGACATGCGGGTGGCCACGCGGCGGTTGCGGGCGGCGCTCGAGGTGTTTGCGCCGGCCTTTCCGGCGAAGCGGCATCGCAAGGCGCTGAAGCGGGTCAAGGCGCTGGCCGACGCGCTCGGCGAGCGGCGCGATCGCGACGTCGCTATCGAGTTCCTGAACGGGTTCGCCGCCGAGGCGCCCGAGGTTGACCATGCGGCTACCGAAGCGTTGATCGCGCGCCTGCGCCAGGAGCAACGGCAGGCGAACGACGATCTGGCCCCCTTGCTTGCCGCCAAGCGCCTGAAGAAGCTGCGCCGCCGTCTGCTCGAGCTGGTCAAGGCGGCCAAGGCATGAAGCCACGCGAGGTGGAGGGCCTCGACCCGGCGGCGCCGCTGCGCCCCAACGCCGAGCGGATCGTGTGCACGCGGCTCGACGAGCTGCTCACCCTGGCCCCTGCGGCGCTCGAGCCCTCGGCGGCGACCGCCCAGCACGACATGCGGATCGCCGCCAAGCGGCTGCGTTACGTGCTGGAGATCGCCGGCCCCTGCTTCGGCCCGGAGGCGGAGGCCGCCCGCGATGCCGCCAAGCGCCTGCAGGGCGTGCTCGGCGAGATCCACGACTGCGACGTGATGCTGCCCCGGGCCTGGGGCATCGAGTCCTTGCGCGCCCTGCTGCGCACCCGCCGCGAGCTGCTCTTCCGCCAGTTCACCGACCTCTGGCAGGCGGTTTCACCGACTCTTCACACTTTTTCCCTGCTCAGGGGCGAATCTGGAGGTGACCTGAACGATAGATAGAGAGGAAGGCACCGATGACTTCCCGAGTAGACATGCACTGCCACTCCACCGCCTCGCAGCTTTCGCGGCTCGGCGTCCAGCGTTCCCTCGGGCTGCCCGAGTGCGCGACGCCCCCCGAGGAGGTCTACGCGCTGGCCAAGCGACGGGGGATGGCCTTCGTCACGATCACCGACCACGACACGATCGACGGCTGCCTCGAGTTGGCCGACCGTCCCGACTGCTTCGTCTCCGAGGAGCTGACCGCTCGCTTCGGCGGCGAGCCCCAGGCGGTGCACATCCTCTGTTACGGGATCGATCCCGGGGACCATGAGTGGCTGCAGGCACACGCCGGCGACGTCGAGGCCTGCGCCGCATACCTTCACGAGGGGGAGATCGCCTGCGCCCTCGCGCATCCCTTCTACAACGTCGCGGCGCCGTTGACGCCGCGCCACCGCCGCCGCCTCGCCGAGCTCTTCCCGATCTGGGAGGTGCGCAACGGCTCGCGCGCCGCGGAGCTCAACATGCCCGCGCTGGTCTACGTCGAGACCAACGGCAGCACGGGGATCGGCGGCTCCGACGATCACGCCGGCGTCGACATCGGCCGCACCTACACCGAGGTGCGCGCCGCCTCCACGCCGGAAGAGTTTCTCGCCCGGATGCGCGCCGGCGATGCCGCGGCGGGCGGCGAGCAGGGCAGCGCCGCCAAGTGGGCCCACGCCGCGATGGCCCTGGTGACCCGGGCGCTCGTCATCCCGGACCACGGGGATGCCTCCGAGCCCGCTGTCGGCTTTGTAGGGGCCAGAGCACCCGAAAAGCCGACAGCGCCCGATCCAGCCGCGGTGTTGAAGATCGCCCAGCGCGTGGTCGGCGAGGGCGGCGCGCGCGAAGGGGCGATGGCCGCCGACATCGGCCCCGACGACGCCCGTGCGCTGCTCGACGCCTGGCTGGGCTCGATCTGCGTCGAGCAGCGCGGCCGCGAGCTGATCGACCGTCTGCAATCGGAGGAGTTCTCGCACGCCGATCTCTATCGCCGCGCCCGCCGCGTCCACGACCGCCGCCTGCGCGAGGCGGTCGCGACAGCGGGAGGCGCCATCGCCCGCGGTGACGTGCAGGCGGCCGTCGGCGGCGTCTTCGAAGCGCTGCTGCCGGCAATTCCCTACGCCCCGCCGACGGTCTTCCTCGGCACCGAGAAGGCGAAGCTGGCCGGACGCTCCGGAGAGCGGCCCCGGGTCGCGCTGATCGCCGACGGCATCGAGGCAATGCACGGCGTCACCCGCACGATCGAGGAGATCCGCGAGCGTGGCGTGCCGGGTTTCGAGGTCGAGGTGGTCGGCACCGATCCGGGGGTCGATCGGCGGCTGCCCGCCGCGACCTCGCTGCAGGTTCCCTTCTACGAGGGGATGACCCTCGGGGTCCCCGGCCTGCCGGATCTGGCCGAGACGCTCGCCGAGGGCCGCTACGACCTGGTCCACGTCACCGCGCCGGGTCCGGCTGGCGTCGCCGCCTCGCTGCTCAGCCGGATCTCCGCGACGCCGCTGCTCGCCAGCTATCACACCGAGCTCGCCGTCTATGCCAGCGTGCGCAGTGGCGACGGCGGGGTCGAGGCGATCTCGAGGGCCGCCCTCGGCGCCTTCTACACGGCACCCTCACGCGTCCTCTCGCCGAGTCCGGCAGCCGACCGCTCGCTGCTCGGCCTCGGTGCCGCCGAGGGACGCATCGACCGCTGGGAGCGCGGGGTCGACACCGACCGCTTCAGCCCCGAGAAGGCCGAGCGGAGCGCCTTCCCGGGTGAGCTGCGCGTCCTCTACGCCGGTCGTCTCACCCGCGAGAAGGGCGTCGACCTGCTCGCCGAGAGCTTCCGCCGGGCGCGCGTGGTCGAGCCGCGCCTGCACCTGCTGCTGGCGGGCGGCGGTCCCGAGGAGGGCGAGCTGCGCGCCCGCCTCGGCGAGCACGCGACCTTTCTCGGCTGGCTCGAGGGCGAGGACCTCGCTCGCGCCTACGCCAGCTCCGACCTCCTCCTCTTCTGCTCGCGTACCGACACCTACGGCCAGGTGGTGCTGGAGGCCGGCGCCAGCGGCCTGCCGGTCGTCGCCGTCGGCGAGGGCGGCCCGGCGGCGCTGATCGAGAACCGCCACACCGGCATCCTCTGCCGCCCCGACGCCGACCACCTGGCCGGGGCGGTCCTGCAGCTCGCCGCTTCGGCGACGCTGCGCCACCGGCTCGGCGAGGCGGCGCGGACGATGACTGCGACCCGTTCCTGGGAGCGGGCGATGGAGCAGCTCGGCAACGGCTACCGGCGCGCCCTCGCCGAGCCCGCGGCGAGCAGGCAAGCTCCTTCCCGAGCGGCCTGAGCCACGGGGGAGGGGGAGGGGTGCGGCAGTACGATTGGCCGATCGACGACCCCGCCCTCTACTTCAACCGCGAGCTCTCCTGGCTCGACTTCAACCAGCGCGTGCTCGAGCTGGCCGAGGACCCGCAGGTGCCGCTGCTGGAGCGGGTCAGGTTCTGCGCGATCTACGCCTCCAACCTCGACGAGTTCTTCATGGTCCGGGTGGCGGGCCTGTTCGACCAGCTCGACGCCGGGATCGAAGCCCACGGGCCCGACGGGCTGCCACCGCGCGAGCAGATCGACGCGATCCAGCCGCGGGTGCTGGAGCTCGACACCCGCCTGCACAGCGTCTTCAACGGCACGCTGCGCCCGGCGCTGGAGGAGCACGGCGTGCGGATCGTCTCGCTGCAGACCGCGAGCGAGGAGGAGCGGCGCGAAATCGACACTCGCTTCCACGAGCAGGTTTTCCCGGCTCTGACCCCGCTCGTGGTCGGGCTCGGCCGTCCCTTCCCCTACATCTCCAACCTCTCGCTCAGCCTCGGCGTGCTGCTGCGCGACCCCGACAGCGGCACCGAGATCATCGCCCGCGTCAAGGTGCCGAAGGAGCTGCTCGGCCGCTTCCTGCGGGTGGGTGAGCGCAACGAGGTCTTCGTGCCCCTGGAGGAGGCGATCGCGGCCAACCTCGACGCGCTCTTCCCCGGCGCCGAGGTGATCGACCACGGCTACTTCCGCGTCACCCGCGACGCCGACTTCACGATCTCCGACGAGGCCGACGACCTGCTCCAGGCGGTCCAGGACGAGCTGCGCCGCCGCCGCTTCGGCGAGGTCGTGAGGCTCGAGGTGGCGGCGGGGATGAACGCCAAGCTGCGCGGGCAGCTGATCGACGCGCTGGGGCTCGAAGACCGCGAGGTCTACGACGTCGACGGCCTGATCGACCTGGCCGACCTGGGCGACGTCGTCGACGCCGCCGGCAGTCACCCGGAGCTGCGCTACGAGCCCTGGACCCCGGTCACCCAGCCGCGCCTGCAGGGCGAGGACGACGAGCCGGTCGACATCTTCGCCGCGATCCGCCAGGGCGACATCCTCGTCCACCATCCCTATGACTCCTTCACCAGCTCGGTCGAGCGCTTCGTCGTGCAGGCGGTCGCCGACCCCGACGTGCTGGCGATCAAGCAGACGGTGTATCGGACCAGCGACGACTCGCCCCTCGTCCCGGCGCTGATCCGCGCCTCCGAACGCGGCAAGCAGGCGGTCTGCATGGTCGAGCTGAAAGCCCGCTTCGACGAGGAGGCGAACATCCAATGGGCCAAGTCGATGGAGGAGGCGGGGGTCCATGTCGTCTACGGCATCCCCGGCCTGAAGACGCACGTCAAGGCGATCCTCGTCGCCCGCCGCGAGGGCGACCGTGTGCGCGAGTACGTCCACATCGGCACCGGCAACTACAACCCGACCACCGCGCGTCTCTACACCGACCTCGGGCTCTTCACCGCCGACCCCGAGATCGGTGCCGACGTCGCCGAGATGTTCAACTTCCTCACCGGCTACGGCCGTCCGGCCGGCTACCGCAAGCTGCTGGTCTCGCCGACGACGATGCGCGACAGCATTCTCGGCGAGATCGAGGCGACGATCGAGGCGCATCGCGCCGGCGAAGAGGCGCGGATCGCGCTGAAGATGAACGCGCTGGTCGACGCGCGCTGCATCCAGGCCCTGTATGAGGCCTCGCAGGCGGGGGTGCGGGTCGATCTCAACGTGCGCGGCGTCTGCTGCCTGCGGCCCGGTGTGCCGGGGGTGTCGGAGAACATCCGCGTCGTCTCGATCGTCGGCCGCTTCCTCGAGCACTCGCGCATCTACGCCTTCACGCGTGGCGAGGAGGCCCGCGTCCTCACCGGCTCGGCCGACCTGATGCCGCGCAACCTCGACAGCCGGGTCGAGCTCGTCGCCCCGATCGAAGACGAGGCGCTGCGCGCGGAGCTGCTCGACGTGCTCGAGCTTTGCTTCGCCGAGAACGCCAACGCCTGGGAGCTCGGCAGCGACGGTGCCTGGACCCGGCTCGAGGCGCCCGCCGGGGAGCGGCGCAGCGTGCAGGAGGAGCTTCGCGCGCGTCACAGTGCACGCGCCGGAGAGCAGTTCGCGGCGGCGCCTGGCTGAGCCCGCTGAGACTGGCGCGATCACTAGGATGACCGCGTGGTCCGCCTCTCGCTCCTGCCACGCGACAGCGCCTTCTTCGACCTCTTCACCGAGGCCGGGCAGAACACCGTCCGCGCCGCTCGCCTGCTCGACGAGATGATGGGCAGCTGGCCCGAGGCCGGCGACCTCTCGCGGGAGATCCTCAAGGCTGAGCAGGACGGCGACCGGATCACCCACGACATCGTCAAGCGCCTCAACTCGACCTTCGTCACGCCGATCGACCGCGAGGACATCTACGGCCTCGCGACCCAGATGGACGACGTCGTCGACTACACCGAGGAAGCAGCCGACCTGCTCGGCCTCTACCAGATCGAAGCGCCGATGGCACAGGCGCAGGCGCTGACCAAGGTCCTCGTCGGCGCCTGCGAGCAGCTCTCGGAGGGGCTCGAGCACCTGCGCGAGATGAAGGGCCTCGATCGCTACTGGATCGAGATCCACCGGCTCGAGAACGAGGGCGACCGGATCTCCCGCGACGCGGTCGCCTCGCTCTTCTCCAACGGGATCGACCCGATGGTGGTGATCCGCTGGAAGGACATGTTTGCCGTGCTCGAGAACGCGATCGACGCGACCGAGACGGCTGCGCAAATCCTTGAGGGCATCGTCATAAAAAACTCGTGAGCTCGGACACGATCATGGTGATCGTCGTCGGCACGGCGCTGGCGTTCGACTTCACCAACGGGTTTCATGACACGGCGAACGTCGTCGCCACCTCGATCTCGACCGGCGCGGCACGGCCGTCGGTGGCGATCGGGTTCGCCTCGCTGCTCAACTTCGTCGGCGCCTTCATCTCGATCTCGGTTGCCGCCACGGTCGCCAACGACGTCGTCGACTCTGCCGTGATCACGCCGACGATCGTCTTCGCCGGTCTGATCGGCGCGATCGCCTGGAACCTGATCACCTGGTGGTTCGGGTTGCCGTCGAGCTCCTCGCACGCGCTGATCGGCGGCGTGGTCGGCTCGGCCGTCGCCGCGGCGGGGCTCGACGCGGTGATCGCCGAAGGCCTGATCGGCAAAGTGCTGATCCCGGCGGTGGTCGCGCCCGTGGTCGCCTTCATCGTCGCCGGTCTCGCGATCGGTTTCGCCTACCGGATCGCCGGCCGCCAGCGGCCCGGGCCGGTCACACGTGGCTTCCGCTACGGACAGGTGATCTCGGGCGGGCTGCTGGCGCTGGCCCACGGCACCAATGACGCGCAGAAGACGATGGGCGTGATCACCCTGGCGCTGATCGCCAACGGCACCCTTGGCGCCGGCGCCGACCCGCCGCTCTGGGTGATCGTCTCCTCGGCCACCGCGATCGGCCTTGGCACTTACATCGGCGGCTGGCGGATCATCCGCACGACCGGTAGCCGGATCATCAAGATGGACGCCGCGCAGGGCTTCTCCGCGCAGGGGGCGGGCGCGGCGGTGATCCTCGCCTCGACCCACTTCGGCTTCCCGCTCTCGACCACCCACGTGATCAACGGCGGCGTGATGGGGGCGGGCGCCGGAAAGCGGGTCTCGGCGGTGCGCTGGGGGGTGGCGGGCAACATCATGGCTGCCTGGCTGCTCACCCTGCCCGCCGCGGCGGCGATCGGTGCCGCTACCTACGGCCTGACGCGGATCTTCGGCACCGGCGCGCTGGGCCCGGTCCTGGTCACCCTGATGGCGCTGGCCCTCGTCGTCGCGGCCTTTGCGCGGCGCTCCCAGCAGGGTGCGCCGATGCCGGCGAGCTGAGCGGCGGCTGATGGCGACGATCGTCGAGGCCAAGGACCTGATCGAGACCGTGCTCGCGTCCCTGGTCGCGGGTGTGGGAGTGACCGCTGTCTTCTCGATGGCGATCTGGGGTGGGGCCAGGTTCGTCGACTTCAGCCGGGACGGCCGCCCCGTCGCCGCTGCGGCAGCGGTGGCGGTAAGCGTGCTGGCCCTCGCCGCAACTCTGGCGGCGGTCGTGTTCGGCATCGTCGTGATGACCAAGAAGTAACCGCTCGCCCGTACACTTTTCCCTATGCGGAAACTGCGAAACGTCGCGATCGTGATGGTGCTCGCCCTGCTCGTAGCCTTCGCTCCCCATGGCGGCAACGCGGCGGACGCGATCCTGACCGCGATCACGATGGGCTTCCTCGCGGCGATCACCTGGACCGTATTCGTGCTCAGCCGCCAGAACCAACTGACCCTGGCGGCGCTGAGCGACGGGCGCCGTGCGATCCTCTACGGCGGCCTCGGCCTGATCGCGCTGCTGATCGCCGGCAGCGACGAGATGTTCGCCAGCGGCGGTGGCACGCTCGCCTGGATCTTCCTGCTCGGCGCCGCGGTCGCGGCGATCTGGAAGGTGTGGGTCGACGCGAACACGTACCACCACTGATTCGACACAAAGGCGTCATACAGATTTTCGTTTGAGCGCGCCACACGCGCGTTCGGGCCTGGGACGGTCGGCGTGTGTCGCATCAGGCTGCCAGCAGCGCTTACGGGGAGGACGGAACCGCGTCGGTCGAGATGGTCGCCGTGGTCCCGTTCCTGCTGCTGGCGGTCCTGGTCGCGGCTCAGGTCGGGCTCGCCGGATACGCGCTTTGGTCGGCCGGCGTCGCCGCGCGGGCGGGTGCGCGGGCCGAGCTGGTCGGTGGCGACGTCGAGGCGCGGGCGCGGCAGGCGCTGCCGGCCTCGATGCGCGGCGGAGCGGATGTCAGCAGCGACGAGGGGGTCTCGGTCCGCCTCGGCGTGCCCAGGCTGATTCCTGGCCTGCCGCCGCTGACGGTCACGGCGAGGTCGGCGCTGGAGGTAGGCGATGGGTAGGGGTCCGTCCAAGGAGGACGGGCAGAGCACGGTCGAGCTTGTCGCCGCCCTGCCCGCGCTGCTGCTGGCGGCCCTGCTCGCCCTGCAGCTCCTCGCCGCCGGCTACGCGCTGACGCTCGCCGACGGTGCCGCCGAGGCGGGGGCTCTGGCATTGGCCTCGGGGCGCCCGGCGGTGAGTGCGGCGCGGGCGGCGCTTCCCGGCTGGGCGGAGGACGACGTCGAGGTCTCGGTCGCGGGTGGACGCGTCAGCGTGCGCCTCGAGCCCCCGTCGCCGTTGCCCGCCCTGGCTAACCGGCTTGCCGTCACCTCGACCGCGGCGGCGAGGCCGAAATGAGCGCCCCGGTGGTCCTGGTTGCGCGGGTCGGGACGGCGGCGGGATCGAGAGCCGCCGCCGCCGCGCTTGCCTGCGCCGCCTCGGAGCCCGATCGCGCCGCGCTTCTGATCGACCTGAACGAGGGGCGGGCGCCGCGTCCCTCGCTGCTCGCCACCGCGGGCGCGCGGGCGCTCGAGGAACGGCTGGCGGCGCACCTGCCGGACGCCGCCGTCGCCTCGCGCGGGCGCATCTGCCAGATGACGCTATCGCCCGAGCTCGACGTCGAGCCGATCGCCGCGGCGCTGCCTTTGGTCCGCGCGTCGGTCGCCGTCGTCCACCTGCCGCCAACGCTGCTGCGGCCGCTGCTCGAAGACCCGCGCCTCCGCCCCACGGCGGCGCTGCTGCGAGCGGACCTCTCAGAGGAGCGTGCCCTCACCGCTCTCGCCGCCCGCGACCTGATCGAGCGGGGGCTGCGCGTAGCGGTGCTCAAGCGCCCACTCGGCTGGCGGTCGGCGCGCGCCGCCCTGCAGGGGTTGGCGCCGCGGGGCAATGGCCTGCTCCCCGCGCGACAGGTCGAGCGCCTTCTCAGCAGCCCCGCGTCGCACCAGTGCTACAGTAGACAAGATGACTCGGAACCTGAGCCAGAGGGAGTTGCGCAACCAGAGCGGCGAGATCATGCGCGCCTTGGACGAGGGCGAGGACTTCATCGTCACCCGCAACGGGGTGCCGGTCGGTGAGCTGCGCCCGATCAAGAAGCGCAAGCGGACGTTCATTCCCGGGGATGAGTTCGTCGCGCTCTTCAAGGGCGCCCCTCACATCGACTACGAGCGGTTCCGGGCCGACATCGACGCCTACGTCGACCAGGATCCTACGCCTCGTGGCTGAGGTGCCCGGAAGCGTCTTGCTCGATACCTCGGTCGCGGTCGCGGTGAGTGACGTCCCGGTCGACCTGTCGTCGGTGAACGTCGCGATATCCATGCTGACCCTCGCCGAGTTGACGGCAGGTCCCCACGCGACGAGCGACGATCTGGAGCGTGCCCGGCGGCAAGATCGAGTCCAGCGCTTCGAGTCTGACGTAGACGCTCTTCCCTTCGACACCAACTGCGCGCGGGCTTTTGGATCGGTCTATGCGGCGACCGCCGCGATAGGCCGCAAGGCGCGAGGTTCGCGTGTCGTCGACCTGATGATCGCCGCCACCGCCCTCGCCCACGACCTGCCGCTCTACACGCTCAACCCGAAGGACCTGCGCGGCCTCGAGGACCTGATCGAGATCGTCGACGTCGGCTCCTAGCGAGCCTCGTTTTCCGCGTCCGTACTTAGCCGCGCCGGGACTGCCGCGAACCACGGATGAAGCGCCGTCCGGGCGGCTCTACGTTGGGTCGATGGAGGGGCTGAGGCCGCTGTTCGAGGTTCGCATCCACGGCCGTGGGGGGCAGGGCGTGGTCACCGCCGCCGAGCTGCTCTCGGTCGCCGCCTTCGATGAGGGCCTCCACGCCCAGGCGTTCCCGAGCTTCGGCTCCGAGCGGACCGGCGCTCCGGTCGTCTCCTTCTGCCGCTTCGGCGACGCCCCGATCCGCACCCGCGAACCGATCGCCGAGCCCGACGCGCTGATCGTCCAGGACCCGACCCTGCTGCACCAGGTCGACCTCTTCAGCGGCCTGCGGCCCGACGCCTACGTGCTGATCAACAGCAGCCGCGACCTCGACCAGCTCGGCCTCGGCGAGCTGCGCGAGCGCTTCCGCACCGAGCGCCTGCTGAGCGTCCCCGCCACCGAGCTGGCCCGCGAGCACCTCGGCCGGCCGCTGCCCAACGCGGCGCTGCTCGGCGGCTTCGCCGCGCTGACGCGAATGCTCAAGCTGCATTCGGTGACGGCGGCGATCCGCGAGCGCTTTCCGGGCAAGGCCGGCGAGGGCAACGCCGCCGCGGCGCAAGCCTGTTGCGAGAACGTCGAACGCGAGCTGTTCGGGGTGTCAAGTGCTTAGGCAGCTCGAGGGCTCTGTCGCCGTCGCCGAGACGGTCGGCCTCTGCCGGCCGGAGGTCGTTTGCGCCTACCCGATCTCCCCCCAGACCCACATCGTCGAGGGCCTCTCCGACCTCGTCCGCGCCGGCACGCTGTCCCCCTGCGAGTACGTCACGGTCGAGTCCGAGTTCGCTGCGCTCTCGGTCTGCATCGGCGCCTCGGCCACCGGCGCCCGCTCCTACACGGCGACCGCCAGCCAGGGCCTGCTCTACATGGCCGAGGCCCTCTACAACGCATCCGGCCTCGGCCTGCCGATCGTGATGACCGTCGCCAACCGGGCGATCGGCGCGCCGATCAACATCTGGAACGACCACAGCGACGCGATGTCCCAGCGCGACTGCGGCTGGATCCAGCTCTACGCCGAGACCAACCAGGAGGCCGCGGATATGCATGTGCAGGCGTTCCGCGTCGCCGAGCGGGTCTCGTTGCCGGTGATGGTCTGCATGGACGGCTTCGTGCTCACCCATGCCTACGAGCGCGTCGACGTGCCGAGCGCCGAGCAGGTCGACGCCTTCCTGCCGCGCTTCGAGCCGCGCCAGGTGCTCGACCCCGCCGAGCCGGTGACGATCGGCGCGATGGTCGGGCCGGAGGCGTTCACCGAGGTCCGCTACCTCGCCCACGCCAAGCAGATGCAGGCACTCGACGTCATCCCCGAGGTCGCGACGGAGTTCAAGCGCGACTTCGGGCGTCCGTCCGGCGGGCTCGTCCGCAGCTACCGGATCGAGGACGCCGAGACGATCGTCGTCGCCCTGGGCTCGGTGCTGGGAACCATCGAGGACGCGATCGACGAGCTGCGCGAGGGGGGGACGAAGATCGGCGCCCTGGCGATCAAGTCGTTCCGGCCATTCCCCCTGGAGGAGGTGCGGGCGGCGCTGGCGGGCGCCAGGCGGGTCGTCGTGCTGGAGAAGGCGCTCGCCGTCGGCATCGGCGGGATCGTCTCGGCCAACGTCCGCATGGCGCTCTCGGGAATCGAGCTGCACGGCTACACGGTGATCGCCGGCCTCGGCGGCCGGCCGATCACGAGGAAGTCGCTGCTGGCCCTCTTCGCCGAGGCCCTCGTCGACCGGCTCGAGCCGCTCACCTTCCTCGACCTCGACCGCGAACGGGTCGAGGCCGAGCTCGAGCGGATGGCGGTGGGCGGGCGCAGCGGCCCCCACGCCGAGAACATCCTGCGCGAGACCGGCATCGTCGCCGCGAGGCCGCACTGATGGACGGGCAGCGCGTGCGCTTCTACCAGGTGGGCAGCTTCGCCGCCGGCAACCGCCTGCTCGACCCCGAGCAGCGCACCGTGCAGGCGCGGAGCGAGCGCTCCAACAGCCTCACCTCTGGCCACCGCGCCTGCCAGGGCTGCGGCGAGGCGCTCGGCGCCCGCTACGCGCTCGACGCGGCGATGAAGGCGACCGGTGGCAAGCTGATCGCCGCCAACGCGACCGGCTGCCTCGAGGTCTTCTCGACCCCGTTTCCGGAGTCCTCCTGGCAGCTGCCCTGGATCCACTCGCTTTTCGGCAACGCCCCCGCGGTGGCCAGCGGCGTCGCCGCGGCGCTGCGAGCGAAGGGGCGCGAGGACATCCGCGTGATCGGCCAGGGCGGCGACGGCGGCACGGTCGACATCGGCTTCGGCTGTCTCTCCGGCATGTTCGAGCGCGGCGACGACGTGCTCTACGTCTGCTACGACAACGAGGCCTACATGAACACCGGAGTCCAGCGCTCCGGGGCGACGCCGCCGGCGGCGCGCACGGCCAACACCAAGCCGATCGGCCACGAGCACCCCGGCAACCAGTTCGGCCAGGGCAAGGACATGCCGCGGATCGCGATGGCGCACGGAATCCCCTACGTCGCCACCGCGACCGTCGCCGACCTGCACGACCTCGAGCGCAAGGTCGAACGGGCGATGGAGCTGCGCGGCCCCCGCTACATCCACGTCTTCGTCCCCTGCCCGCTCGGCTGGGGGGCGGCCGCGGCCGACACGATCAAGCTCGCCCGCCTGGTCACCGAGAGCGGCTTCTTCCCCGTCTTCGAGGCCGAAGGCGGCGAGGTCGTCTCCGTGTCGAAGATCCGCCGCCAGGTGCCGGTCGAGGAGTACCTGCGTCCGCAGCGCCGCTACGCGCACCTCTTCAGCGACCCGCCGCGCAGCGACGTGATCGAGCGCCTGCAGTCGATCGCCGACGCCAACATCCGCCGCTACGGGCTGCTGGACGGGGAGGCGGCGTGAACAACAAGCCCTACGCGATCACGCTCGACGTCGGCTCCAGCCTCGCCAACAAGACTGGCAGCTGGCGCACCGAGCGGGCGGTCTATGTCGACCGGCTGCCGCCCTGCAACGACGCCTGTCCGGCGGGTGAGAACATTCAGGCCTGGCTGTACGAGGCGGAGGAGGGGGAGGCGGGCTACGAGCGCGCCTGGCGCAAGGCGATGGAGGACAACCCGTTCCCAGCGATCATGGGGCGGGTCTGTTACCACCCCTGCGAGACTGCCTGCAACCGGGCGCAGCTCGACGAGGCGGTCGGCATCCACTCGGTCGAGCGCTTCATCGGCGACGCGGCGATCGAGCACGGCTGGCGGGTCGAGGTCGAGGCCGAGCCGAGCGGCAAGCGCGTGCTTGTGATCGGCGCCGGCCCCTCGGGCCTCTCCGCCGCCTACCACCTGACCAGGCTCGGCCACGCGGTGGCGATCCATGAGGCGGGCTCGCTGCCCGGCGGGATGATGCGTTTCGGCATTCCCCAGTACCGCCTGCCCCGCGACGTGCTCGAGGCGGAGGTCCAGCGGATCCTCGAGCTCGGCGTCGAGCTGAAGCTGAACACGAAAGTCGAGAACGCCGAGGAGGCGATGCGCGAGGGCGGTTTCGACGCCGCCTTCCTCGCCGTCGGCGCCCACATCGGCCGCCGCGCCTACGTCCCCGCCGGCGAGGCGGACCGGATCGTTGACGCGGTCTCGCTGCTGGCGAGCATGGAGGGGGAGGAGCGGCCCCGACTCGGCCGCCGCGTCGCCATCTACGGCGGCGGCGACACGGCGATGGACGCGGCGCGGACGGCGAAGCGGCTCGGCGCGACCGACGCGGTGGTCGTCTACCGCCGCACTCGCGAGCGCATGCCGGCCCACGACTTCGAGGTCGAGGAGGCGGCCGAGGAGGGGATCGAGATGCGCTGGCTCTCCACGGTCAAGCACTTCGAGGGCGGCAAGCTGGCGCTGGAGCGGATGGAGCTCGACGAGTCGGGCTTCCCGCAGCCGACCGGCGAGGTCGAGGAGCTCGAGGCCGACTCGCTGGTGCTGGCGCTGGGCCAGGAAGCCGACCTGTCGCTGCTCGAGGGGGTACCGGGGATCGAGGTGGAGGACGGGGTGGTCAAGGTCGGGCCGAACATGATGACCGGCCACGAGGGCATCTTCGCCGGCGGGGACATGGTTCCGGCCGAGCGCACGGTCACGGTCGGCGTCGGCCACGGCAAGAAGGCCGCGCGCCACATCGATCGCTGGCTCAGCGGAGCCGAGTACGAGCCGCCGCGCAGGCACGACCTCGCCTCCTTCGAGACGCTCAACACCTGGTACTACTCGGACGCGCCGCGCACCGAGCAGCCGGCGCTGGAGGCGGCGCGGCGGGCCTCCGGCTTCGAGGAGGTCGTCGGCGGCCTCGACGAGGAGAACGCCCTCTTCGAGGCGCGCCGCTGCCTCTCCTGCGGCACCTGCTTCACCTGCGACAACTGCTACGCGGTCTGCCCCGACAACGCCGTGATCAAGCTCGGCGAGCCGGACGAGCCGTTCAGGATCGACCTCGACTTCTGCAAGGGCTGCGGCCTCTGCGTCGCCGAGTGTCCCTGCGGAGCGATCGAGATGGTTCCCGAGCAGATCTGAGCGGTCGCCTTACGGCGTAGCGGCGTGCCAGGTGCCGACGTCCTTGATCCCCTCGCCCTTTGCGTCGCCCTTCTTCTTGTCAGCGTCGAACGTGTAGAGCGGCTTGCCGTCGAAGGTCACCTGGCGCATGCCGTTGTCGGGGCGCTTGATGGTGCCGAGCGAGACGGGGCCGGTTGGCTTCACTCCAGCCGCCACGACCAGCGGGTGCCAGTCCTTGAGGCAGGAGCCCTTGCAGATGAACCTGCCGCTCTTCTCGGCGCTGAGGCTGTACAGGGTGAGCCCATTGTTGGCGATCAGGACGGTCTTGCCCAGTGAGGGGTTGTGTGCCTCGCTGACGACGCGCTTGCTCGTGCTCGCGACGGCGAGTGCGCTGAAGAGCGCAACCATGGAGAGGACGACGATCGCGCCGATGAACGCGACGGTCGGGCGATGTGGGTGACGGCTGCTCGATGACTGCGGCATGAACGCTCCTCGGGTCGAATTCGGGTTCGCCCTGTCTACGGACACGATTGCGTAACGGTTCGATCGCACAAGATTTTGTTTGAGCGCACCACACGCGCGTCGGCGCCAGTCAGGGTCGGCGCATGGAGGGTCGCAGAGAAGACGGTCAGGCGTTGCTGCTCGCGCTCGGAGGCGCCTTCGCGCTGATTGCGGGAGCCCTGGCGCTGGTGGCGATCGCCGCTGCGGTGACGGGAAAGGGCAGGGCGCAGCGCGCCGCTGACCTGGCCGCGATCTCCGCTGCGCGCTCGATGCGCGACGACCTGGCGCGCTTGCTGGCACCGGCGGTGCTTCCCGACGGCTTGCCGAACCCGGCCCACCTGGAGAAGATCGAATACCTCGCTCGGGCGAGGGCCGCCGCCTCCGACGTGGCGAGAGCGAACGAGGTAAACCCCACGCGGTTGAGGATCTCCTTTCCTGACGCCGGATCGTTCGCGCCGGTCCGTGTCAAGGCCGTGGTGACCGGCAGCCTGGTCCTGACCGGAGCCGCCGACAAGGGCGCGAGCGCCGACGTCGAGGCCGCGGCGGTCGCCGAAGCGGCCGCGCCAGCCAGCAGCAGGACGGGCTCGATGCCCGCGATGGCCAGCGGGGGTGGCTACAGCGGCCCACTCGTCTATCGGACCGGGGAGGGAATGCGCCCTGATGTGGCTGCCGCGTTCGACAGGATGGCCGCGGCCGCGTCCCATGCCGGGCTCACCCTGGTCGTCAATTCCGGCTTCCGCTCCGACGCCGAACAGGCGGCGCTCTTTGCCGCACATCCAGACCCGACCTGGGTGGCGCCTCCGGGCCACTCGCTGCACCGCTGCGCGACCGAGCTCGACCTCGGCCCGGAATCCGCCTACGGCTGGCTTGCCGCAAACGCCTCCGGGTTCGGCTTCGTCCAGCGCTACTCGTGGGAGGCCTGGCACTACGGCTACGTGGCCGGGCCGCCGCCCTGCTCGGCCGCCGGGAACGCGGTCGGGGCGACGGTGGACGGCGGCGGAGACGGCACCCTCGCAGGCGGTGCGGGCCTGCCCGCCTTCGTCCCCGCCCGCTTCCGCGCCCCGCTCCTGCGCGCCGCCGCGCACTGGAACGTCTCCGCCGCCCTGCTTGCGGCGCAGCTGATGGCCGAGTCGAACTTCAACCCCTACGCAGGGTCCCCCGCCGGGGCACAGGGCATCGCCCAGTTCATGCCCGACACGGCCGCGGCCTATGGCCTCAGGAACCCCTTCGACCCGGTTGAAGCGATGGATGCCCAAGCCCATCTGATGTCGGACCTGATCCAACAGTTCGGCTCCCCGCAGCTAGCCCTCGCCGCATACAACGCCGGTCCCGCCCCGGTCGAAGCCTGCGATTGCGTGCCCGCCTACCCCGAGACGCAGGCCTACGTGAGCCGGATCCTCGCCCTGCTCGGCGGGGCGGGCGCGCTTGCTGTCCCCGGCTTCGAAGTCCGGCTGGTGGCCTAATAGTGGGCTAAACTATGTGCATGCGTCTACACATCAACTTGGATGACGATATGGCGAAGGAAATCGACGACCTCGTCGGCCCTCGCGGTCGAAGCAGGTACATCCGCGAAGCCATAGCGGCGAAGGTCGATGTCGATCGCAGGCTGACTGCCCGGCGACGGGCATTTGGATCGATTCCGGACTTCGCTCCTTGGATGACGCCCGAGTGGATCAGCGAGAATCGCAAGCGGGAAGGCCGCGCGCGCGAGGAAAAGCTCGCCAAGCACTGGCGGCGAGAGGACTGACCTTGGGTCTGGTGCTCGACTCGTCGGTGGTGATCGGTCTGCTGCGCGGCAATGCATCTGATCCCAGCCTGCTCGATCCCGCTCGCGAGCCGGTGATTGTTTCCACGGTCACCATTCATGAGGTTCTCGCCGGTATGCGTCCCGGGGAGGAGCAATACACGTGGGACCTGCTGTCCAGCTTTGTCGTAGTTCCTTTTGGGGTGGCCGAGGCAGAGCTGAGCGCGAAATGGCGGATGGAATACCGAGCCCGCGGAGTCACGCTCGAACTGCCCGATACCGCGATCGCCGCCACGGCGGCGATTCGCAACCTTCCCCTCGCCACCGGCAACGTCAAGGACTTCCCGATGCCGGAGCTGCGCGTCGAGCAGTGGCCGCCCCCTAACGGGATAAATCCTTAGACTGCAGCCCGATGGCCACCGTAGAGGTACAGGGAGTCGAGGGGATGCAGGCGCTGCTCGGGCAGGAGATCGGCCCGAGCGAGTGGCGCACCGTCACCCAGGAGGACATCAACACCTTTGCCGAGCTCTCCGGCGACGACCAGTGGATCCACGTCGACGTCGAGAAGGCGAAGAACGAGAGCCCCTTCGGCACGACGATCGCCCACGGCAACCTGACCCTGTCACTGGTCGACGGCTTCCGCAAGGACCTGATCTCCTCGACCGGCTTCGCCCTCGGCGTCAACTACGGCTGGAACAAGATCCGCTTCCCCGCCCCGGTCCCGGTCGACGCCCGAGTCCGCGGCCGCGCCGAGGTCGTCTCGATCGACGACAAGGGCGGGGGCTGGTACGAGGTGGTAACCCGCTTCACCCTCGAGGTCGAGGGCAACGAGAAGCCGTGCTTCGTCGGCGACAGCGTCACCCGCGTGATGGCGCCGGCCGCGTAGTGCCTCAAGGCCCGGCCTTCGCCAGCAGGCCAGACACCGCCAGCTCGCGATCGAAGCGCTCGCCCCGGCCGAGCGGCATCGCCTACGCTTCTGCGAATGGCTGACAGTGTGGGGGGTGGTGTCGGGGCTGACGATCCACCATCTCTCCGACGAGAGAAAGCGGGAGCTGTTCGAGGAAATCCACGCCCTGCTGGCGCCGGGAGGTGTGTTTGCGAACCTCGACCTGGTCAGCGCGGCGTCACCGCGACTGCACGAGCGCTTCCGGCGAGAGGTCGGTCGTAGCCAGGACGATCCGAGCGACCGCCTCGCCGGCCTCTCGGAGCAGGTGAGCTGGCTGCGAGAGGCCGGCTTCGGCGAGGTGGACTGCCACTTCAAGTGGTTGGAGCTTGCCTTGGTGGTCGCCGTGAAGACGCCTACTTAACCGTCAGCGTGCCTTCCATGCCTGCTTCGCGGTGCCCCGGAACGGTGCAGAAGTAGTGGTAGGTGCCCGGTTTGAGGTTGACCGTGGTCGAGGTTTCCCCCTGGCCGATCAGTTCGGTTTTGCCGACTTCCTTGCCGCTGGAGTCTTCGATCGCCACGTCGTGGGTGAGGCTCTGCGGGTTGTTGAAGTCGATCGTCACTTCGCCCGCCTTGGCCGATGCTTTGGTGGTCGTGTAGGCGAGTTCGCCGCTCGGGTCGGTTTCGATTTCGAGCGTTGAGCCACCGCCTTCGCTGCCGCCGGATTCCTTGCCGCTTTCGGCCGCCGCGCCACCCCCGGCTTCTTCGCCACTGGAGCTCGAGGTCGTCGTGGTCGAGTTGCTGCTTCCGCAGGCGACGAGGGCAACGGATGCAAGTGCGAGGACGAACAGGGCGACAACCTTCTTCATCGGACGGGATCCTTTCTAGGGAGGAATACTCAGGGCAACTCTAGACGGTTATAGCCCGGATACGGCTGACGGCACAGCCCGGTTCAGCGTCCCTTGAACTCGGGCTTCTCACCGCTGAAGAAGGCGATCGCGCCTTCGCGCAGGTCCTCGGTCGCCATGCTGTCGGCGATCCCGTGCCGCTCCAGCTGCAGGTGCTCGGTGAGGCTGTTCTCGATGCTCACCCCGCAGAGTCGTTTCGACATCTTGACGTAGTGTGGCGCCATCGCGGCGAGCTTCTCGGCCTTGGCGCGGGCGGTGTCCATCAGCGCATCGGCTGAGACGACCTCGGAGACGAGACCCTCCGCGAGCGCTTCGGGCGCCTTCAGGTTGGGGTCTTCGAGCAGGAGCTCCAGCGCCCGGCTCGGCCCGACCACGCGCGGCAGGAAGTAGGTCATGCCGCCGTCGGGCGAGGCGCCGATGCGGCCGTAGGCGCAGGCGAGAAAGGTGTCCTCGGAGGCGATCCTGATGTCGCAGGCGAGCGCCAGCGAGAAGCCGGCGCCCGCGGCCGGCCCGTTCAGGGCGCAGATCACCGGATAGGGGATGCGCCGCAGGTCGACGATCGCGGTGTGCAGCGCCTCGGCGCCGCGCCGCACCTGGGCCGGCAGGTCGATCGAGTCGTCTTCGACGCCGGCTTTGAAGCCGTTGATGTCGCCGCCGGAGCAGAAGGCCTTGCCCGCGCCGGTGACGATCAGGGCCCGCAGCGGGGCCTGGTCGGCGAGCCAGGCGAAGGCGGTCCCCAGGTCGAGGATCATCTCGGGACTCATCGCGTTGAAGCTCTCGGGCCGATCGAGGGTGAGCGTGCCGATCTCGCCGTCGACCTCGATCCGCAGAGTGCTCAGCTCGGGCGGGTTCATGCGGCCCGCAGCCTACCCTTTATCGCGTGATCGACAGGATTCGCGAGCTGCCCGACTCACCCGGCGTCTATCTCTTCTTCGACGCAGCTGACGAGCTGCTCTACGTCGGCAAGGCGGTCTCGATTCGCAAGCGCGTCGCCTCGCACTTCTCCGGCGGCGAGCCTCGGCTCACCTCGCGGGTCGAGCGGATCGACTTCCTCGCCACCTCCAACGAGGCCGAGGCGCTGCTCGCCGAGCAGAGCTTCATCAAGCGCCACCGGCCGCGCTTCAACATCCGCCTGCGCGACGACAAGTCCTACCCCTACGTCTGCGTCAGCCTCGACGAGGACTACCCGCGGGTCTACTTCACGCGCGAGAAGCACCGCCCCGGCCGCGCCTACTTCGGCCCCTTCTCCAGCGCCAAGCGGGTGCGGGAGACGCTCGACCTGCTCGGCAAGCTGTTTCAGTTCCGCACCTGCGAGGGGGCCGAGCCGGGCCGCCGCTCTGGCAGCCCCTGTCTCGACTACTACATCAAGCGCTGCGGGGCGCCCTGCGTCGGCTACGTCAGCCAGGAGGAGTACCGGCACAACGTCGAGGCGATCGTCGACTTCCTCTCCGGCCGCTACCGACAGGTCGAGGCCGACGAGCAGGCGAAGATGGAGGAGGCGGCGGTGGCGCACGAGTTCGAGCGGGCCGCTCTGCACCGCGACCGGCTGAAGGCGATCCAGTCGCTGTTCGAGCGCCAACGCATCGCCGGCGGCTCGGTCGGCACCGCCGACCTGATCGGGGTGGCGGCGGAGGGGCAGGACGCCAACGCCCAGGTCTTCCAGGTCCGCGACGGCATTCTCGCCGAGCGGCAGAGCTTCTACCTCGACAACCAGGCCGAACGCGACCTGGCCGAGGTCGCCGAGGAGTTCATCGGCCAGTACTACTCGGCTTCGCCGGCGATGCCGCGGACGATCGTCGTCGGCCCCTACCTGCGCGAGCGCGCCGAGCTGCTGGCGGCGGCGCTGGGCGAGCGGCGCGGCTCGCCGGTCGAGGTGCGGGTCGCCGAGCGCGGTGACAAGCGCCGCCTGCGCGAGCTGGCCGAGCGCAACGCCCGCCTCGCCCTCGACCAGGACCGGCTGCGGCGCGAGCACCGGCGCCAGCGCCGGGTCGACTCGCTTGCCGACCTGCGCGAGGCGCTGGCGATGGAGGAGCTGCCGATCCGCATCGAGGGCTTCGACATCTCCAACCTCGGCGGCGAGCACACGGTCGCCTCGATGGTCGTCTTCGAGGGCGGCGCGACGAAGAAGTCGGACTACCGCCGCTTCCGCGTGCGCGGTGAGCGCGCGAACGGGTCCGACGACTTCGCTTCCATGGAGGAGGTGCTGAGCCGTCGCGTCAACCGCTACGAGGAGCAGGTCGACCTCTCTCCCCACGACGGCAAACGTGATGAGAGCTTTGCCGCGCTGCCCTCGCTGGTGATGATCGACGGCGGCAAGGGTCAGCTCGGCGCCGCGATGCGCGTTCTCGGCCCGTTCGTCGAGCGCGGCACGACCGTCGTCTCCCTCGCCAAGCGCGAGGAGGAGGTCTTCGTCCCGGGGCGTCCGTCGCCGATCGAGCTGGCCGCCGACTCGGAGGCCTCGAAGCTGCTGCAGCGGGTGCGTGACGAGGCCCACCGCTTCGCGATCGAGCACCATCGCGGCCGCCGCGACCGGGCGATGACCGGCTCGGTGCTCGACGACCTCAAGGGCGTCGGGCCGGCCCGCAAGCGCGCCTTCCTCAAGCACTTCGGCACGCCGGAGCGATTCCTCAGCGCGACTCGCGAGGAGCTCGAGGCGGTCCCGGGCGTGCCCGGAAAGCTGGCGCGCGAGATCCACGAGCAGCTTCACAGGACGGGCGGGTAGGCATGGGCAGCGAAGTCGAGCTCGTGTTGATCACCGGCCACTCCGGCGCGGGCAAGTCGGAAGCGATCGCCGCCTTCGAGGACGGCGGCTACTTCTGCGTCGACAACCTGCCGCCGCGGATGATCGGCAGCCTCGGCGAGCTCTTCCGCCACGAAGGCAGCGGGGTGGAGAAGGCCGCCGTCGTCTCCGACGTGCGCGGCGGCGAGTACTTCGAGGGGCTGATCCAGGTGCTCGACGAGCTCAGCACGGAGGGGCTGAAGCCGAAGCTGCTCTTCCTCGAGGCCGACGAGGAGGTGCTGCTCGACCGCTACAAGGAGACGCGCCGTCGCCATCCGCTCGCCCCGGAGGGCCGGATCGTCGACGGGATCCGGGCCGAGCGCGAGCTGCTCTCGCCGCTGCGCGCCCGCGCCGACATGGTGATGGACACCAGCGGCCTGACCGGCGGGCAGCTGCGGCGACGGATCGCCGAGGAGATGCTGGGCGGCCAGGACGGCGGCAAGCTGGCGCTGACCCTGCTCACCTTCGGCTTCAAGAACGGGCCGCCCCGCGACGCCGACCTCACCCTCGACGTGCGCTTCCTGCCCAATCCCCATTACATCGACGAGCTGCGGCCGCAGACCGGGCTCGACGAGCCGGTGCGCGCCTACGTCGAGTCGGGCACGCAGGCCGGGGAGTTCTACGGCCGCCTGCTGCCGCTGCTCGAGTTCCTGGTCCCCGCCTACGTCGCCGAGGGCAAGAGCCACCTGACGATCGCCGTCGGCTGCACCGGCGGCCGCCACCGCTCGGTGACCGTCGCCGACCGCATCCGCCGCGCGCTGGAGGGTCGCGACGGAGTTGTGGTGCGGGTCAAGCACCGGGATCTCGAGTCATAGACTGCGTCGGCTTTGTCCGATCCCGTCATCTCCATCCGCGGCCTGCGCATGAGCTATGGCGAGGTCGAGGCCGTGCGTGGCATCGATCTCGAGGTGCAGCGGGGGGAGGTCTTCGCCTTCCTCGGGCCCAACGGGGCGGGCAAGACGACCACGGTGGAGATCCTCGAGGGCTACCGCAAGCGCAGCGCAGGCGAGGTGACCGTCCTCGGTGAGGACCCGGAGCACGCCGGCCGCGCCTGGCGCGAGCGGATCGGCATCGTCCTGCAGAGCTGCCGCCTCGATCCCTACCTGACCGTGCGCGAGTCGCTCGCTCTCTACGCCGGCTACTACGATGCGCCGCGGCCGATCGAGGAGACGATCGAGCAGGTCGGCCTCGGCGGCAAGGCCGGCGCGCGCGCGAGTTCGCTCTCCGGTGGTCAGCAGCGCCGGCTCGACGTCGGCATGGCGCTGATCGGCGATCCCGAGCTGCTCTTCCTCGACGAGCCGACGACCGGCTTCGACCCCTCGGCGCGGCGGCAGGCCTGGGAGACGATCGCCGGCCTGCGCGACCTCGGCAAGACCGTCTTCCTCACCACCCACTACATGGACGAGGCGCAGCGGCTCGCCGACCGGGTCACGGTCATCTCCGCCGGGGAGATCGTCGCCCGGGGCACCCCGGAGGACCTCGGCGATCGCGAGAACCGCCCGGCCCGGATCACCTACCGCGAGGACGGCCGCGAGGTCGAGCTGGAGACGACGACGCCGGTCCAGACCCTCAACGAGCTGACCGGCAGGGCGCTTGCCGAGGGCAGGGACCTCGAAGGGCTGGAGGTCACCCGGCCCAGCCTCGAGGACGTCTATCTGGAGCTGACCGACCAAGCATGAACCTCGTCCTGCACCAGTTCCGCTACGACCAGAAAGCCTTCTGGCGGAATCCCGCCTCGGTCTTCTTCACCGTCGCCTTCCCGGTCGTCCTCTTGCTGATCTTCGCCACCGTCTTCGGCAACCAGACGGTCGATGTGCGGGGCGGGATCAAGACGACCACGTATTACGTGCCGGCGATCATCACCCTCTCGGTGATCTCGGCGACGATGCAGTCGCTGGCGATGTCGCTGGTGATCGCACGCGAGGACGGGCGGCTGAAGCGCGGTCGCGGCACGCCGATGCCGCCGTGGGTCTTCATCGCCGGGCGGATCGGCAACTCGATCGTCGTCGCGCTGATGATGCTGGTGCTGCTCGCCGCGATCGGCCGCCTCGCCTACGGCGTCGCCATCCCCTGGGATCGCCTGCCGGCGATAGTCCTCACCCTCATCGTCGGCGCCGCTTCCTTCTGCTGCCTCGGTATCGCGCTGACGGCGGCGATCCCCAGCCAGGACGCGGCAGCGCCGATCGTCAACGCCCTGCTGTTGCCGCTCTACTTCCTCTCCGGCGTCTTCATCCCCGACGACCAGCTGCCGAGCGGCGTCATCCACTTCGCCGACGCCTTCCCGATCCGCCACTTCTTCGAGGCCTTCTTCGACGCCTACGTCCCCGGCGGCGCCGCCGTCTCCTGGGACAACCTCGCGGCGGTCGCGATCTGGGGCGTGGTCGGCCTCCTGCTCGCCGTCCGCTACTTCCGCTGGACGCCGCGCAGCGGCTGACGAGGCCTATGTTTGGCCCCTAGGAGGGGCCAAACATAGGCCTCGTGGGGTGGGCACCCGACCGACCGCCCGGTCGCCCCTATAGCCTCCCCGGCCCGATGTTGCACCACGTTCTTCTAGAGGTATCCGACCTCGAGCAGAGCGCGTCCTTCTACGACGCGCTGCTCGCGCCGCTTGGCTGGCGGCGCCATTTCGAGGAGGACGAAACGATCGGTTGGGGCATCGCCAAGCCGGTCTTCTTCATCGCCGCGCACCACCCGGCCAAACCGGGCTTCGGCCTGCTCAGCTTCTCGGGGCTCGGCATCGTCGCCGTCAAGGCCGCCTGGGAACAGGGCGTGAAGGCGGGCGGAAACCCCGTCGGCGAGCCCGGCGAGCGGCGCTCGCACGGATCCGGCTCCTACTCGGCGTTCCTGCAGGACCCGGACGGGTACGAAATAGAGGTGACGATCGGCAGTGACTAGTCTCGATTCAGACAGAAACGACTCCAGGAGGGCATGACTTCATGGCTGTGAAGGTCGGCATCAACGGCTTCGGCCGCATCGGGCGCAATCTCTTCCGCGCTGCCCACGCGGCGGGCGCGGACCTCGAGTTCGTCGCTGTCAACGACATCACCGACACCGGCACGCTTGCCCACCTGCTCAAGTACGACTCGATCCTGGGGCGCTTCCCCGGTGACGTCGAGGCGGGGGAGGGCTCGCTGACGATCGACGGCAAGGAGCTGAAGGTCCTCTCCGAGCGCGACCCGGCGGCATTGCCCTGGGGCGACCTCGGCATCGACGTCGTGATCGAGTCGACCGGGCTCTTCACCGGTCGCGAAGACGCCGCCAAGCACCTCGCCGCGGGCGCGAAGAAGGTGATCATCTCCGCTCCCGCCAAGGAACCGGACGTGACCGTGGCGCTCGGCGTCAACTTCGACAGCGACTACGACCCAGACAACCATCACATCATCTCCAACGCCTCCTGCACGACGAACTGCCTGGCGCCGTTCGCGAAGGTGCTGAACGACTCGTTCGGGATCGAGCAGGGGCTGATGACGACGATCCACGCCTACACCGCTGACCAGCGCCTGCAGGACATGCCCCACAAGGACCTGCGCCGGGCGCGTGCCGCCGCGGTCAACCTGATCCCGACGACGACCGGCGCCGCCAAGGCCGTCGGCCTCGTCCTGCCGGAGCTGAACGGCAAGCTGAACGGGCTGGCGATGCGGGCGCCGGTGATCACCGGCTCGGTCGTCGACCTCGTCTTCACGCCGTCCCGCCCAGCCGACCCCGAGGCGGTCAACGCCGCCGTCAAGGCGGCGGCGGAGGGCCCGATGAAGGGGATCCTCTCCTACACCGAGGACGAGATCGTCTCGACCGACATCATCGGCGACCCGCACTCCTCGATCTTCGACGCTGGCCAGACGATGGCGATCGGCGACGGCAAGCTGATCAAGGCGGTCTCCTGGTACGACAACGAGTGGGGCTACTCCAACCGTTGCGTCGAGCTGGCGGGCAAGGTCCTCTGAGCGCCGTCCGGGGGGCGCCGTGAGCTTCGCCAAGCAGAGCGTCCGCGACATCGAGGTCGCCGGCAAGCGGGTGCTGGTCCGCGTCGACTTCAACGTGCCGCTCGACGGCGGCCACGTCGCCGACGACATGCGGATCCGGGCGGCGCTGCCGACGATCGAGCTGCTGCGCGAGCGCGGCGCCGCGGTCGTGCTGGTTTCCCACCTGGGCCGGCCGAAGGGCGAGGTGAGGCCCGAGCTCTCTATGCGTCCGGTGGGCGCGCGGCTTGCCGAGCTGTTGGGGGCGACGGTGCACCAGGCGCCGGCGGTCGTCGGCGAGGACGTCGAGACGATGGCCGCCGGGTTGAGCCCGGGCGACGTGCTCCTTCTCGAGAACGTGCGTTTTGAGTCTGGCGAGACTGAGAACGACCCCGCGCTCGCCGACTCCCTGGCCCGACTGGCCGATGTCTACGTCAACGACGCCTTCGGCGCCGCCCACCGCGCTCACGCCAGCACCGAGGGGGTCGCCCATCGCCTGCCCGGCTACGCCGGACTGCTGCTCGAGAGCGAGGTCAACGAGCTGACGCGGGTCGTCGAGTCGCCGCGGCGGCCGCTGGTCGTCGTGCTCGGCGGGGCCAAGGTGAGCGACAAGGTCGGCGTCATCGACCGCTTCCTCGAAGTCGCCGACAGCATCCTGATCGGCGGCGCGATGTGCTTCAGCTTCTTCCGCGCCCAGGGCATCGCCACCGGTGACTCTCTGGTCGAGGAGGAGGGCGTGAAGCTCGCCGAGGAGGCGCTGCGCAAGGCAGAGAGATCCGACTGCGAGCTGATGCTGCCGGTCGACCTGGTGCTGGGCGAGAGCTTCGACGCGGCGACCGAGCGGCGCGAAAGCGACGGGGTCGAGGTTCCGGACGGCTGGATGGGGCTCGACATAGGCTCCCGCACCGCGTCCGCCTACGCCGAGGCGATTGCCGCCGCTGGGACCGTGCTCTGGAACGGGCCGATGGGCGCCTTCGAGTTGGAGCCTTTCGCCGCCGGGACGCGAACCGTCGCCGACGCGGTCGCCGCCGCTCCGGGGATCACCGTGGTCGGCGGCGGGGACTCGGTGGCCGCCCTGCACCAGTTCGGCCTGGCTGGGAAAGTGGATTGGGTGTCGACCGGAGGAGGAGCGTCCTTGGAGCTGCTGGAGGGAAAGAAGCTGCCCGGAGTGGAGGCGTTGAGAGATGCCTGAGCGCACCCCATACATCGCCGCCAACTGGAAGATGCACAAGACGGTCGCCGAGGCGGCTGCCTTCGTCGACGCATTGCTGCCGCGGATCGCTGCGACCCAAAGCGACGTCGTCATCTGCGCACCGTTCACCGCCCTCACCGCGGTGGTCGAGCGGCGCTATGGCACCGCGGTGAAAGTCGCCGCGCAGAACATGCACGAGGAGGGCTCAGGCGCGTTCACCGGCGAGGTCGCGGCGCCGATGCTGGTCGAGCTCGACGTCGAGGCGGTCGTCCTCGGCCACTCCGAGCGGCGCCAGTACTTCAACGAGACCGACGAGGCGCTGGCGCGCAAGGTGTCGGCGGCGCTCGCCGCCGGGCTCGAGCCGATCCTCTGCGTCGGCGAGAGCGAGGAGGCGCGCGACGCGGACCAGACGAAAGGCGTGCTCGAGCGCCAGCTGCAGGCCGACCTGGCCGCGGTCGAGTCGGTTGAGCTCGCCGGGGTCGTCATCGCCTACGAGCCGATCTGGGCGATCGGCACCGGTCGCACCGCCAGCCCCGAGCAGGCCCAGGAGGCGTGCGCATTCATCCGCGACGTGCTGCGCGAGCGCGGCGCCGTCGCCGACGCGGTGAGGATCCTCTACGGCGGCTCGGTCAAGCCCGCCAATGCGGCGGAGCTGATGGCGCAGCCCGACATCGACGGGGCGCTCGTCGGCGGGGCGAGTCTGGATCCCGAGGAATTCGCCGCCATCGTCGAGGCCGCATGACGGAGTCATGAGTCAACCGGTTGCTCTGGTCATCCTCGATGGTTGGGGCCTTGCCCCACCGGGCCCGGGCAACGCGATCTCCCTGGCCGAGACCCCCGTTTTCGATCGTCTCTGGAGCACGTACCCGCACACCCGGCTCTCCGCCCATGGCCGCGATGTCGGCCTTCCCGAGGGGCAGATGGGCAATTCCGAGGTCGGTCACCTCAATCTCGGCGCCGGCGCGATCGTCAAGCAGGACCTGGCCCGGATCGACGACTCGATCGCCGACGGCAGCTTCTTCGAGAACGAGGCGCTGCTGGCGGCCTGCGACCGGGCTCGGCGCAGCCCACGCGGCCGCCTGCACCTGCTCGGCCTCGTCTCCGACGGCGGCGTCCACTCCGGCTGGGAGCACATCGAGGCGACGATCGAGCTGGCCACGCAGGAGGGCGTTCCCGACGTCGTCTTCCACGCCTTCACCGACGGCCGCGACACGCTGCCCCACGGCGGTCGCGGCTACCTCGGCGAGCTCGAGCGTTGGTTGCGCCAGGCGGGCCGGGTCGCCACGGTCAGCGGTCGCTACTACGCGATGGACCGCGACACGCGCTGGGAGCGGGTCAAGCTCGCCTACGACGCGATCGTCCACGCCCGCGGCCAGCACGCGGCGACGGTGGCGGAGGCGATCGACGCCTCCTACGAGCACGGCGAGACCGACGAGTTCGTCAAGCCGACGGTGGTCGGCGACTACGACGGCGCCGCCGAGGGCGACGTGGCGATCTTCATCAACTTCCGGCCGGACCGGGCGCGCGAGATGACTCGCGCCCTTGCCGAGCCCGGCTTCGAGGAGTTCTCGCGCACGGACGGCCCGGAGCTCGACCTGACGACGATGACGGTGTACCGCAAGGGCTGGCCCTACCCGGTCGCCTTCCCCGAGGCGCGTCCGCAGACGACCCTCGCCGAGGTCGTCTCAGAGGCCGGCGGGCGCCAGCTGCACGTCGCCGAGACCGAGAAGTACGCGCACGTCACCTACTTCTTCAACGGCGGTCGCGAGGAGGAGTGGGAGGGAGAGGAGCACTGCCTGGTCGACTCGCCGCGCGACGTCCCCACCTACGACCACAAGCCTGAGATGAGCGCCCGCGCCGCCGCCGACACCTTCGTCTCGCACTGGTCGGGGGGCGAGTACAGCTTCGGCATCGTCAACTTCGCCAACCCGGACATGGTCGGCCACACCGGCGTCATTCCCGCCGCCGTGAAGGCGGTCGAGGAGGTCGACGGCTGCCTCGGCGACGTCGTCGCGGCGGTCGAGGCGACCGGCGGCGCCTGCATCGTCACCGCCGACCACGGCAACTGCGACCACATGCTCGAGCCCGACGGCTCGCCCAACACTGCCCACTCGCTCAACCCGGTGCCGCTAGTCGTCACCGCTGAGGGACTGCAGCTGAGGGACCACGGCATCCTTGCCGACGTCGCCCCAACTGCGCTGGAGCTTCTGGGCATCGCGCAGCCGGCGGCGATGACCGGCAAGTCGCTGCTCACGTGAGGTTCGAGCCGGAGCGGTTGCGGTTTGAGATCGCGGCTCGTGACGGGACTGCGCGAGCTGGTGTGCTTCATACGCCGCATGGGGAGGTGCAGACGCCGGCCTTCATTCCGCTGGCTACCAAGGCCACCGTGCGCGGGCTGGAGTCTCGCGAGGTGGCCGAGATCGGCTACGAGCTGATCCTGGGGAACACGTACCACCTATTTGTCTCTCCGGGGCCGGATCGGATTGCCGATGCCGGTGGGTTGCACGGGTTCATGGGATGGGACAGGGCCTTGATCACCGACTCCGGTGGCTTCCAGGTGTTCTCGCTGGCGCACGGGGGGGTGGCTGACGAGGTGAAGGGGAAGGGGCGGCCCGGGGGAGATCATGGGTCGGTCGTCTCGATCGGCGAGGAGGGCGTGCGCTTCAGGTCCTACAGGGACGGGAAGGCGCTGTTCATCTCCCCCGAGGTTTCGATGGAGGTGCAGGCGAAGCTGGGGTCGAACATCGCCTTGGTCTTCGACGAGTGCACGCCCTACCACGCCGACCGCGAGTACACGGCGCGGTCGATGGAGCGGACGCATCGCTGGCTCGACCGCTGCCTGCAGTGGCACGGAGAGCACGGACCTGTGCGGCAGGCGGTCTTCGGGATCGTCCAAGGCGGCGTCCACGAGGACCTGCGCCGCGAGTCGGCCCAGGCCGTCGCCGCCGCCGGGGTCGACGGGATCGCGATCGGCGGCACGCTCGGCCGCGACAAGGAGGAGATGCGCGGCGTGCTCGAGCTGACCGCTCCCTTGCTTCCCGAAGAAGCCCCCAAGCACCTGCTCGGCATCGGCGACGTCGACGACCTGCTCAGCGGCATCGCCCTCGGCCTCGACGTCTTCGACTGCGCGATCCCGACCCGCCTCGCCCGCCACGGCACCGCTCTGGTGCCGGACCCGGAGAACCGCTTCCGCCTCGACCTGCGCAAGGCGGGCTGGGAGGGCAGCCGCGACCCGATCGCCGAGGGCTGCCCCTGTCCCGCCTGCCAGCACCACGACCGCGACTATCTCAGCTACCTCTCCCGCGCCGAGGAGCTGACCGCGGTCCGCCTCCTCTGCCTGCACAACCTCACTTACATGAACGAGCTCGTGAGTCACGCCCGCACTGCCATAAGCGCCGGCACCTTCAGCTCCTACTCCACCGCGGTCCTGAAGGGCGCCGCACCCTGGCGGGCGTGAGCCCTATTCGGTGTTCTTCTTGACCAGTTCTTTGACTTCTTCCACGACCCTATGGACCGTGTGGCCGGCCACTTCGGTCGCGTGGACGCCGGTCGCCTTGTCGGTGGCGAGGATTACCGCGGCGGCGACGGCGGCGGCTATGAGCACCAGGGCTACGGTGGCCAGCACGAAGCGGGCGAAGCGGGAGAAGGCGGTGCGCTTCTTCGCGGCCGGGATGGCGGCCGCCGGAGGTGGTGAGTGGGGCGCCGGCTGCGGCGCCCGTGCGACCGGGCGGCGGCTCGGCGAGGGCGGGCGCAGCTCGGTGCGTTCGGTCTGGTCGAGGCGGCGGGTCGTCGTCTCGCCGCCGAGCACGCTGGTCGCCGCGGTGCCCTCGTCGAGGGGCAGGGTGACGTCCTCGCCCTGCAGGCCGAGCTGGAGGCCGCCAGCGAGCTCGTCGGCGCTGGCGTAGCGCCGCGCTGGGTCGCCTTCGAGCGCCCGCAGGACGGCGCTGCCGAGCGGCTCGGGAACGGCGTCGTTGTAGGTGCTGGGGGGCAGCGGTCGCTCGTTCTGCTGGCGCACCGCCAGCTCGGCCAGCGTCGATCCCTCGTAGGGCAGGCGCCCGGTGAGAAACTGGTAGAGGACGACGCCGAGCGCGTAGACGTCGGTCGCCGGCGTCGCCTCCTCGCCGCGCACCTGCTCGGGGGCCAGGTAGGCGGCGGTGCCGACCACGGAGCCGACCTGGGTGATCCGGGTCTGGGCGAGCGCCCGGGCGATGCCGAAGTCGGTCAGCTTGACCGTCATCGGGCCGCCTCCGACCGGGCCGCCGACGATCATCAGGTTGCCCGGCTTGACGTCGCGGTGGATGATCCCGCGCCGGTGGGCGTAGTCGAGGCCCGCGCAGGCCTGGATGCCGGCCTCGGCCGCGGTCTCGGGGCCGATCGGACCCTGCCGTTGCAGGATCTGCGCCCCCGAGCGCCCGTCGACGTACTCCATGACGATGTAGTGACGCCCCTCGTCGATGCCGGTGTCGTAGACCTGAACGATGTTGGGATGGATCAGCTTGGCGACGGCGAGCGCCTCGCGGCGGAAACGGGCGACGAAGCGCTCGTCGTCGGAGAGGTGCTCGGCGAGGATCTTGACGGCGACGGTGCGCTCGAGCGTCAGGTCGGTGGCGAGGTAGACGTTCGACATCCCGCCCGAGCCGAGTCGGTCGCCGAGCTCGTAGCGGCCTGAGAGGGTCCCGGCCTCCATCATTTGCCCCCTTCAACTGGAGCGCCGGGGCCGACTCCGCCGGACGAGCTTTCTTCTTCGGGTTCTTCTTCCACAGGAGGCGGGCCGTGTTCCTTTTCTGGGCCTTTGCCTTTGCCTTTGCCTTTGGCCTGCGGCGGCAGTGATGGCGAGCCTTCCGGCGTCACTTCTTCTTCCTTCGGCTTTGCTTCCTTTGCCGGCTTTTCCTTCGGCGCCTTTTCTTCGTCTTCTTCGGGTTCGATCGGGACCGCCGGGGCGATCCCTTCGGTGGTCGATTCTTCGCAGGTGGAGATCACTTCTTCGAGCCTTGCGGCGCCTTCTTCGAGCGCCCGCTTCAGCTTCGCGTCGACACCACGCAGCGCTTCGATCTGTTCGCCCACCTGCTGCGCGGCGCTTTCGGCACCGAGGCAATCGCCTTCTTCGGACAGCTGCTGCACGGTGTCGAGGTTGGCCGTGATCTCCCTCGCGGTCTCGCCGGGCAACAGCTTGGCGTCTTCGCCGCCGCAGGCGACGAGCGTGAGGGCGGCGGCGGCGCTGAACCCGATGGTGAGCAACAGTAGCGGCAGGCGAGGCATCCGGGCGAGTCTAGAGAACGGTCTTAAGCGCAGGATTTCCCTGCATCTGAGCACGAGTCTATGCTTCACGAGCCGACCTGGAGGCGCTCGGCCAGGCGACGCGGAAGCCCCGCCGCGACGATCGAGGCGGCGGCCCGATCGACGTCGTAGCGCGTGCGGTGGAAGCGGGCCACCTGCTCGCCCGTGTCGAGCTCGAGCCAGGCGGCGCGTGGATCGCCGTCGCGGGGCTGGCCGACGCTGCCCGGGTTGATCAGCCACTGGCCGGAGCTGAGATCGAGCAGGGTGTCGTCGCTCGCCTGGGAGCCACGGATGTCCTCGCCCTCTTCATCGTCGCCGGGGCGGGTGAAGTAGAGCGAGACATGCGAATGGCCGATCAGGCCGATCCGGGTCTGCTGCGCGTCGAGGCAGGCGTCGGCCTGCTCGGCCGAGAGCACGTACTCCCAGACCGGGTCGCGCGGTGAGGCGTGGAAGAGGCCGAGTCCCTCTCGCTCGGCCGACGGCTCCAGCTCACGCAGCGGCGCCAGGCTGCGCTCGGAGATGTTCTCGCGCGTCCAGACGACCGCCTCGGCGGCGGCCTCGGAGAAGGCGGCGATGTCGAGCGCGCCGAGAACCGCGAGGTCGTGGTTGCCGACCAGGCAGACAGCACAGCGCTCGCGCACCAACTCGACGCACTCGTCGGGCTCGGCCCCGTATCCGATCACGTCGCCAAGGCACCAGATCTCCTCGACCCCGGCCCCGTCGATCGCCTCGAGGACCGCCTCGAGGGCGGGCAGATTGGCGTGGATGTCGGTGATCACGGCTACGCGCATGGCGGCCAGCGTACCCGGGCCCCGGCTCGGTCCATACGATGGGGCGATGAGTGCAACGGACTCGATCGCCGAGCTGCGCGCCGCCGTCCAGCGGGCGGCGCTGGCCCTGCGCGATGGCGAGTCGACCGGCCCGGAGCCGACCCTCGATCGTCCGCCGAAGCCCGAGCTGGGCGACTACAGCTCGAATGCGGCGATGCTCCTGGCTGCGCCGCTGGGCGAAGCGCCGCGCGACGTTGCAACGCGTCTGGGCGTCGAGCTCGAACGCGAGCTTGGCGGAGAGCACCATCTCGACCGGGTCGAGGTGGCGGGGCCCGGCTTCGTCAATCTCTTTCTCGCCGACGAGTGGTACCGCCAGGCGATGGCGCGGCTCGCCGCGGCTGAGGAGGGTCTTGGTCCAGCCCCGGTCTCCAACCCGCAGCGAATCCTGGTCGAGTACGTCTCCGCCAACCCGACCGGTCCACTCCACGTCGGAGGTGGCCGCCATGCCGCCTACGGCGACGCGCTGGTCCGCCTGCTGCGGGCGGTCGGGCACGAGGTGAAGAGCGAGTACTACGTCAACGACGCCGGCGGGCAGGTGCAGCGCTTCGCCGCCTCGATCGTCGCGACGATGACAGGCGGCGAGCCGCCCGAGGACGGCTACGAAGGGGCCTACGTCGGCGATCTCGGCGGGCAGATGCAGGCGGAGGGAATCGACCCCGCCGACGCCGATGCGGTCGGCCGCCGCGGAGTCGAGCTGATCCTAGACGGCGTGCGCGCCACCCTCGACCGCTTCGGGGTCGACTTCGACAACTGGTTCTCCGAGCGCGACCTCTACTCAAGGGGTGAGGTCGAGGCCGCACTGGCGTTGCTCGAGAAACGCGGCCACACCTACAAGAGCGATGGTGCGTTGTGGCTGCGCAGCACCGAATTCGGCGACGACAAGGATCGCGTCCTGGTCAGGGCGGACGGCGAGCCTACCTACCTCGCGGCTGACGTCGCCTACCACCGCGACAAGCTCGAGCGTGGCTTCGAGCACCTGATCAACGTGCTCGGCGCCGACCACCACGGCTACGCGCCGCGCTTGCGCGCCGCGATCGCCGCCCTCGGTTTCGACCAGGATGTGATCGAGGCGCTGATCATGCGCCTCGTCCACATCGTCGAATCGGGCGAGCGGGCGCAGATGTCGAAGCGCAGCGGTGACTTCATCTCGCTCGACGAGCTGGTCGACGACATCGGCGTCGACGCGGCGCGCTGGTTCATGCTCTGGCGCAGCCACGACACCACCGTCGACCTCGACCTCGAGCTGGCCCGGCGTGAGTCGAGCGACAACCCCGTCTACTACGTGCAGTACGCGCACGCGCGGATCGCCAGCATTTTGCGCAAAGCCGGCGGCGAGGCGGGCGAAGCCGGTGTGCCGACGCCCGGCACGCCGCTGGTGCCAGCCGAGCGCGACCTGGTCAAGCGCCTGCTCGAGTTCCCCGAGGAGGTCCGCGAGGCGGCGGCGCGGCGTGCGCCCCACCGCATCTGCGCCTACTCGACCGCGGTCGCCGCCGACTTCCACGCCTTCTACCGCGACTGCCAGGTCGTCGGCGCCGAGGGGGAGGGGGTCGAGCGCTCGCGCCTCGGTCTCTGCCAGCTCACCCAGCGGACGATCGCCGCCTCGCTCGGCCTGCTCGGCATCTCCGCCCCTGAGCAGATGTGAGAGTCCTGGCGGAGATCCCCGCCCGGTCGTCATCGGAGCTGCGAACGGGGACGTTGCGGCGAGCCGACCTCGAGGCATACAACCGCCTCCGCGATGGCCTGCTCGGCAATCGGATCGTCCTGCTGACCGGCACCGGCCCGGGTCGCCGCGATGCCGCGGCCGGCTTGGCGGCGGCGGCCGCCGCGGTGGGGACCCGCACGGCGCTTGTCGAGTGCGACCTGGTCGAGCCCTGGCTGGCCGACGCGCTCGGGCTGGCCAACGCTCCGGGGCTGCATGAGCACTTGCGCGGCGCGGCGGAGGTGGGGGAGATCCTCAAGCCGCTCGTCCTTGCCGGCCCCGGCTCGGCGGACGCGACCGAGCCGCTCGTCTGCGTCGTCGCCGGGCGGCCGTCCGCCGACGGCCCGCGCCTGCTCGCCTCCCCGGCGATGGCGGCCGCCGTGGACGGCCTGCGCGTCGCCTACGAGCTCGTCGTGATCCTCGGGCCTCCGCTCAGGGATGAGCGCTCGCTTGCTGCCCTGCTCGGCCTGGCGGACGCGACGGTCGCGTGCCTCGAGCGGTCGGAGCCACGCGATCTGCCGATTACCGCAACCGGCCTGGTGATCCAGGGCTGAGCCCCCCGGCGACAGGGCCGCTACAGGTCGTAGCGGGCGAGGTCGGCGTCGAGGCGCTTGGCGTCCTCACCCTGGGGACCGCCCGCCGAGGCGCCGCCCGGCCCGGCTGGCTTTGCCGACCGGCGCCAGCGCAGCACGCCTAAGGCCAGCGCCAGCGCGGCGCCGACGAAGGCGATGACCGGCACCAGGTAGGCGGAGAGGTCGAAGCCCGAGCCCTCGGGCAGCGCGAGCACCGCCGGGCCGTACTGGGCGACCAGCGCGTCCTTGACCTCGGTCTTGCTCTTTCCTTCGGCGATCAGGCGTTTGACCAGGACCCGCTCGCGCTGCGCCTGCGGCGATTCGGCCAGCTCCAGCAGGGTGCCGCAGATCGGGCACATCACTTCGCCTTCGATGTCGTTGACGCTCGTCTGCGGTATCGCCGCCAGGGCAGACGAAGGCGTGATCGCCAAGGCGAGCGCCAGCAGCGCGACGAGCGTTGCCGTTCGCCGGCTCACGAGCGACCTTCGACGATCGGCACGACCTGCTTTTCGAGGAAGCTTTCGTCGACCGGTCCTCGCCAGATCAGGGCCAGATGGCCGCGTGGGTTGACGAGGAAGTTCTCGGGGACCCCGGTCGAGCCGAAGGCGGCGCTGCGCTCGTCGCCGATCGAGCGCAGCTGCGGATAGCGAACGTCGTATTCGCGGACGAAGGCGAGCGCGTCGTCGCTGTTGTCCTGGACGTTGATGCCGAGCACGCTGACGCCGCGCTTGCGGTACTGCCGGGCGAAGCGATCAAGGACAGGGGCCTCCTGCCGACAGGGGATGCACCACGAGGCCCAGAGGTTGACCAGCACCCAGCGCCCGCGATATTCGGCGATGTCGCCCTGCTTGCCTTCGTCGCCGAGGACCGGCAACTCCCGATCGGGCACGGGTTCGCCGACAGCGATCTTCGCCTCACCCTTGTTCAGCAGCCCGAACGCAAGCAGGCCGATGACGGCGCAGACGGCAAGGAAGGCGAGGAGGGCGCGAGTGCTCACGGGGGAGCGAACACTAACCCTCGCGCCTTCCCGACCGGCCCTGGAATCGGGCGCTGAGGCCTACCCGTCCGACTTTCCGTTTTCGGGCCTGGCGCCGGTCGTTCGCAGTCGGGAGATCTTGCCCAGCGCGTCGAACCAGAACGGCGCCCCGAGCGATATCGCGAACACGGTGATGAGCCAGCCAAGGACGCTTTCGCCGGCCGCCGTCCAGCTGTTCCAGGGCAGGTTGTCGTCGGCCCAGAAGATCGGCAGCTTCAGCGTTTCGAGGTTTTCGACCGCATCTTCGGCGGCCTTGCCGCTCGCTTCGGGCGTGGAGCCGCTCTTGACCGCTTCTTCGGCGCCGCCGGCGACGGCGGCGCGCACCGATTCATCCTGGTACAGACGGTCGACAATACGCACCGCGCTCGCGTTGAGCCCGATGGCGACAACCGCCGCGACGAAGATCGTCACCAGCTGTGACCAGCGTCTGTACCAGCCGGAGACCCGGTCCATCGCATCGTCGAACCATTTCTCCGCCCCTTTGCGAAATTTTTCGATGTCGCGGTCGGCCTCGTGCCAGAGTGGCTCCAGCTGGCGCTTCAGCTCGGGATCCAGCTTCGCGAGCCCCTCCTCGAATTGGGCTACTCCCGCCTGGCCGTGGGCGAGGGCGCTTTCGAGCCCTACCTCGGCTTCCTTGACCGTGTCGACCAGCGCCAGGGCAAAGTTGCGTGAGGACACGTAAGACGGTTTCTTCTGGCTCGCCGGAGTGGTCACGTCGGACTGCACCAGCGGGTGCTCCGTCAGGCTTGCCGCCAAAGTCTTTGTCTTGTCTTCGCCGCTCTCTGTTTTTTTCAGCTTCGTCTTCTTGCCGAGCAGCCCCTCGAGACCCGCCTCGAGCGTCTTCGAGCGCTGCTTGGTGGCCCAAGCGACGCCCTCACCGATCGCCGACGAGATCACGCTGAGGAGAAAGAACGCAAACGAGAGCCCGAATGCCACGTCGAGCACAGGTGAGCCAAGATCCAATGACATCTGTATTGCCTCCCATCGAATACGACTGGAAAGACAAACATATTAGGAATATCTCGGTATTCGCAAGTAGATTCGCGAACGCGAGCAAAGGGCACCAACGCGCTGATCCGGCTGCCGTAGCTCAGTCGATCGAGCCAGCCGGCGCGACCCACTGGCTGGTGAAGGTAAGCACGGTCGCGAGAGTGCGGGGCCTCGTCGAAGTTGCCTGTCTGTTGGGCTCTTGCTGGGTTGTCTAGGCTGGTGGTACGCGGACGTAGCTCAGCTGGTAGAGCGCGAGCTTCCCAAGCTCGAGGTCGCGGGTTCGAGACCCGTCGTCCGCTTCGCATTGCAGAGCCAAAAACGGCCCAATAACGCCTCAGTTGCGGGTAGGAACATAGGTGGGGAACATGAGGCTTGCTGTGACGGCCTCCTTGGGGCCCTGCCTGCGGGTCGACGCTCTCGCCCCGCAGGTTCAATCGTCTGTCGCGACGCCGCCAGCGTTCCTAAAGTCTAGGTTCCATGCGAATCGCCTCGGGCGCCTCAGTCACGTCCCTACTTAAACGTCCCAGATCAATGAACTCAGCCTTGCCAAGGCGCCCTGGCCAGCGCCTCCGCTTACAGCTCTCTGTCGTGGGCAGCTTCGACCTCTTTGCCTCGCGACTGGAGATCACGGATCTTCAGCAAAGCACCGTCTCCATCCGCCAACAGGCGGTGCGCCGCGCTCTGGCGCGAAGGCTGCATGTACTCGACACCTTCCTAACCGGCTCCTATCGACGCCATACGATGATCGGCCCGCTCACTGCCGCCGACGTCGACATCTTCTGTGTGCTCCACCCCGACTATCACCGTCCACTTGGTCAGGGGCAGTTGCTCGAAACGGTTCGTACGGTCCTCCACGAGACCTATCCGAGCACCCCTGCGATCAGCCCCAACGGCCAGGCGGTGACGATCCGCTTCACCGACTTCGTCGTCGAGGTCGCTCCAGGATTCCACCGCCAGGGCGGTGGCTATCTGCTCCCTTCTCCGGCGGAGCGCCGCTGGATCGAGACGAACCCCAAGACCCACGAGACCTTCATCGCCGTAGCCAACGCCGCCCATGACGGAAAGCTGGTGCCACTGATCAAGATGATCAAGGCCTGGAACCGCAACTCGGGCTCCCGTCTGCGCTCCTTCTACCTCGAGCTTATGGTCGAGTCGATCCTGCGCAGTGTTCGGATCAGCGACTACCCAACGGGCGCGGCCTACGTCTTCGACCATGCCCGGCGCGCAGTCGCCTACAAACAGTTCGATCCCGCCGGCCTTGACGGTGGCCAGGTCGCTGGCCTCGCTCGAGGCGGCGTCGAGGAAGCAGCCGCCGCTCTTCACCTCGCCCACAACCGCGCCCTTGACGCCTTTCGTCTCCAGCGAGCTGGACAAACTCGAGATGCCCGTGCCCGCTGGCGCCAGATCTTCGGTGATCCGTTCCCGGCTGGCTGAGTCATGGCCCATTCCTCCATGGCGGCGATCGCCGCGGCTGAAGGCAACGACCAGAACCGCTACAGAATGGCCGCCAAGGAATCCTTCTACCGGTCCGCCGGGCGTTGGATGCAGACGGGCTGGTGGGGCTCACTCGCCTTTGCCGTTCTTGGGCCGGTGGCTCTCTTCGCCTACCCCGATGCCGGACCCTACGTGGGGGCTGGGGCCGGGGCCTGGATCTTCATCACCCGTCTCGGTCTCGAACCGCTTGCGCGCGAGCGCAAGCTGAAAGGTGTCTGCGCCCAGGAGGCATTCGATTGCGACGTGCTCGGGATCGATTGGAATCGGGCGCTGGCGCCGCCGTTGCCCCCGGAGGAGATCCGCGGCGGTGCCGGTGATGCCGAGCTAGCCGCAGAGCGCGACTCTTGGTATCCGGTTGACGAGCAGGTGGGGTGGCCGATCAGCGTTCTCATCTGCCAGCGCGCCAATGCCGTCTGGGCTTGGCGCCAGCATCGCGATTTTTCCCACCTGCTGGTGGTTGCCGCGATCGTCCTCGGCGCCCTCGGAATCGTCTTCGCCCTGGCCGAGGGAGCGAGCCTTGGCCGCTACCTGGTTACCCTCGGGTTACCCTCGCTGCCGGCTGCGCTAGATCTCAGTGATCTGATCGGCAGGCATCGCTGGGCGGCGTCGCGGCGCGAGCAGATCAACGAGGAGCTGGAGGATCTGATCAAGAAGGGTGTCGCAGAGCAGGTCGAGATCCGCGAGGTTCAGGACCAGCTCTTCGTTTTGCGTCGCGACGAGCCCGACGTGCCCGACCGCTTCTATCGTCGGGTGCGCGATGACTACGAGCGCGACATGCGATTCGGCGCCGAACAGATGATCGCCGCGGCACCGAAGGGAGCCCGCTGATGGCGCGCTCGGTCGCCGAAGGCTTCGACACCTTCCTCTCGAGATTGACGCCGACCAAGGCCCAGCGTGAGGCAGGGGCAACCCACCGCGCCTCGGTGAAGGGTGCCCTCGAATCGCGACTTCAGGTCTCTCGCTTCCGCGAGACCGGCTCTTTTAGTCACGGCACCGGCATTCGAGGCTACAGCGACGTCGACCTCCTGGTCAGCCTCGGAGCCGACCGACCCGGCAGTTCATGGACTGCACTGGGCTGGGTCAAGGACGCGCTACAGGCTCGCTTTCCCAGTACCCCGGTGAAGATCCGTCGGCCGGCGGTCGTCGCCGAATTTGGCGGTGGGTACGAGACCTGGGAGGTGATCCCAGGCTTCATCACCGGCCGTGGAGGCGACGATCAGTTTGTCTACGACGTGCCCTCCGCGAGTGGCGGGGGCGGCTGGATCGACTCGGCCCCCGGCGAGCATCTCCTCTACGTCAACAAGGCGAACAAGAAGCCTCACCAGGGAGACGCCAAGGCCCTTGCCCGCCTGGTCAAGGCATGGAAGTACTACCGCAATGTCCCGATCTCCTCCTTCTATTTGGAGATGCGCTGCGCTCAGCACGTTCGCAGCATCTCCAGCTATATCCACGTCTGGGACCTCTGCGAAGTGCTCGAGACCCTGGTCGCCAAGCAGCTCGCCCCGATGAACGACCCCAGTGGCGCGACCGGCCGCATCCATGCCTGCTCAAGCGACTCCACCCGCACCGATGCCCTTACCAAGCTGACCCGAGCCGCTACACGAGCTCGCAAAGCTCTTGACGCCGACAACAACGATAAGCCCGGTGAGGCCTTCTACTACCTCGACAAACTCTTCAACGGGCATTTTCCGGCTCGCTGATCTGCCAGCACCTCAGCCGCCAGCTCTGTTTAGGTCTCGCTGTCGATCGCGTAGTTTTGATGCCAGCGGTCGAGGTCGCTCGCAGGAAGACCGACGCCGCGAAGGACTCGCCAGACCACCTCGTCGCCGAAGGTCCGGATCGCCGCGGAGTAGCGCCGGTAGTCATCGCCTTTGATTCGAACGAGCTGGCCGACGCCCCAGGGCAGCGAGGGGGCGTTCTCCAGCGCCCGATCGTCTACTCGCGCTGCATTGTGGACGATTATGTGCCGCAAGGCGACGATCTCGACCAGGGCAAGGTCCATATCCGCGGGGATCGGACGCTCGGCTGGCGCCTGCAGGTGGGCGTGGCGCAGAACTTCTTCCCAGCGCTCGGCGCCACCCCCTCTCGTGCGGTCGATTCTGCCGAGTTGCTCCAAGAAGACAGGTATGGCTGCCTTCCGAACCGCCTCGACGGTCTCATCTGCAACCGCCGAAACTATCTCCGGCTGAACGCGCCGAAGTTCCTCCAGGCGCTCGCTGAGCGCGACCGCGACCAGCATCTCGCGCGCTGCCGGGGCCAGCGACTCGACGAGCGAGTCCAGGGCGCCCAGCAGTCCGACCAGGGTCATCGCGTTCAATTCGGCGAAGTCCGAGGCGATTTCCGCCGCTGCCAACTGACGCCTTTGCCAGAGAACCTGTTCGAGCTGGTCATCGCCTCTAGGTCTCGCCTCGTGGCCCTCAAGCGATCGATGGACCTCAGAGATAGAAAAGATCGCGAAGCCGCGAACCCGCTCGAGCGCCTCGACTCCCTCGCGCCAGTCGGCCACCATCGCCTTCTCGTCGCGCCCGAGCCGCGGGTCAGAGCGCGCGTTGGCGAGCTGCTGCTCGGCGAACGTTTCCGGCACTTGCTCGGTCATCGACTGATCCTTCCCGCCTCTCGTCATCCTGGTTTGCAGTCACCCGCGGACATCATCCGACTGGCTCGAAGTCTTGCGTCTCAGCGATTTCCTAATCTCCGGGGACGAGATCAGAAGGAGTCTTGGAATGGTACGTCGCGTGACCCCAGCACAGTTTCAGAGCATCATCCGACAGGAAGAAGCGAAACGACGCCGAGAAATCGATGCCTACAACTCGAAGGTTCGCCAGCACAACAACAAAGTGCGCCAGGCCGTCGACCAACAGAACAGGAAAAACAAGCAGGAAGTAGACCGCTACAACCGCGACGTCCGAGCTCACAACGCCAAAGTACGGGCCAATCGTCAGCGTCTTCAGACCGAGATGAGTCGTATGGCGAGCCAACCTGTGACGACGCGTTTCGAGGTTGTGGAACGGTCGACCACCACTTTGCACCGGGCGTTCGAGCGAGTCGAGATCGCCGCCGACCAGGAGCAGTGGTCAGGCCGCGACGATGCCCTCGTCGATCTTGCCGAGGGAGAGGCAGCCAACAGTGCCGCCACCGCGAACATCCTGTTGGGCAACGGAGCCGAAGGCGAGCCTCGGATCGAGAGCACGGTGCTGACCGACGAGCTGAGGGTGATCTCCGTCGACCTCGATGATCGTTGGCAAGGGGCCCTTTTTTCGATCAATCCCAACAACCCCGATGCGGCCCGCCATTTCTGCACGAGCTCCCGGGAGATCCTGACGCGGATCATCGACCTCAAGGCTCCCGACGACCTGGTTAGTGCCGAGCAGCCGCAGAGTCGGCTCACTGACGACGGCCGGGTCATCCGCCGCGACAAGATCGGATTCCTGTTGGCCCGGAGTGCCATCGACCACCAGAGCCTGGGTGATTTCGTCGACACCGATGTCGACGACGTGCTGGGGCTGTTCCGGGTGTTCAACGACGGAACCCACGGCGATGCCGGTGCTCTCGATGTAGAAGCGTTGCAGGCGCTGAAGGGCCGGGTAGAGGGCGCCATTCGGTTTCTCTCAGCCGTAGTGCGGGACGCCTGAGCGGCGAGTTGGTTCTCTTCAGCAGGGGGAAGCTTTTGTGGGCCCACCCGTGGACCGCCAGTCCACCCTCATTTCCCGCTCTCTCTAGGTTGGAGGCGTGGGCGCGCCTCCAACCTAGAGAGAGCGGGAACCACATGTCGCCCGAACGGACAACGGCTTCCGCGGCGACCACGTACCGCCCGCGACCGACACGACAATCGGCCGGCATCTATAGGGACCGTCACCGGCATGGCGCCCGAGCAGCCGAACCGCCAAGAAGAGCGCAACTACCTACTCTCGATCGCCGTCGCAGGAGTCAGACCTCGGGGTGTTCAGTGCGTGCTTGGGTGATCGGGATTGGCGCCAGGATCCCGTCCCCGTTTGTGAGCTCTCGGTCGAGGCTCGCCTCGCGGATCTCGACCAGCCGGGCCAGATAGACGAGTGCGGCGCGCGATAGCTGCAACTGCCAGACCAGCCCGTCGATCAGTTCCTCCCAATCGACCCGGTCCAGCCAGCGCCCGCCCACCGGCGCGCTCGCCGCTCTCAACTCGTGCGCCACCAGGAAGCGATGCGTCGCGGTGTGGCGTCGATCGACCAGGTCGTTGAGGCGCGTCGGGCGGTCCAGATCGCAACTTAAATCGCAGAGGGCCAGGAGGCCGCGGTTGAAGTTGTCTTTGGTCAACTCGGCGGCGAGGGCGCCATCCATCGTCTTCGCCTTCTTGCGGTCGCGACCGTGCCACAGGGAACTGAAGTAGACGTCCATGACCCTGCCGGTCCCGTAATAGAGATGGACGAAGCTTGCGACCTTGTCCAGCAGGTTGGTCGCCGCGGTGAATGCCTGCATCGTCATCCCCGTGCGGACGCCCCATCGGGCGTAGCTGAGGCTGTCAAGAAAGGCGGTGCGGGTGCTCGCCGCGGCCGCCTGCTCGCGGATCGGGCTCTCCGGAGCGCTGACGAGCCAGGCTGAGTAGCGCGCGGCCACGTAGTCCTGCTTGATCGCGTCGAAGGCGTCGACCAGGACGTCGACGCGGTCGCTGCCGCCCTCATCGGTGCCCCCGACCAGGTGGGAGAAGAACAACGGGTCCAGCAGCTTGGTGTCTTCGGAGAGGCATTCCGGAGAGACGTGAAGGAAGAGGTTTCGCTCTTTGCACCAGCGCAGGTAAGGATCCTTCCAGACCTCGACATCCAGGTGCTCGTGAGTGTGGGCGCCGTTTGACTTCCGCGTTATCCGGCCGCGCTCGCGCTCAAAGCGCGCCAGCGCTTTCGCTCCTCCGACCGAATCGACGCGATCGCGATCGCCGAGGGCTCGGTCCAACGCGTCGACCGCCTGCCTGAGTACGGCGGGAGTATGCCCGGCGGAAAGGTTGGCGACGCCCAACAAGGCGACCCCCTTGTTGCCCTGGGCCATGCCGAAGTCCGGGTCGATCGCGATTGCCCGGTCATAGGCCTGGATCGAGTCGAGATCGCGGCCCAGCAGGTCGTAGCTGTTGCCCAGATTCGTCAGCGCCTGGATCCGCGTGGCCTCTCCGGCCTTGACGTCGTCACCGATCTCTGAGAACAGCCGCCGCGCCAGGTCAAGCCGCTCGCGCTGGGTCTCCAGAGCGGCCACGTGGCCCTCGCTGCGCACCGCGACCTCGAAGATCGCCTCGGCCGTGTTCGCCCGGTTGTATTTCAGCTCCGGGCGCGGGTCTGACTCGGCCAACTCCGCCCACATCGCCGCGCCTTTTTCCAGCAGCTCGAGATTGTCGGTGTCGCCGCCGACCTCGGAGAAGGTCCAGGCCGTCAGGTGGGCGACGACGTTGGGGTTGCCCTCCACGGATTCGGCGAAGCTGATCGCCCCCGGATAGTCGCCGCTGTTGAGAAGGCGACGGGCCTCATCGTGGGCGGCTTTGGTCGTGACGGCGTCGTTTACCTGCATGCCTAGACCGTAGCTGGCGGCCTAACCCCCCCCCTATATGGACCCAGCCGACCTTTCAGGTCGACCTCAGCTAGTTGCGGTTGGCGCTTGGCCCGCTTGAGGCTGGGGCGTTTTTGCCTCGTCCAAGCGGCGCATCAGCATGCTCGCGAAGGCCAGCGTCTCCAGCGCCTCCTCCGCGTCGAGTGCCTTGAAGAGCTCGTGCGCGTCGGGGTTGCGGATGCCCTGCACCGCGCCCATGAAGAGGAACCGAAAGCCGGCCTGGATGTCCCGGCCGGTTTGCGTAGCGAGGTCCCCGAGTACGAGCGGCGGGTCGGTGTTCGCGAAGGCCTCGCCCATCAGCTTGCTGCCGTCAAGGTCGAGACCGGTCATCGCCTTCACGCGCTTGTTGATCGCCTTGAAGGCCTCGAAGATCGCCACCTCGGGATGCCCGCTCTCCAGGTAGCGGTCGGCGACCTCGCGAACGTCGGAGTGAAGCGCGCCGATGCGAGCGTCCTGCTCGGGCGGGGTGACCGCACTGGCGATGCCGCCGGTTCGCTCGCCGATCACGAGCTTGTCGTCGACGACGTGCCATCCCTGCCCTTCGAGCAGAGCCGTGATCCGCTCCCGCACCTCCGGCGGAGGTGGTGCATGGAGTCGTCCTCCCAGCCAATTGCCGATGAACTCGCGCAACGATCGTCTCGATGCGGAACCGCCGTCGTGCAGGGCTTCGAAGACGTCCAGGACATAAGCCCACTTGCTGCCCGTCACCTCGGCCGGGATGAACTCCGCCGGAATACCGGAGTCACCCAGGTAGCGCGGCAACTGCGAGCCGCTGTAGGTGTCGCCGATCTGGCGGGCGATCTCCTCCAACGTCATGCCGGTGATCGGCCGGTCGTCGTCCTCCTCGGGGTCGGGGAGGGGCCGCTGGAAAAGGCGACCGCGGGCGCGGTCGCGACCGGAGAGGGTCAGGCGGAGGTCCCGGATTTCTTGGAGCCATCTCTGCGCATCCGTGGTCGGATCGGCTCGGGCCACATTCGGCGTCGTCATATCGACCCATTCGAGATACCCAGCGTTTCGGGCGAGCACCAGCTCCCGAACAAACGAGCGGCCGTCTCGGTTCCAGTCGACCGCCCGTCCATCGCTTGCCGCCTGCATGAAGGCGTATCCGGTGACCAGCGATCCGGACTGCTCGCTCGCCTCGAGCTCGTCGATCAGGTGGAGAAGCTGAAGGTCATCCCAGCGCATGGGCCTAGCTTGACAGCGAAGTAGTGGAGGGCCAACGACGTCATGCCGGATACCGGGAACCACACGCCAGGCGAGGCGGTGGCGCGGGCACCCCCATCTCTTCTGCATCCAGGAGCGACCCGACCGTCAAACACCCGACCCGGGCCAACCGGGATCTCCCCGCACAGGAAAGGCCTCGGTAGCGCGCCCCACGGCTCCGTGAGAGCCTGCGCTGCAACTCCGCCTCAGGGTTGTGGAGCATCACGACGGGGTGAGCGCGTCCCGGGTCGAGGATCGGGTAGTGGTTGAACCGTCTGACCGACGATTGCAGCTTACGGAATTAAGCCCGATTTCCGTAAGCTCTGCTACTCTGAGCCAATGGGAAAGCGCGACGCACAGCTGGTCACGGAGGCCCTCTTTACTCTCGTTGATGCGCGTGAGGCGATCGAGAACGGCCACTCCGACGCTGCACTTGATGCGCTTGAAGAGGCCCAGGAGGTGCTGATCTCGGTCAAGCACACGCCGGGTGTGAGCGTGGCGGCGGCGAGCGAGCGACTCGGGGTCTCCGAGCCGACGATCCGCAGCTGGGTAAAGCGAGGAGCGCTTGAGGCGGTTGCGGGGGCCAGGCCGATGCAGATAGAGCCGCAGAGCCTGCACCGCGTCAGCCGCGCGCTCGCCGAGCTGCGAGAGCGCGGGCGGGACCGCGATTGGCTACAGGCTGTGGTCGATCGTCTGCACGACCGCGAAGCGCGGAGTAGCGAGGCTCTGCGCGAGGGCTTGGCCCAGCTGGGCCGCGGGCGACTCGAACCCGCCTGATGCCCCACGAGGTCCTGCGTACGGCGCAGGTCGCCTCTGTGCTTGGCGGGATGTCGGCGCGCGAGAAGCGCTCCTATGAGGCGGCCGTCGACGCCCTGCGCGGGGAAGGCTGCGGGGCCGGTGGCTATCGGCTGGCCGCGGCCGCGGCCGCGGCCGCGGCCGATGGCGATGACTACCCGCTGTGTTGCCGCCACCTCGCATACGCATGGCGGATGTTCACGGCCTACCCACGCAAGAAGCAAGTCGTGATCGTCGCCCTCGATAGGCACGAGCGCGGCCACAACCCGGCAGCCGATCTCGCTGAGGTCCTGCCTGGCCTCGCTACGACCGGGCGCAAACGCTCGGCGAAGCCGCCCTGCTGTGAGGACGCCGCTGATCCGCCGGCGATGAACGAGGAGCTGAGCGAGCTGCTCTCCGCGTTGTCCTGAGCTGTCGTCGGGCGGCGGACAGAAGCGGCGGACGGTGTCCGGTTTCAGCACATAGGGCACCTGTGTCAGGACCCAGGAGACACCGAATGGTAGGAACAGGGGTAGGAACAGAATCGGGCCCCTCGTGTCCAGCGCGCTCTTTTGGTGTCCACTTCAAAAAGTGGTGATTTGCAGGAAAAGCGCATTGGAAGGCGGCTCGCGCTGAGCTTCAGCGCGAGCTTCCCAAGCTCGAGGTCGCGGGTTCGAGACCCGTCGTCCGCTTTTGTCGCAGCGTCCCGTTGGTATCGCTCGGGGTCGGCCATAGCCGCGATATCGTCACCCGGGAATGGTGTGGGGGATTCGAACGATCTGGGGCTTCGTGTTGCCGGCGACCGCGGCTGCTTTGCTTGCGTTCGGCGGCGGGAGCGCGATCGGCTCGGTTACGCTGCCTGCCGCCGAGGAGCTGCCGACGGCCGTGGTCGCCGTCGTCTCCGAAGTGCCGGTCCGCCGTGGGCGGATCACGACGGCCGAGTTTCGGCACGAGCTGCTGTTGGAGGCTGTGTCGGCGGGTCGTAAGTCTGCGCCCAAGCCAGGGGGACCTGGATACGAGAAAGCCAGGGCCGCCGCTGTGGGATACCTGCTCGAAAGGGTCTGGATCGTCGGGCTGGCTGGCGAGTGGCGGCTCTCCGTCACCCATGCGCAGGTCTCACGCGAAGTAGCCCTGATCAAAGCGGAGGCTTTCAAGGGCGGCGCTGAATTTCGCAGGTTCTTGAAGGAAAGCCGCTACACGCGCCGCGACGTGAACGAACGAGTCGAAATCCAGATGCTCAGCAAGCGATTGCAGCAGCGTCTGGTCAGTCGTATCGACTCGGAAACCACCAGCAGATCCGAAGAACAGCGGGCGTTCGCCAGGTTCGTCACGGAATTCCAGAAAAAGTGGCGAGGCAGGACCGTCTGCGCTCCGGACTACGTCACCTCCCGCTGCTCAAACGGTCCTGCCGGCTGAGTTTCAGGCGCGCGCCTTGCTGCGCCTTTTGCGCGACCCCCTTTTTCGTCCCGATCCGTTCTGACTCGGTTCGACCACGCGGTAGAAGTGCTCGATCGCGCCGCGGACCTGGCGTTCGTCAACGACCTTGACCAGGTTGGAGCGCCGTAGCTCGGTCACGTGGTAGTTGACGGTGCTCAGCGGTGCCTGCAGCTCGAGGCTGAGATCCTTTGGCGATAGCGTCCGCCCCTCATCGATGCTCAGCACTTCCAGGATTGACACGCGGAGTGGGTGGGTATTGGCACGAGCTAGGCGTTCCCAATTCACGGCTGCCCTCACTTTCGTTGACTGGGGAATACCAAAAAATAATAGCTCACATCATCAAAATCGGGTAATGTAGCCTTATGATCGCCTGGCGGAAGGGGACTCGGATGAGCAGGGGAGCGGGGATGAGGATTAGCGTCTTTGCGGCGCTTTTGGTTTTTGGGCTGGCTTTCTGGGCTCCCGCGGCAGTCGCCGACACGGCGGGCATCATCGCTCCGCAGAACGATCCCCACACCCCCGCCGACGGTTGGCAGGCCGGCACCTGCACCAAAGATGTTCCTGATACCTCCGAAGAGTGCTCGGTCGATACGCCTGACCAGTTCTTCGAAGAAGCAGCGGGTCATCCGCAGAAAGGCTTCACGCAGTTCATCGTCAAACAGAACGGATCGGGGCAGCCCGTGGACGAACTGAAGACGGTCCGCGTCGACCTCCCGGTCGGCCTCAGCGTCAACCCGCAGGCAACTCCCCAATGCCCCCTGAGCTCCTTCGAAGCCAACCCCGCGAACTGCGCCGCGCTCAATGCCCAGGTGGGCGAAAGCGGGGTCACCGCGTTCGCGCTGGGGCTCGAAGTCAAACCGATCGCGGGGCAGACCAAAGTGCCCGTCTACAACCTCATCCCCAAAGACCACGAACCGGCCCTGTTCGGCTTCGAACTGGCGGGCAACGATGTCTTTCTCGAGGCCGACGTCGCCTGGGACGGCGACTACCACGAGGGGTTCACGATCCACGTCCCGGAAACGCCCTTCGCGAGCATCCCGCTCGGCGATGAACTCTTCGGCGGCTTCATCCTGAAGAACCGCTTGGCGTTCGACGGCCGCGCTGGCGACGGCACCTTCATCACCACCCCCAGCACCTGTTACGACCCCGAACGGCCGCCTCACGAACACGTCTACTCGACCTACCTTCTCGCCAGCTCGATCGCCGAAGAGGCGCAGCCGGGCTACTCCTTTCCACAGAGCGCTCAGCCGCCATTCGAGTCGCCCCTGCCCGAAGGGAAACTGCCGATCGATTGTCCCGGTGTGCCCTATGAACCGGCGATCGCCGTCGACCCGGGAACCGCGCAGACCGACTCGCCGGCTGGCTTGACGGCGGACGTGCAGGTGCCGCACATCCTCGGCGGCGCTTCGCGCGAAAGCTCGCAGACGAAGCGGGCGCAGGTGACCCTCCCCGTCGGCATGGGCATCAACCCCTCGGCCGCGACCGGAGGCCTCCAGACCTGCACCGACGCTCAGTTCGGCAAGGGAACGAGGAACCCCGTCGCATGCCCGGCCGCCTCGAAGATCGGCGTCGCCTCGATCGAGACGCCGCCGCTTCCGGGCGGTTCGCTCAAGGGCACCGTCTACGTCGGCAAGCAGGAAAGCCGCGACCCGACCTCGGGCAGGGAGTACAGGATCTTCGTCGACGTCGAGTCGGATCGGTACGGGATCTCTGCCCGCCTCGTCGGCAACGTCAGCGCCGACCCGACCACCGGGCAGCTGACCACGACCTTCGACGACAAGCAGTTCGGCGGCCTCCCTCAGGTGCCGTTCAGCAGCTTCAAGCTCGACTTCGACGATGGTGCTCACGCTGTTCTGACCAGCCCGGGGGCGTGCGGGCCGAACACCGCGACCGCGACGATGACCCCCTGGACGGAAAACCCGCCGGCGACTCCGTCCGGCTCGTTTTCGCTCAGCACGGCGCCCGGCGGCGGCAAATGCGCCAAAACGCTCGCTGACCGCCCCTTCGCTCCGAGCTTTGCCGCGGACACGAATAAGCCGGCGGCCGGCCAGTTCAGCCCGCTGCACATGAACATCGCCCGCACCGATGGCAACCAGGAGCTGAAAGGCGTCGACGTGACGCTGCCCCCGGGCTTGGTGGCGAAGCTGGCCGGCGTCAAGTACTGCCCCGCCGACGCGTTGGCGGCCACCGCGGCCAACAGCGGCGCGGCCGAGGCCGCCGACTCGAGTTGCCCCAGCTCGAGCCTGATCGGCCATGCCGACGTCGTCGCCGGCAGCGGCCCCTCGCCGCTGCACGTCAGCGGCAAGGTCTTCCTCTCGGGGCGCTACAAAGGCGCGCCCCTCTCCCTGGCAGTTGTCACCCCCGCCACGGCCGGGCCGTTCGATCTCGGCACGGTCGTGGTGCGGGTGGCGCTCTCGCTCGAACCGCGCACCGCGCAGGTGCACGCTGTCTCCGATCCGATCCCGCACGTCTACGGCGGCTCCCTGCTCGACGTCCGCTCGGTCTCGGTCAAGCTCGACCGCGACAACTTCACGCTCAACCCGACGAACTGCTCGAAGCTGAGCTTCGGCGGGGCGCTGCTCGGCGGCGGCGCCAACCCGGTCGATCCCGCCGCGTTCACCCGCTCGCCGATCTCGGCGAGCTTCGAAGCGAGCGGCTGCGACCAGCTCGGCTTCCGGCCGAAGCTCTCGCTGCGCCTGACCGGCGGGATGCGGCGTGCCAAGAACCCCCGGCTGCGCGCCGTCCTGACCGCGCGGCCGGGAGACGCGAACATCGCTCGCGCCCAGACGATCCTGCCGCGCTCGCTGATCCTCGACCAGGGCAACCTGGCAAAGGTCTGCACGCGCGTCCAGTTCGCTGCCGACGAATGCCCGAAGAACTCGATCTACGGCAACGCGGTCGCGACCTCGCCGCTGCTCGACGACCCGCTCAAGGGCCCGGTCTACCTGCGCTCGTCCGACAACGTCCTCCCCGACCTCGTCGCCGACCTGCGCGGTCAGGTCGAGGTCGAGCTCGACAGCCGCACCGACAGCTCCCGCGGTCGCATTCGCAACACCTTCGACATCGTGCCCGACGTGCCCGTGACCAGGTTCGTGCTCACCCTGCGCGGCGGCAAGCGGGGCCTGCTGGTCAACTCGCAGAACCAGTGCCCGCGCAAGAAACCCCAGGGGAGCAAAGGCAAAGGCGCTCAGGCGAGCAGGGCGCACAAACGCAAGCAGGCGCGCGGCAAGCGGGTGTTCGTGCGGTTCAAGGGTCAGAACGGCAAGAAGCTGAACATGCGCCCGCGCCTGCTGCTCTCCTGTGGCGGCAAGGGCGCCAAGAAGAACAAATAGCCTTCCGCGTCGGTGCGCCCGACGCTTTCGGTCCTGATCGTTGCCTGGAACAGCCGTGAGGAGCTGGCGCGGACGCTGCCTGCGCTGTTGCCCGAGCTGGGGGAGGGGGACGAGCTGATCGTCGTCGACAACGACTCCAGCGACGGGACCGCGGACGCGGTGGCCTCGCTGGCGCCCGCCGCAAGGGTCGTCCAGACCGGCCGCAACGCCGGTTTTGCCGCTGCATGCAACGAGGGGGCGGCTCAGGCGCGCGGCGACCTCCTCGTCGTGCTCAATCCCGACGCCGCTCCGCGGCCCGGCTTTGGCGAGGCGATCCGGCGCCCATGGGTCGAGCGGCGCGGCTGGGCCGCCTGGCAGGCCCTCGTCGCCGAGGGGGACGGGACGACGATCAACTCCGCCGGCAATCCGGTCCACTTCACCGGCATCGTCTGGGCCGGAGGGCATGGCGACCCGATAGCGACCGCGCCGGCGGCGGCAGAGGTCACCGCCCTCTCCGGCGCCTGCCTGGCGATTCCCCGTGCGAAATGGGAGGAGGCGGGCGGCTTCCCCGAGCGCTTCTTCCTCTACCACGAGGACGTCGACCTCTCGCTGCGGCTGCGCTTGGCCGGGGGAGCGCTCGGGATCGAGCCCGCGGCGATCGTCGACCACGACTACGAGTTCGGCGCCCGCGAGCACAAGTGGCGCTGGCTCGAGCGCAACCGCTGGGCCTTCCTCGTCCGCGTCTACCCGACGAGCCTCCTCCTCCTGCTGGCGCCGGCGCTGATCCTGACCGAGCTGGCGCTGATCCCAGCCGCGATCGCCGCCGGCTGGGGCAAGCAGAAATTCGCCGCGATAGGCGAAGTAATCCGCTGGCTTCCCCGCTTACTCCGCGAGCGCCGCCAGGTGCAAGCCACGCGCACCATCAGCACCGCCGAGTTCGCCGGCTTTCTCACCCCAGACCTCGACTCGCCCTTCATCCCGGCCATAGCCCGGTCCCTTCCAGCTCGCCGCTTGCTCCGTGGCTACTGGCGAGTCGTCCGCCAGCTTCTGCGATAGGAGCCCTCTCGGTAGGGCTGAAACGTCTTGTACTTTTTCGGTGCGGGCTGTGGGCGTCAGCCCGACAGCAATACACCGAAAAAGTTAAGTGGAAGCCCTACCGAGAGGGCTCCCTAATCAGCCGGCCGACCCGTAGGCCGGATCAAAATCTCGTTGACGTCGACGTTTACCGGCTGCTCGATCGCGTAGATCACGGCACGGGCGATGTCGTCGTCCTGCAGTGCATGCTTGCCGGGCCGGTTGTCGAAGAACGGCGTGTCGACCATGCCCGGCTCGATCAGGGTCACCTTGATCCCCTGGTTGTCGTGCATCTGCCGCAGCTCGGCCCGCAAGGACTCGCCGATCGCCGTAGCCGCCCACTTGGTCGCCGAGTAGAGCGAGCCCGGCAGCGCGTGCCGCCCCGCGACCGAGCTGGTGACGAGGAAGTGGCCGTCGCCGCGCTCGAGCAGGTGGGGGAGGGTGGCGCGGATCGTCAGCGCGAGGCCGTAGACGTTGGTCAGGACCATCGAGCGCCAGTGCTCGGGCGACTCCTCGAGGAAGCCCCGGGTGGCGCCGAAGCCGGCGTTGGCGAAGACGACGTCGATCCGGCCGAAGGCGTCGAGCGCCGCGGCGGCCATCGCCTCGACCTGCTCCCAGTCGGTCACGTCGCAACGCACCGCAATCGCCCGCTCGGCCCCGCCGAGCTCCTCGACCAGCTCTTCCAACGGCTCCAACCGCCGCGCCGCCAGCACCAGCCGGTAGTCAGGTGCAGCCGCTCGCGCCGTGGCGGCGCCGATCCCGCTCGAAGCTCCGGTGATGAGCAGCACTGGTTGATCGCTCATATCCCGATTCTCGCACTCCGAATCGTCGGGGGCGGGGTGGGGGGGGGGGG
>JAPVSJ010000073.1:0-14487 GCA_047519745.1 Actinomycetota bacterium | reverse complement strand
CGGATGGCCGAAGCCGTCGTTGTAGGCCTTGAAGCCGTCGAGGTCGAAGAGCGCGAGGATGGTGCTCTCGGGGTGGGTCGAGGCCAGCGCGCCCTCTAAGTCGGCCATCAGCTTGCGCCTGTTGCCAAGGCCGGTGAGCGAGTCGGTCACCGCGTCGTGGCGAGTGGTCGCGAGCATCTCCGTGTTCTGCTCGAAGGTGATCGCGAGGCGCGCCAGCACGGCGACGAGACAGGCGATCCCGAGGCCCACTGCGACGGCGCCGATCGGGGCGAAGCTGCCCACGGCGAGCAGGCCGACGACGGCCGCGGCGAGGCCGATCGGCACGGCGATGCGGCGCCGGCTCGCTTCGGCAGGGGCGGCGCGCGTCGCGGGGCCGGGGAGCCAGGCGGCCGCGGCGAGCAGGAGGAAGGCAAGCGGCCAGCCGACGCTGGCCAGGTTCAGCGCCGCGGTCGACTGACCCCCGACCGAGAGGTAGACGACGTCGGCGCCGGCGAAGAGGAGCAGGGCGGCGGCGATCAGCGCCCAGGTGCCCTGCGCCCGCCACTTCGATGCCGCGAACGCCCCTGCCACGAGCCCGAGCAGGACCAGGTCGGCGCAGGGGTAGGCGAGGCTGACCCCGACCCCGAGCGGGCTGCCGCCGAGCGCTTCGAGCACCGGCGGGAAGATCAGCGCCGCGGCGATCGCGGCGACGGCGAGCGCGCCGATCAGCCCGTCGACCCAGGCGAGCGGGTCCAGGTGGGCGACGCGCGTCCGCAACAGCAGCACGAGGCCGACGTAGCTGGCGGGATAGAAGGCCAGGAAGAGCGCATCCGAGGGGGAGGGGAAGGGCGCCGGGCTCGCGTAATAGAGGACCACTGAGTAGTAGGTCTGGCCGAGACCCCAGAGCAGCAGGCCGACCCCCAGGGCCAGCCAGGCCCGCCGCTCCGAGGGCGCCGAGGCCGACCGGCCGAGGACGGTCAGCGCAGCGCCGAGCACGACTGCGTCATAGACCCAGCGACCGAAGGCGTCCTGCACGACTTCGTTCCCCAGCGGGACGAGGATGACCGCCGCGTAGGCGGCGAGCAGCAGGGAGAGAAACGCCAGCCAGGCGAACGCGAGCTTGCGCGCGCTGGCCGGCTTCGAAGTTGCGGGAACCGGTTCCACGTCCCAGTCATCGGCCGTCCCCGAGCCCCGCTTGAGCACGCGCGACCCGACCCTTCGAAAATCGCAGCGGATAGGATTTGGCTTGCCAGAGCCTCGGAGGGGTGCCGGAGTGGTTGAACGGGACGGTCTCGAAAACCGTTGGCGTCGCAAGGCGCTCGTGGGTTCGAATCCCACCCCCTCCGCTTTTGTTGCATCCGCCGGAAGGGTCGTGGGCGGCCGGGTCGAAGCAGACCGCCATGAACAGAAAGCTCGATGTCGGCGGCACGCTCAGTCAAGCCTTTTCCATCTACGGGTCGCAGGCGGGTGTGCTCCTGCCGGTGGCGTTCGGGCTCTTCCTGATCGTCGCCGTGATCAACGCGATCCTCGCCCACAGCTTCATCCTGTTTCCGCTCACGCTTGCCGTCAGCGTCATTGCCGGGACGCTCTACCAGGGGATGGTCGTGGGGCTCGTCAGCGACGTCCAGGACGGCCGCCGCGACTCCTCCGTCGAGGACCTCGTGCGCTCCACGGGCCCCGTGATCCTGCCGCTGATCGGCGCCGGGATCCTGGCCGGGCTCGGGATCGGCGTCGGCTTCCTCCTCTTCATCGTCCCCGGCCTCTTCCTGCTGACGATCTGGTCGGTGATCGCGCCCGTGATCGTGGTCGAGCGCAGCGGCGCCATCGACGCTTTCGGCCGTTCCCGTGCGCTGGTCCGCGGCAATGGCTGGCAGGTCTTCGGCGTGATCGTCATCGTCTTCATCATCGTCGCCGTCGTCCAGGGCATCCTCGGCGCGATCGCCAGCGGGATCTCGGGCAGCATCGGGGTCCTGATCCTCTTCAACGTGATCGGCTCGACCGTCACGGCGCCGATCGTGGCGCTCGTCGCCGCGGTCATCTACTTCGGTCTGCTGGAGATCGGGCAGGGTGCCCAGTCCGCACCGCCTTCTCCCCCTGCCACGCCACCACCGCCTCCGGCAGCGCCCGGCCCACCCGCCTAACCCAGCTCGCTGGTCACAAGGCGCAGGCCGACGTCACGGAGCGACTATGCGAGCCCGCTCAAGCAGCAGCTCGCGCTCGCGGGCGTTCTCGGTCATCGCCGCGGCCCGCTCGAATTCCCCCTTCGCCTCGGCGCCACGGTCCAGCTTGGCGAGCAGGTCGGCGCGGACGCTGTGCAGCAGGTGGTAGCCGTCGAGGGCGCCCGCGTCGACCAGCGCATCGACCAGCTCCAGGCCCGCCTCGGGCCCGAACGCCATCCCGACCGCGACGGCGCGGTTCAGCTCGACGACGGGGGAGGGGGTGAGCTGGGCGAGCGCGTCGTAGAGCGCCGCGATCCGCGCCCACTCGGTCTCCTCGGCGCTGCGCGCCCGCGCATGGCAGGCCGCGATCGCCGCCTGCACCGTGTAGGGGCCGAAGGCGCCACGGCCGAGTCTTTCGGCCCGCTCCAGGGCGGCGAGGCCGCGCCGCACCAGCAGCGGGTCCCAGCGCGCCCGGTCCTGGTCGAGCAGCAGGATTGGTTCGCCGCCAGGGCCGGTGCGTGCCCGCGCTCGGGAGGCCTGGATTTCCATCAGCGCCAGGAGGCCGTGCACCTCGGGCTGCTTGGGCGCGAGGCCGGCAAGGATTCGGCCGAGGCGCTGCGCCTCCTCGCAGAGGTCGAGCCGCATCCAGCTCTCGCCCGCAGTCGCCGCATAGCCCTCGTTGAAGACGAGGTAGATCACCTCCAGCACCGAGGGCAGCCGCTCGTCGAGCTCGGCGCCGTGGGGAACCTCGAACGGCGCGTGCGCCTCCTTCAGCGTGCGCTTCGCCCGCACGATCCGCTGCGCGACCGTCGACTCCGAGACGAGGAAGGCCCGCGCGATCTCCTCCGTCCCCAGGCCGCCCAGCAGGCGCAGCGTCAACGCCACCCGCGCCTCGGTGGAGAGCAGCGGGTGGCAGCAGGTGAAGATCAGGCCGAGCAGGTCGTCACCGAGGCCGCCCAGCGCCGCCTCGTGCTCGGCGGCGTCCATCGCCATCCGCATCCCCGCCTCGCGCGCGAGCTGCTCGCGGCGATCCTCGAAGCGCCTGCCCCGCCGCGCCAGGTCGATCGCCCGGTTCTTCGCCGTGGCGGTGAGCCAGGCGCCCGGGTTCTCCGGGACGCCCGACTCGGGCCACCGCTCCAGCGCCGCGACCAGCGCGTCCTGCGCCAGGTCCTCGGCGAGGCCGACGTCGCCGCTCATCCTCGCCAGGCCGGCGATCAGCCGCGGCGACTCGATCCGCCAGACGGCCTCGATCGCCCGCCCGGCGTCCGAGCCCGTCTCCGGGCCACGGCTCACGTCTGCTCGGGCGGCCTCTCGGAGAGCTGCCCCGCCGCCTGCACGTCCTCAGGGAAGTCCTCCATCTCATAGACCCGGCGTACCTCGATGAAGTCGCCATCGTTGGCGGGGCAGCGCGCGGCCCACTCGACCGCCTCCTCCTTCGAGGCCGCCTGGATCAGCCAGTAGCCGCCGACGACCTCCTTGGCCTCGGCGAAGGGGCCGTCGGTGACGGTCGGCTTGCCGCCGCTGAAGCGGACGCGAGCGCCCTCGCCGGGGGGTCGCAGGCCGTCGAGTGAAAGCAGCACGCCGGCCTTGCTCAGCTCCTCGTTGTAGGCGGTCATCGCCCCGACGTCCTCGGCGCTGGGCTCCCAGCTCTCCGCGTCGGTGTCGATCCCCGGGTACATCATCATCATGAATCGCATCGTCGTCCTCCTAGGGTTGTGAGTTGCCTCTACCCCTACGACGAACGGCAAACGGGGAAATCGACACGGGTGAGGAAATCCACTCGCGGCGGGGTCCGATCAGCGCCCGGGACCGGTCTCGCATTCGTGCGAGCGCCCCCAGCCGGGCAGGCCGTCGCAGGCGTCATAGCCCTCGCCGCCGTAGAGCTGGTCGGCACTGGGGCCGCCGAAGAGCTCGTCATGGCCGCCTTCGCCGTGGCAGCCGTCATGGCCCGGTCCCATCCGGCAGACGTCGTCGCCCGGGCCGCCCCAGCAGCCGTCGCTGCCGGCGCCGGTCTGGCAGTAGTCGTTGCCTTCGTCACCGACGCAATCGCTGTTCTGGTTGCCGGTGATGCAGATGTCGTTGCCGGGGCCGCCGATGCAGCGGTTGCGTCGCGCCCCTTCCGAGTAGCAGGTGTCCGGCTCGCCGTTGCCGATGAACTTGTCCGAGCCGTCGCCGAGGTGGACGGTCAGCGGCACGGGCAGCTTGTCCAGCACTTCGACGAGATCGCCCGACGGGCCCATGTCGACTTCGACCCCACCGGCCCCGGCGAGCGGGCAGATGGCGAGGTTGCGGTGGCGTCTGAGGCGACACCCCGCCCCGGCTTTACGGCCCATCCAGCCGTGGACGATCAGGTTGTTGCCGCTCATGCTCAGCTCGAGGTGCGAGCCGGAGTCGGCTCCGTGCACGACGACTTGACCCTGCGGCGATGCGGACGCGCAACCGAGAGTCAGCACCAGCGCGGCAGCCAGCGCGAGGATCGCTGTTCCCCTGGCAAAGATCACGTGGACCTTAGAACACCGCGCCGATCCATTAATCACTGCCTGGGGGGCCACTGGTTGTTTCTCGTCCGTTTGCGGTCATTTCTTGAGGCAGGGCGACCGCCCGCGACTGGAGAACTTGAAGCTGAGTGCCGGCTCAGGTCTCGATGAGGCCCCGCGACAGGGCGCTCTGGACCAGCTCGGCGCGGCTGCTGACGCCGAGCTTCTGCTGGATGTGGGCGCGGTGGGTCTCCACGGTGCGCACGCTGATGTAGAGCTTCTCGGCGATCTCGGCGTTGGTGTGGCCGAGGGCGATCAGGCGAAGGACGTCCGTCTCGCGCTCGCTGAGGTCACTGGCGGTGCTTTCCGGTTCGGCTGCCAGCTTTGCTCCGAGGGCCGGTTGCAGATAGGTCTCACCGGCGGCGGCGCTGCGCACGGCCTGAACGAGTTCGTCGTCCGCTGCCTCCTTGAGCACGTAGCCGAGCACTCCCTGCTGCAGCGCCCGGCGCGCGAAGGCGGGCTCCTGCTGCATCGTCAGGATGACGATTTTGGTCTCCGGGGAGGCCTCGCGCATGTCCTCGATCGCCTCCAGGCTCGGCCGCCCGGGCATGTTCAGGTCGAGGATCAGCACGTCGGGCTTATGCCCACGCAGATAGCGGATCGCCCCCTCGGCGTCCTCCGCCTCGGCCACGACCTCGAAGCCGGGCTCTTCCTCCAGTAACAGCCGCAGCGCCCGCCGTACGACCGTGTGGTCGTCGGCCAGAACAATCGAGATCCCCTCTGCCATCGATGCCGATCCTAGCCGGGATTGCGGCGAATCCTAGTGGCCCCTGCCGTTCCCTAGAATGTCGGTCAGTGAGGGGGGGACCGAAGACGTTGGTTGTGGCGCTCGCTGCGCTGCTGATTGCCGTGGGCTTGGCTGCATGCGGGGGTGGCAGCAGCTCCAACTCGACGACGACTGCAGCCGACCAGGGACAGGCGGAAGGCAACTCGAGCCAGGAAGCTCCAAAGCAGGGCGGGGCGAAGAGCGAAGAAGGCAAGTCCGGCTCTGGCGGCGAAAGTCAGGCCGGCGGCGCCGGCCCCAGCGCGAGCGAATTCACCCCCAAGCACCACAGCGACTCCGGCGGTGGCTCCGCGAAGTTCAAGGTCAAGGGCGGCGACAACAGTGTCCAGGAATTCGGCGAAGAGGCCGGCAAGTCTGAATTCGCCGCCGCGGCGGCGGCACTGCACAACTTCCTAGACGCCCGCGCCGAGGGCAATTGGGCCGCGACCTGCAACTACGTGTCGAAAAGCATCACCGAATCGCTCGAAAAACTCGCGGCGCAGGCGAAACAGCTCAAGGACAAGAGCTGCGCCGCGCTTCTCCAGGCCCTGACGAATCCGGCCGCCATGTCGGCGCTGAAGACCGAAGCCGAACAGGCCAACGTCCGCTCACTGCGCACCAAAGGCGAACAGGCCTTCGTCCTCTACACCGGCCCCCACGGCACCATCCTGGCGATGCCGATGGCAAGCGAAGGCGGCGACTGGAAGGTCTCCAGCCTCGCCGGCACCCCGCTCAACTGAACCCAAGGGCGCTGCGGAGAGCCGACGCCCGGACTTGAACCGGGGACCCCTTCATTACGAATGAAGTGCTCTACCAACTGAGCTACGCCGGCGCTTCGCTCTCATTCTAAGGAGCGGGGTCGATTCCGTCCCCATCGGCCAGCCTGTCTCTCAATCTGTCTCTCAAATTCGGAACGCGCCCGTTCGTCCGCCGCGCCGGGCCCCACGTACGGCGTCAGCGCCACGTAGACCAGTTGCGGCAGGATCGCCGGCAGCCCCTCCGCTCCCGCTTCGCTCACCCTGGCGCTCAGCAGCGCCGAGATCGCGCCGATGGTCAGCCGCGCGACGCTCGCGTCGCCCCGGTCCCCCGCCGCCGCCTCGAGCAGCCCCGCCAACCGCTCCAGCCAGCGCAGCTGCGCCTGCCGGCACGCCGCGTCCGCCGCCCGCGCCTCGACCAGGACCAGCCGCGCCACGCCCGGCTCCGCCGCCAGCCGCTCCAGCGTCGCGCGCAGCACCGCCTCCACCCGCGCGGCCGGCTCCTCGCCGCCCGCGGCGACCGCCTCCTCGGCCGCCGCCAGGATCCCCGCCGCCGCCCACTCGAACGCCGCCGCGAAGCAGTCCTCCTTGCCGCCGAAGTGGCGGTAGAACGTCGACCGCGACAGCCCCGAGAGCAGCAGCGCGTCCTCGACCCGGCTGTCCGCGTAGCCCTTGGCGCCGACCGCCTGCGCCATCGCCCGCATCAGCAGCTCCCGCTGCGCCGCCCGGCGCCGGGGCTTCGCCCCGGGCCTCATGCTGCGCGCCTCCTCGAGCACCGGCTCCCATCCCGCTATCGACCGCCTCGGCATCGCTCAAATTTACCGTAGTTGCGCTCTGTAAACGCGATTGTCTACCCAAAAATCGCTGTTTTGCAGGGACTTTCCGCCACCCGCTTGACATCCAGACAATCCTGTGTCTAGAATCACACAGGATCGAGGAACACCGTTGTCCACCTGTAACGAGGGTGTCGCGGAATCCTCGCAGCGAACTAAGGACCCCGTCCTAAGGACGGGCAGGGAACAGGGAAATCGAGCCACCGGGGCCGCAGGGAGCGGCCCGGTAGAGGGGGCTCAGAACAAGGAGAGCAATACGTGACGCCCCACGCGAAGGCAGGGACCGCGGGATCGACCATGCGCCAGGCCACCGGCCTCGGCCGCAACCTCCGTGGAGCCCTCGCCACCCTCGTCGCCCTGCTCGTCTTCGCAGGGATTGGTGCGTCCGCGGCCAGTGCCTCCTCTCCCACCTTGACGATCGACCCGGTCACCACCCACTCGATCACCACCGCTCACCTATCGGGCACGGTCGAAGTCCCCGCCGACGGCTTCGAAACCTACTGGTGCCTCGAATACGCCGAAGAAGGGCTCCAGAACTGGGGCGGCTTTTGCTTCCAGGGCCCGGTCCAGCCCGGCGAAACCCGCCCGGTCGAAACGGACGTCTCCGGCCTCAAGGCGGACACGCACTACGAAGCCCGTCTCAGCGCCCTCAACTTCAACGAATTCGTCGAAGAACACTCGACCCCCAACCAGACCTTCACCACCGACCCCGCCCCCAACGAACCGGCGCTAAGCGTCGAACCGGCCACCGAAGTCGAATACACCACCGCCCACCTCGAAGGCGAAATCGACCCCGAAGGCGGCAACGAAGAAACCGGCGGCGCCTTCGTCCCGATCCACTGGGCGCTGGAAGTCAACCGCGAAGGCGAAGGCTGGAACCAGGTCGAAGGCGGCACCCTCGAAGGCGCCGCGGCCGAAACCGAAACGACGACTGTCCACGCCGACCCCACCGGCCTCGTCCCCGCCTCCAATTACAAGTTCCGCCTCGATGCCCATTACGCCGGCATCGAGGCGACCCCGGGCGAAGGCGAATTCGAAACCAAAGCCGTCGCCAAGCCGACCGCGACGCTCGAATCCCCCTCGCCGATCAACCCTCCCGCCGGGCGCTACTTCTTCGCCGGCCACGTCAACCCCAACGCGCCCAAATCGGAAGGCGAACTCGGGGGCACCGAACCCGAAGAAGAAGCGATCAAGGCCGCCTTCCACACCACCTGGCGCTTCGAATGCGAACCGGGCTGCAACGTCCCCGGCGGCGAACTGGGCGCCGACAACACCAGCCACCTCGTCAGCGGCGAAGCCGAAGGCCTGCAGCCCAACACCGTCTACACGCTCACCCTGCACGCCGAAAACGTCGGCGGGGAAGCGGTCAGCGAAGCCAAGACCTTCAAAACGCCTCAGGCCGCCCCCGTCGTCCTCACCGGCACCTACACCCCCGAAGGCACCGAAGCGGTCAATCTGCGCGCCTACGTCAATCGCCGCAACGGAACCATCACCGACTGCCAGATCGAATACGGCCCCACCACGAGCTACGGCCAGGGCGCCTCCTGCCCCGGCGCGGAGGTCCAGACGCTCACGGTCAGCGCCGTTTCGGGCCAGTACAAGCTCTCCCTGGGTGGCAGCGAAACCGGCAACATCTTCTACAACGCCTCGGCTGCCACGGTCCAGTCCAAGATTGAACAGCTAGGCCCGATCGGCACCGGTGGCGTGCTCGTCACAGGAGGCCCTGGCGATGCCGGGGGATCGAGCCCCTACCACGTCTTCTTCATCGGCGAACTCCTGGGGAAGAGCATCGAACAGCTCGAAGTCAAACCAGGGTTTCAGCCCCTCGGCGGCACGGCGACGGTCGCCATCCTCCCCAACCGCGCCAGCGTCGCCGAAATCCTCAACCTCAGGCCAAGCAACGCCGTTCAGACGCTCGGCGCTCCCCTCACCGGCCTTACCTCCGACGCCACCTACCACTTCCGCTTCCTCGTGACCAGCGATGGCGGTACCACCCAGAGCCCCGACGCCAGCTTCGAAACCCTCGGCAGCTACCAGCCGCCCGCCTCCTGCCCCAACGAGGCCCGCCGCGTCGAACAGCACTCGACCTCTCTCCCCGAATGCCGCGCCTACGAGCAGGTCTCGCCGCCGAACAAGTCGGGCGGCGACGTCATCGCCGACTCCCAGCGCACCCGTGTCGCCGGCGACGGCTCCGCCGCCGCCTTCAGCTCGCTGGTCGGCTTCGGCGACCAGCGCGGCACCAGCGTCGCCTCCGATTACGAGAGCGTCCGCGACCCCTCGGGCTGGTCGACCCACGCGATCACGCCCCCCCAGGAACCGACCAGCGTCATCGACATCGCGAATTCAATTGAGCCCCAATACGAAGGCGGCTTTTCCGCCGACCTCGACCGTGGCGCCTTCCTCGCCGTCAGCCCCCTCACCGAAGACCCCGGCGTCGCCGAAGTCCCCAACCTCTACGTCCGCGACGACCTGCGCAGCGCCGGATTCGGCTCCTACACCCTCGCCAGCGGCTGCCCGCGCTGCGCGGAAACCTCCACGCACCTGTCGATCTTCAGGGAAGCCCCAGGTGGCACCCAACCCTTTTTCGCCGACGCCTCGGCCGATTTCGGCCACGTCCTCTTCGAGTCCCAGCAGCCGCTCACCGCCGAGGTCGCCGACGAAGCCGCCTGTCTCGGCTCCCAGTTCTTCGAACTCTCCGAATGTCCCGGCAACCTCTACGAATCAGACCACGGCGCCGTCCGCCTCGTCGGCCTCGTCCCGCCCTCCGGCCAGACCGAATGCGGCCCCGGCGGCCCAATCTGCGAATGGAACGTGCGGGGCTCCCAGGCCGGCCAGGGCGCCGGCGCCTTCCAGGGTCAGCGGAACCTGACGCCCAACGTGATCTCCACCGATGGCTCCAAGGCCTTCTTCACCGTGCCCAGCAGCCCCCGCTCGTTCGCAGGCGCCCTCTACATGCGCCAGGACCATGAAACCACCGTCCGCCTCGACGTCTCCGAGCGCACGGGCGAAGTCGGCACCCCGGCCTCCCAGCCCGCCACCTACTGGGGCGCCAGCGACGACGGCTCCCGCGTCTTCTTCACCTCCAACCAGGCGCTCACCGACGACTCGCCCCTGAACCACACAAACCTCTATATGTACGACACCGCCAAGCCCGCTTCTGACGCCCACAACCTCACCCTGCTCTCCGCCGACGGCGAACCCAGCGATGGCGGCAATGTGCAGAACCTGCTGGGGATGAGCAGCGATGGCCACTACGTCTACTTCGCCGCCAACGGCCAGCTCGCTGCCGGCGCTCCCCGCCTCGGCAACTTCCGCTCACTCTATGTCTGGCATGACGGGACACTCCGCTACGTGGCGGTGCTACGCGATCCCGCTGACCTTATAGAGGATACGAATACGGCCGGCTGGGAACCGTATATCCCGATCGCCCGCGTCACCCCCGACGGCCGCCACCTCCTCTTCAGCGACAGCGCGGCAGAACTCGGCCCAACGGGCTATGACCAGGGCAGCTGCAGCAACGGCGTCGCCGGCTCGGGCTGTCACGAGTTCTACCTCTACAGCTACCCAGACCAGCGCCTCGCCTGTGCGACCTGCAACCCCGAAGGCGCTGTGGCCACCGCCGACGCCTCGATCGGCCAGCGCAAGCACCAGGGCGCCGCCCGCACCAGCTCCGCCCAGGACCACCCCCTCTCCGACGACGGCCGCCACCTCTTCTTCTCGACCAAGGAAGCGTTCGTGCCGAGTGACACCAACGGCTCCGAAGACGTCTACTCCTACGACGCCGTCTCCGGCACCGTCCACCTGATCTCCAGCGGCACCGACGAAGCCGACTCCTACTTCATGGGCTCCTCCGCCGACGGCTCCGGCGCCTTCTTCCTCACCCGCCAGCAGCTGACCGGCACCGACACCGACGGCGCCTATGACCTCTACGACGCCAACGTGAACGGCGGCTTCGCCGAACCGCCGCCCGCGCCTGAAATCTGCCAGGGCGAAGGCTGCCAGGGCAGCCCCGCCCCCCAGTCCACTCCGACCACGCCTGGCAGCGCCTCCGCCAAAGGCCCCGGCAACCCCCCCGTGAACCGCCATTGCCCGAAGGGCAAGATCAAGCGCCACGGCAAGTGCGTCACCCGCAAACACCGTAAATCCAAGCACCATAAGCGAGCCAACGCCAACCGGAGGACGAGCCGATGACGACCGCGAAGAACACCCGACTCGGCTTCCTCGGGGCCCTCATCGCCGCAACGACGCTGCTGCTCGCTTCCGCCGCCTCAGCCCAGGCCGCCCCCGGAGCTGCCTGGCGGATCGACTCCGAGGCCAACACCACCGCCCTCCCCGGCGACACCCTCACCTATCACCTCCAGGTCGGCAACGTCGGCACCGAAGACGCCGACGGCAGCCCGATCGTCACCACGGTCTCGTTGCCCGCCGGCCTCAGCGGCGTCTCGGCCAGCGGCCAGGAGCCTGGCATTAGCGAACTCAACTGCAGCGGCGACGGCACCGAACTGATTACCGATCCCAGCGGCGTGCTCGGCGCTCATACGATCGAATGCGCAACCGAAAACCCGGTCCCCGTCCATGGCGGTTCCGCCTCCCAGCTGCGCTACACGATCGCCGTCAAGGTCGACGCCGGCGTCACCGTGCCCACGGTCCTCACCGACTCGATCAAGGTCGAAGGCGGCGGCGGCGCCACGGTGACCAGTGCCGACCCGACCCGGATCGAAGCCGTGCGGCCCTTCGGCGTCGACGCCTTCGACGCCGAAGTCGCCGCCGATGCCGCCGGGAGCCTCTTCACCATCGCCGCCGCGCACCCCTACTCCTCCACCGCGGCGATGGACTTCAACACTCTCACCAGCCCGGTGCCCACCCAGGGCGATCTGTGGCCGGTCGAGCCCACTAAGGACATCGCCGTCGACCTGCCGCCCGGCGCTGTCGGCTCCACCCGCGGCCTGCCGCAGTGCACGGCGGTCCAGCTCGCCAACGGCGCCGGCGTCCTCGAATCGCCGCTCTGTCCCGAAGAATCCCAGATCGGCACCATTCTGCTCCGCCTCAACGGCAGCGACATCCTCACCAACAGCGCCGGCCCGATCTCGATCTTCAACATGGTGCCGCCGCCTGGCGTGCCGGCCCGCTTCGGCTTCAACTTCCAAAACAACATCGTCCTGCTCGACGCCCACCTGCGCAGCTCCGGCGACTACGGCCTCTCCATCGTCTCCCGCGACGTCTCCGAGGGCATCCCGCTGGCTGGGACCACCACCACCTTCTGGGGCGTCCCCGCCGACGAAAGCCATACCCCCGAACGCACCTGCCTGGGGAGCAATTCGCCAGCGTTCGGCGGAGCGACTTGCCCCAGCCCCAAGGTGACCGAACCCTCGGCCTTCCTGCGCAACCCGACCTCGTGCACGGGCCCGATGAGCACCGCCCTGCATATCGACTCCTGGACCCATCCGGCGACCTTCGACGAAAACGGCGAACCGAAGACGAGCGAATCGGCCTGGCAGAGCGCCGAGTCCGTCAGCCACGAAGCGCCCGGCTACCCCTACTTCGAAGAAGAAGAAGGCACGCGCAAATGGGGCGAACGGGCCGGCCTCGGCGAATGCGAAGAAGTCCTCTTCGAACCCGAAGTCTCGATCGCGCCGACCAACGAAGCGGCCGACTCGCCTACCGGGCTCGCCTTCGACCTCTCGATCCCCCAGACCTGCTGGGAAGCCAACCACGAGAACGAAACCTGCCAGTCCGACCTGCGAAAGGCCGAAGTCACCCTGCCGCAGGGGATGAGCGTCAACCCGTCCTCGGCCGACGGCCTCGGCGGTTGCTCGGCCGCCCAGATCGGACTGATCACGCCTGAGGGCTCGACGCCGATCCACTTCGACGAAGCCGATCCGGCCTGTCCCGAATCCTCCAGGATCGGCACGGTCGACATCGAAACGCCGCTGATCGAAGAACACCTGAGCGGCTCGGTCTACCTGGCGTCCCAGGGCGACAACCCGTTCAAATCCCTGCTCGCCCTCTACATCGTCGCCAAGTCAAACGGCGTGATCGTCAAGTTCCCCGCCCACGTCGAGGCGAGCTCCGGCACCGGCCAGCTGACCACGGTGGTCGAAGAGCTGCCCCAGCTGCCCTTCAGCCACATGCACCTCGAGCTGAACAAGGCGGGCCAGCGCGCCTCGCTGATCAACCCGCCGAGCTGCGGCAGCTTCGCCTCCACCGCCGTGCTCACCCCCTGGTCGGGCAACGGCGCGGTGACCCGCGGCAGCTCCTTCCAGGTGAGCAAGGGCCCCGGCGGGGGCGCCTGCCCGTCCCACCCCGCCGCTTTCAACCCGAAGCTCAGCGCCGGCACGCAGAACCCGCTGGCGGGGGCCTTCAGCCCCTTCACGCTGAAGCTCAGCCGCGAAGACGGCACGCAGCGCCTCGCCGGGCTCGAAGCGACGATGCCGCCGGGGCTGATCGGCAAGCTCGCCGGGATCCCCTACTGCTCCGAGGCGGCGCTGGCCTCGATTCCCAAAGCCGAAGGCACGGCGGCGGCCCAGCTCGCCAACCCGAGCTGCCCGGCGGCCAGCCGCATCGGCACCAACACCGCCGCCACCGGCGCCGGCATCAGCCCCTTCCAGATCGACGCGCCGGTCTACCTCGCCGGCCCCTACAAGGGCGCCCCGCTCAGCCTGGCGATCGTCACCCCGGCGCTCGCCGGCCCCTTCGACCTCGGCAACGTCCTCGTCCGGGCTGCCCTGCGGGTCGACCCCGAAACGACCCAGATCACCGCGGTCACCGACCCGCTGCCGACGATCCTCTTCGGCCTGCCGCTCGACATCCGCTCGACCGAAACGCGGATCGACCGGCCCAACTTCATCCTCAACCCGACCAGCTGCGACGAAATGAGCGTGGGGGGGACGGTGAGCGGCACCGAAGGCGCCAGCGCCCACGTGTCGGACCGCTTCCAGGCGCTCGGCTGCGACAAGCTCGGCTTCAAGCCGAAGCTGAGCTTCCGCCTCAAGGGCAAGACCAGGCGCGGCGGCAACCCACAGTTCAGCGCGACGCTGACGATGCCCCCCGGCGGCGCCAACATCGCCCGCGCCCAGGTCAGCCTGCCGCACTCCGAGTTCCTCGACCAGTCCCACATCAAGACGATCTGCACCAGGGTCCAGTTCGCCGCGAGCCAGTGCCCGGCGAAATCCGTCTACGGCTTCGCCCGGGCGATCACCCCGCTGCTCGACAAGCCGCTCGAAGGCCCGGTCTACCTGCGCTCCTCATCCCACAACCTGCCCGACTTGGTGGCCGACCTGAACGGCCAGATCCACGTAGTCCTCGACGGCCGCATCGACTCCCACAACAAGGGCATCCGCAACACCTTCGAACTGGTCCCCGATGCCCCCGTCTCCAAGTTCACCCTGACCATGCAGGGCGGCGCCAAGGGACTCCTCCAAAACAGCCGCAACCTCTGCAAATCGCCCAGCAAGGTAAGCG
>JAPVSJ010000072.1:0-25384 GCA_047519745.1 Actinomycetota bacterium | reverse complement strand
GGCCGCCCACGAAGAAGAAGAAGAAGGTCGTGCAGATGTACTGGATGCCGATCACCTTGTGATCGGTGTTGAAGCGGAAGTAGTCCTTCCAGCTCTTCGCGCCGTGCTGGGAGTGGTCCTCGGGGATCGTCGGCATCCCGGCCGCCCAGCGCAGCCAGTAGTCGAAGCAGCCGAAGCCGGCGAGGAAGCCGAGTGGGCCGGTGATCAGCGGCACGACCACATGCGGGTAGCCGGTCTGCTCGGTCTGCCAGATCGGCAGGCCGGAGATGCTGCGGAGGACGACGACCAGACCGACGCCGAAGGCGGCAGCCACTATCGCGCCCAAAATGCCGCGAATCCATCCCGGTTGCTTGATCGCAGCCACCATCTCGGCCCCCATTATGCCCCGCCCGCGCCGAGCGGTTCGACCGGGTTGGTTTCGGTGTCCTGGCGGATCGAGTCCAGATACGGGCCCGGTACCGTTTCCTTCAATCCGGCGACCCATTTGCGGAAGGCGCCCGGCGACTCGACCACGACCTTGGCCCGCATCGAGGCGTGGCCGAAGCCGCAGAGCTCGGTGCAGATCAGCTGGTAGGTGCCGACCCTGTCGGGGGTCACCGTGGCGGTCGTGGTGATGCCCGGCACGTTGTCTTTCTTGATCCGCCACTCGGGCACCCAGAAGGAGTGGATGACGTCCTGGGAGTGCATCTTGAACTTGACCTGGCGGTTGACCGGGACATGGAATTCGCCCTGCACGTAGGCGTTGCCTTTGCCGGGGTAGCCGAAGCTCCAGGCGTACTGCTGGGAGAAGACGTCGACGGTGAGCGGGTTGCCTTCGGTCTTTTCGATCGCGTTCAGCACCGACCAGCTGTAGCCGGCGCCGAAGAGGACGATGATCGTCGGGATCAGCGTCCAGGCGATCTCGAGCCGGGTGTTGCCGTGGATCGGCTCCCCATCGGATTCGTCGCCCGGCTTGGCTTTGAATTTCCACAGCGCGTAGAACAGCATCACCATCACCAGCGAGAAGACGAAGGACGAGAGGACGATCATCACGTTGAGCAGATCGTCGATCTTGGGAGCCGCCGTCGAGGCCTCCTGGCCATCCCAGTTGATCGAGAGCATCACAGCGGAGATCGCCGCCGTCAGGGCGACGGTCGCGGCGAGCATCTTCGCTATCGGCAGGCGGCCGTACATGAGGCGGCGGGCATTCTATTGAAGCGGCGGCGGAAGGATTTGCGGCCTCTACTCAGGCGCCGACAGCTCATCGAGCTTGCCTGCTGAAGCTGCCAGCACTCCGCGCGCCACGCCCTCCCAGCTCCAGAGCTTCTGGGCGGTGGCTACGAGCGCATTACGGGCTTCGGCGCGTGCGTTCTCCGGAAGCTCAAGCCATCCGTTCAGCCGGTCCGCGATCGCTTCGACAGCTCCCTGCTCGACTGGGAAGGAGACAAGCTCTGCGGCCCTGGGAGGCAGCGTCTTCGCCAGCTCCCCAGACACCTCCAACATCCCGGAATGCCCAGCGGACACGGGCAGCACGCCGCAGGCGGCGGCCTCGGCGGCGACCATCCCGAACGCCTCGGGGAAGGTGCTGGGCATCACCAGCACCTCAGCGTCGGGCAGCAGCTCCGCCACCTCATCGTGCTCCAGACGCCCGATGAACTCGACCGAGTCGGCAACCCCCTTGGCCGCATCCAGATAACCGTCAGGTGGATCGGCAAGAAACGCGCTCAGGATCGGCAGCGGTTCCGCGGAACCGCCCTCGAGACCTCGCCCCAGCTTGGCGATCTCGCGCGCATCGTCCAGATCCCCGCGATCAAGGGCCGCGAGCAACCGGCGCAGTCCCTGCTCGTACTCGCCGTAGCCAGCTACTTCCAGCTCCGCACCCGGATGCCGCGCCCGAACCAGCGGCCACGAAGCAATGAGCAAGTCGACTCCCTTGGAAACGATCAGCTTTCCGACGAAGACGACCCTGGACGCCTCACCCGCGGGTGGCGCGGGGTGGGCCGCCCGGCGGAGCGCGGCGTCCTGTTTTTCGCCCCGCTCGCGACCTCGGACGGCCTCCGCCGCCTCTGGCGAAAAACCCAGCGCGGAGCCGGGCGGTCCACCCCGTGACAGGACCCGAGGCCGGAACGCCTCCGTATCGACGCCGGGAGGCCCCAACCGGGTCTTCTCTTTCAACCCGGGGACCCGCGGCAGCGCCGCCCAGAGCGACTCGGCCGTATGGCGAGAGCCGACCAGGACCGTCGACGCGGCATTCACGCCCTCTTCGGCATAAGGAAGGAAGCGAGGATGCGGTTTGACCGTGTACTCGAGCGCGGAGCCGTGGATCTTGGCGGCGAAGGGACCGACCTCCGAGCGGGCCAGGATCGTCGGTCCCATGACCAGGTGGCCCGCGAGAGCTGCGTCGAAGCCGCCGATTGCATCGGAGACCTCGCGAACCGCGGAGACATTGGCGTCGATGTAGCGGTGGAGCTCTGCCTCGGTCAGCTCGGGAAACGCCTTGACCTCAAACCCCTCGTAAGGGTCTTTGACGTACACGGGCAGCAGGCCGTGGATGTCGGGGTTGTGGATCTCGACCCCCTCGATCCGGACCCGGCGGTCCTGGCAGAGCAGATGGACCTCGTGGCCAAGGCTGGCCAGGGCGCGGGCGAGATTCCCGGTGTAGATGTTGCTGCCGGTGCCGCGCAACATGTAGCCGTGGAAGAGAAGGACGCGCATCGTGCCGGGGAAGCTATTAGTGTTCGCGGCCGTGAACGCGAAGCAGCTCTACAGGATGCGGGCACCGGCCTCGGGCCGCGAGGCACTCGCCCACGCCGAGCCCGGCTCGGTCTACCTCGATCGCGAGACCGACGAGGAGATGGTGCCGGTGGCGATGGTGCTGCCGCTCGCCCCCTCGGCATCGGCCCTGCCCCGCACCCCGGAGAACCTGCGCGCCTGCCGCCGCTGCGACCAGCTGATCGGCCTCGACGTGAGCGACTGCCAGTACTGCGGTTTACGTCAAGAAGCGCTCTAGGGCTGCTTGACGACCGTCGCCGTATAGAGGAGACGCGCGTTGCTGTAGTAGCAGCCGTAGGTCTTGGTCTTGCCGACGCCCTGCTGGGGATGGCCGCCCTGGATGTCTTCTTTCGAGGAGCAGTGTTCGGGCAGGCGGCTGCCGCGCCAGGTGTTTTCTTCGGTCACGTTGAAGGCGAACATCGGCGCCCAGGTCGGCACGGTCAGCGCGACGACCTGCCCCTGCAGGACGCTGAGCGGGTGGTCGAGGGTGAAGATAACCGTGCTGCCGAAGTAGGGGTTGAGGACCTGCAGCGGACTCTGGCGGACCAGCGTGTACTGGGGCGGCTTCGAGCCTTCGACCGCGCGCAGGACCCCGATCCGTGCCTGCGAGGGCTTGCCGAGGAATTCGTTGAAGAAGCCGATCTCGTTGGTCATCTTTTCGGTTTCCGTGCTGGACGGGCGCGAGAGCGTGATCGACCAGGCGACGATCTTGCCGTCGAAGGGGACCTCGTACGGGCGCGGCACGCCGCTGGCGATCGCCTGGAAGCCGGTCACGTGGCCCTCGACCCGGCAGGGGACGACCTCGACGTTGTTGACGATCTTGCCGGGGCAGGAGGGCGGCGGGGTCGAGTCGGTCTTGCCGAGCACGACGACCCGGGCCGGCGCCGAGTCGGCGGCGCCGGGCCACGCGGCGGCTACGAGCAGCGCCAGTGCGCAGGCGAAGCCCAACGCGACGTGAACGCGGCTGCGGCGGCGGTTTTCTGCTGCTCTGACCAAGGTCTCAAGCGACAACCCCGGCCTTCGGCAAGGGTTGCGGCACCGGATTCTGTCGTTCGCCGCCGCTCGGTGCGGTCCTCCGGCGAAAGTGCACGATCGCGTACAGGTAGGGTTGCCAACCGTAATGGAGGGCTCGACCAGCGCAAACGATTTCATCCCAGCCGGGCTCGCCGCGCTGGGGATCGAGGCGGACGAGGTCGATCTCGCCGTGATGGGCGCGGTCCACCAGCTGCTCTGGGCGCCGATCGTGGAGCTGCTCGCCCTCGACACCGAGGGTGTCGTGCCAGAGCGCTGCCCCGATATGTCGAAGGCGCCCGAGTGACCGCCCCGCTCGATCTGGGCCTGGGCGCGCAGGCCGCAGCGATCGCCTGCGGGGATCTCAACCCCGGCGAGCTGCTCGACGCCACGCTTGCCCGGATCGAGCAGCGCAACCCGGCGCTCAACGCCGTGGTCGAGACCTTCCCTGAGCGCTCACGCGAGATGCTCACCGCCGCACCCGCGGGACCGCTGCACGGCGTGCCCGTCGTGATCAAGGACGAGTGGCCGCTGCCCTGGCGCGCGCAGCGCTTCGGCGCCGCCGAGCTGCTGGCGCCCACCGCGCCTGGCGAGTCGGGGCCCTACCGCGTCCTCCGCGACGCCGGTGCCGTGATCGTCGGCGTCGGCAACATGCACGAGCTCGGCGCCGGCAGCACCGGCGCGGTCTCCGTATACGGCCCGGCGAAAAACCCTTGGGACACCGAGCGCTGCCCGGGCGGCTCCTCCAGCGGGCCCGCCTCAGCGGTCGCCGGACGCCTCGTCGTCGGCGCCGTCGGCGCCGACGGGCTCGGCTCGGTCCGCTTCCCCGCCGCCTACTGCGGCCTGACCGGGCTCAAGCCGACCTTCGGCCGCTCGGCGATGGAGGGGCACCACATGGCACCGGTTACGACCTTGATCGTCTCCGGGCCGCTCTGCGCCGACGCCGCCGACTGCCGGCTGCTGGGCTCGGTTCTCTACGGCGAGCAGCTCAGCGCGGGCGATGCGAGCGGGTTGCGGATCGGTGTCGTCCGCGACCCCGTCTCCGAAGACGTTACGCCCGAGGTCGGCGCCGCCTGCGAGGCGGCAATCGAGGCGCTGCGCGCCGAGACCGGCGGCGAGGTGCGGGAGATCGAGCTGCCCGACCTCGAAGCGGCGACCCTCGCCGCGATCCTGATCATCAACTCCGAGAGCATGGGCGGCGTCACGCCAGAGCGCCTCAACCATCTCGACCCGGAACTGAGCCCGATCGCCCGTGGCACGCTCAAGTACCGGATGATGCTGCCGGCCGCCGCCACCGTCCAGGCCGAGCGGGTGCGGACGCTGATGCGGCGGCACCTCGCCGGGCTCTTCGAGGGGGTCGACGTGATCGCCTGGCCGACGGTCCCCGCCCCGGCCCCACCACTCGACACGCCGCTGGTCGAGCTGCCCTCGGGCACCAGCAGCGCCGACCAGGCCAACGTGCGTGGCGCCGCTCTCGCCAACCTGGCCGGGATTCCCTCGATCAGCATGCCGGTCGGGTTGAGCGGCGAGGGCCTGCCGCTGGCGCTTCAACTTCAGGCCGCCTGGGGCAGGGACGAGCTGCTGCTCGATGCCGCCGAGGCGCTGGAGCGCGCCAACGGGCGCCGCTGGGTCGAGGCGCTGCCGCCGCTGGCAGCCGCCTTGCCGACGGAGGCCTAAGCAGGATGGCGTCGACTGCGATCGCGGTCGAGGGCCTGGAGCGGGCCTTCGACGAGGTGCTCGCCGTCCAGGGCATCGACCTCGAGGTCGGCGAGGGCGAGATCTACGGCTTCCTCGGCCCCAATGGGGCGGGCAAGACGACGACGGTGAGGATGCTGACGACGCTGCTGCTGCCGACCGGTGGACGGGCGACCGTCGCCGGCCACGACGTCGTCTCCGAGGCTCGCCGCGTGCGCGCCTCGATCGGCGTCGCGCTGCAGGAAGCGGCGCTCGACCCGCTGATGACCGGTCGCGAGCTGATCCGCCTGCAGGCGACGCTCCAGGGACTGCCCGGCGGCGAGGGCAGGCGGCGTGCCGACGACCTGCTCGAGCGGGTCGACCTCGTCGCCGCCGCAGACCGCCGGGTCGGCACCTACTCGGGCGGGATGCAGCGACGCCTCGACCTGGCCGCGGCGCTGGTCCACGAGCCGCGGGTGCTCTTCCTCGACGAGCCGACGACCGGTCTGGACCCCGTCAGCCGCAAGACGATCTGGGAGGAGGTACGCGCCCTCAACGACGAGGGCACGACGGTCTTCCTCACCACCCAGTACCTGGAGGAGGCCGATCAGCTCGCCGACAACGTCGGCATCATCGACAGCGGCAGGATCGTCGCCGAGGGGACCCCGGCGTCGCTGAAAGCCGAAATCGGCCACCCCCACATCCGCCTGCAGCTGGAGGAGGGCTCAATCGCCGAGGCGGAGGAGATCTGCGCCCGCATCGGCCCGCTGCTGCCGCCGGTCGACGGCAAGACGGTGCTGGTCGAGGTCGAGCACGGCGCGGGCGACATCCCGCAGGTCGTCAGGGCGCTCGACGAGGCGGGCATCGAGGTCGGCTCGCTGGAGCTCGTCCGTCCCAGCCTCGACGACGTCTTCGTCGCCAAGACCGGCTACCACCTCGAGCACGAGGCGGAGGAGAGCGGCAAGGACGAGGAGGAGGCCGTGAAAGCGTGAACGGCCTGGCGACGAACCTGCGCGTCGTCGGCGCCCTCGGCATGCGCTCGATCCGCCAGACCTTCCGCCGGCCGCAGCTGATGGCGCCGATCGTCGTCTTCCCGACCATCCTGCTGGCGATCCAGACCGGGGGCGCCGGTGGCGCGATCAACCTCCCCGGCTTCCCGCCGGTGCAGAGCTTCCTCCAGTTCATGCTCGCCGGGGCGATGATGCAGTCGCTGATGCTGGCCGGCAACAGCGGCGGGATCGCGCTCGCGGTCGACATCGAGATGGGCTTCACCGACCGCCTCTTCGCGGCGCCGATCTCCCGCTACACGATCGTCCTCGGCCGGCTCGCCGGGACCGCGGCGCTCGGCCTGCTTGCCTCGCTCTGGTTCCTCGCGATCGGGCTCGTCTTCGGCGCCCAGATCGAGGGCGGCGTTCCCGGGGCGCTGCTGGCGATCGCCCTGGTCACGGTGACCGCGATGGCGGTCGGCGGCATCGGCGCGGCGATCGCCCTGCGCACCGGCAGCGCCAGCGTCGTCCAAGGGCTCTTCCCGCTGGTCCTCGTCGTGCTCTTCCTCTCTTCGGCCTTCTTCCCGGTCGGGCTGATGATCCAGCCGGCGCAGACGATCGCCGAATACAACCCCTTCAGCTTCATCGTCGAAGGGGTGCGCGAGCCGATCATCTCCGGGATTGACGCCAGGGACACGGCCGAAGCCCTGCTCGCGATCGCCGGCATCGTCGTCCTCGGCCTCGTGCTCAGCGCGCGGGCGCTCCGCCACCGCCTGCGGGTCGGCTGATGGAGGCCGCGGCGATTCCGGCGGCGCAGGCTATGCCGACGTGGCGTGCCAACCTGGCGACGATCGGCGCGCTGATGGCGCGGGCCAAGAACGAGCTGCTGCGCGTTCCCGGCGCGGCGATCCCGGGTGTGCTGGCGCCGACGATCTTCTTCCTCGGCCTCAACGGCGTCTTCGGCGCGCTGACCCAGCTGCGCGGCTTCACCACCGGCTCGTATGAGAGCTTCATCGTCCCGGTCAGCATGCTGCAGGGGGCCGGCTTCACCGGCGCGGCGGCGGGCGTCAACCTCGCCCGCGACATCGAGCAGGGCTGGCTCGACCGCCTGCTCGTCTCCCCCGCCCCGCGCTGGGTCCTGCTCGCCGGCACGGTGCTCGCCGCCAGCGCCCGCTCGCTGATCCCGGCCACCTTCGTCTTGACGATCGCGCTCGTGCTCGGCGCCGGCTGGCCGGGCGTCGACGGCCTCCTCGTCACCTACTTCATGGTCGCGGCGATGGCCGCCGTGGCGGCCTGCTGGGGATCGATGCTGGCGCTGCACTTCAAGAGCCAATCGGCGGCGCCGCTGATGCAGGCCGGGATGATGGCGCTGATCCTGACCACGACCGCCTACGCGCCGCTGGCCCTGCTGCAGGGCTGGCTCGCCGACGTGGCCCGCGTCAACCCGGTCACCCAGGTGGTCGAAGCGGCGCGACAGGGCTTCGTCGGCGAAGTCACCTGGGCCGAGACCTGGCCGGGCCTACTGGCCCTGGGGGGCCTGCTGGCCGTGCTCGGCGCCCTGGCGCTGCGCGAGATGCGCCGTACCGGGGTGTGACCGGGCCGCCGCAGAGCGCAACTGAGATCGCCGAGCGCGTGCTGCGCCAGAACTGGCTCGAGGGCGAGCGCGACGGCACCCGATTCGCCTACACCCAGCCCAGCCCCGGACGGTACCCGTGGCAGTGGTACTGGGATTCGTGCTTCGCGGCGATCGCCTGGCGGCGCTTCGAGCCCGCCCGCGCCCGGGCCGAGCTCGAGACCCTGCTGGCCGCTCAGCGCGAAGACGGCTTCATCGGCCACACGATCTTCTGGGATCGGCCCGTCTCGCTCGGCCGGCTGCCCTTCTACAACGTCGCCTCGCGCAGCTCGTTCCAGACCGAGACGATCCAGCCGCCGCTGCTCGCTTGGGCCTGGTGGGTCGCGACCGGGGAGGACCCTGCCGCCGTTCAGGGGATCGTCGCCCAGGCCGACTGGCTCCAGCGACACCGCGATCTCGACGGCGACGGGCTGCTCTGGATCGTGCAGCCCGACGAGTCGGGGCTCGACGCCTCGCCAAAGTTCGAACCGGTCTGGAGCCAGCGGGCGAACGGGCGTGTCGGCTTCCCCCTGCTCGTGCGACGCAACCGGCGGCTCGGCTTCGACGCCCGCCGGGTCCGCGACCGCGGCGGTCCGGTGCTCTGCGAGGTCGTCGTCAACACGCTCTGGTCGCTCTCGCTGCAGGCGCTTGGGCGCCCCTCGGCAACCCCCGCGCTGGTCGACCGGCTCTGGGACGAGCGCCGCGGCCTCTTCCTCGACGAGGCGCAACCGGGCAGTGTCCGGCCAGCTGTCCTCACCTGGGCGGCCCTTGCCCCGCTCGCCCTGCCCGATCTGCCCGAGCGGATCGGCCGGAGGCTGGTCGAGGAGCACCTGCTCAACGAGCGCGAGTTCCTCACCCCGGTCGCGCCGCCTTCGGTTGCCGTCTGCGAGCCCAGCTACGAGCCCGCCGGCGGCCGCGGCCCGGTCCGCCGCTACTGGCGCGGCCCGACCTGGGTCAACGCCGCCTGGCTGCTCTGGCTAGGCCTGCGCCGCCTCGGCTACGAGGACGAGGCCGAGCGGATGGCTAACGGCCTGACCGACGCGGTCGAGCGAGAAGACCTGCGCGAGTACTACGACCCGCGCACGGGCAAGGGATTAGGCGCCAAGGACTTCGCTTGGTCGGCACTTGTGGCCGAGCTGGCCGATCCCGACCCGAAAGCCACTAGCTCCTATTTGTAGCGATAAGTAATTCGACCTCTATCGAGGTCGTAGGGCGAAAGCTCGATCTTCACGCGATCGCCGGGGAGGATGCGGATGTAGTGGCGGCGCATCTTGCCCGAGATGTGTCCGAGAACCTCGTGGTCGTTGTCGAGCTTGACCCGGAACATCGTGTTGGGGAGGGCCTCGGTGATCTCGCCCTCCATCTCGATCTTCTCCTCTTTGCCCATTCGGCGGGGAGCGTACCTGACACCCGGGCTAACCGCGCACCCGGCGGGCGCGGTCGAGGGCCTGCTCGCGCGTGCCCACCTCACCCGCGTACTGCGCCGCCTCGATCTCAGCCAGCAGCTCGCCCAGCTCGGGCCCCGGCGCGATGCCGAGCTCGGCCGCCAGCTCGTCGCCGCGCAGCAGCGGCTCCGGCGGGCCATGGCGATGCCAGTCGAGCGCCGCCGCCAGCATCTGGCGGGCCAAGGAGAGATGCGCCTCGACCGCCTCCTCGGTGGCGAAGGGGCCGCTGCCGCGGGCGGAGAGCCGGTCGGCGACGGTGAGCAGGGTGACGTCGGCCGCGACCGGTTCGGTCGCCCGCAGGTACTCGTGGATGCGCCGCGGCGGCAACGGCGCCTCGTGGACCATGAAGCCGAGGCGCAGGTGGTGCAGCGTCAGCCCCTGCAGGTGGCGGGTCAGCCGGCTGCTTGCCCGCAGCCGGGTGCAGATCCCGGCGACGACCTCGACCCCGACGCTGTCGTGGCCGATGAAGGTCACGTAACCGTCGCGCTCGCCCCTGGTCGCCGGCTTGCCGATGTCGTGCAGGAGGGCGCCGAAGCGCAGCGCCGTGCCGCGGCTCATCTCGTCGGCGAGCGGCTCGTCGAGCAGCGCGCGGGCCTCGGCGGCACGCTCGCCGGCGAATCGCTCCAGGTCGGACTCGACCTCGAGCGTCTGCTCGAGCACGGCCATGGTGTGGCCGTGCACGTCGAGGTGATGGTTGGGCCCCTGTTCGACGCCGCGCAGCGCCTCCAGCTCGGGCAGGACGACGGCCGTGAGGCCGAGCTCGTCGAGCAGGGCCATTCCGCGCAGCGGGTCGGGGCCGCCGACCAGCCGCCGCAGCTCGGCGAGCTGCCGCTCGCCCGCCGGCTCGGCGGCGAGCGGCGCCTCGGAGCGGGCCAGGGCGACCGTGGCGGGATCCACCTCCAGGCCGAGGTCGGCGGCAAGGCGGGCCGCGCGCAGCAGGCGCAGCGGGTCGGCACGGAAGCTGTCCTCGGCGACGACACGCAAGCGGCGTCGCTCCAGATCGCCGAGGCCGCCGAAGGGATCGATCGGCTCCCCTCCCAAGAGCGGCACGGCAACGGCGCCCAGGGTGAAGTCGCGCGCCGCCAGGTCCGCCTCGATCGTCTCGCCGCGCAGCGCCGTGGCGTCGACCTGCCAGCTTTGGTCGCGGGCGACGGCGCGCCAGGTCGCGAACTCCGCCGAGAGCTCGAACGCATGCCCGTCCCCCTCGCGCGCAACCGCCTTCGCCGCTAGCTCGGGATCGCCCGCGACGGCGAGGTCGAGGTCGGTCACCTCACGGCCCAGCGCCGCATCGCGGACGGCGCCGCCCGCGATCCAGATCTCCGCCGCATCCTCCCCGAGCGCACGCCGGGCGAGATCGGCGAGCGGCGCGGCCGCGAGATCCTCGGCGAGACTCAAGCCCCCACCCTGGGGACGCGAGCTGAGATCCCGCAAGTGATCTCGTAGTTGATCGTGCTCAATCGCCTGGCCATGTCCTCGGCGAGGATCGCCTCCTCGCCCTGCGAGCCGATCAGCACCGCCTCCGCGCCCGCCTCGATATCGGTGTCGGGACCGAGGTCGACGGTCACGTTGTCCATCGAGACCGTGCCGACCAGGGGGAAGCGGCGACCGCCGATCAGCACCTCGGCGTTGTTGGAGAGGCCGCGGCGGACGCCGTCGCCGTAGCCGAGCGGCAGCACACCGACGCAGGTATCGCGCTCGGCCCGCCAGGTCTGCCCGTAGCCGGCGCTGGCACCCGCCTCGAAGGGCTTGACGTCGGCCACGTAGGAGTGCAGCGAGAGCGCCGGCTGCAGGCCGCGCTCGGCCGGGTCGCCCTGGAAGGGGTCGAGGCCGTAGACAGCCACTCCGCAGCGCGCCATGTCGAAGTGAGAGCTCCTCTCGCGGAAGACCGCGGCGCTGTTGGCGGCGTGGGCGACGATCGCCGGGAACTCGCTCTTGGCCGCCTCGGCGAGCGTGGCGAAGCGGTCGAGCTGCTCCGCGAAGAAGCTCGACTCCGGTTCGTCGGCGGTGGCGAAGTGGGTCCACACGCCGGCCGGCTCGAGGTCGGCGCTCTCGGCGCAGGCGCGGAGAAGATCGAGCACAGCCCCGGGGTCGGGGTTGCCGAGGCGGCCCATGCCGCTGTCGTGCTTTACGTGCACGCGGGCGGGGCGGCCGTGGGCGCGGGCCCGCGCCGCGACGAGGTCGAGGAAGCCGCGGCGCCAGACGGCCACCTCGGACCCGGCCTCGAGCGCCGTGTCGAGCTCCTCGGGCGCGAGGGCGCCCATCGTCAGCAGCGGAACGTGGGCGAGGCGGCGACCGAGGCGCTCGGCCTCGCCGGCGGTCGCCACCGCCAGTCGCGTCGCGCCGCCCGCCAGGGCCGCCTCGGCGCAGGCCTCGTCGCCGTGCCCGTAGCCGTCGGCCTTGACCACCGCGCACAGCTCCGCGTCTCCCAGCTCGGCCTTCAGCCGGGCGCAGTTCCGCCGCACCGCGCCGAGGTCGATCCGGGCGACCGCCCGCATCACCTACTCCTCGACGAGCGCGGCTAGCGCGTCGGCCCGCGTGACCATTCCGACGAAGCGATCCTCGTCGTCGACGACGGGAAGGTGATTGTGATGCTCGTCGGCGATCCGCCGCGCCACGGTCTCGGCGCTCGCGTAGTCCTTGACGACGATCGGGTTGGCGGTCATCAGCTCCGAGACCTTGGTCGCGAACGCCTTGTCGAGGCGCTTCTCGAAGCCCTTCATCGAGCCGACGAAGACGATCCCCCCCATGATGTTGAGGTAGTGCGGCAGGTGGAGGTCGGACTCCTCCTCGCTGAGGATCAGGTCCGACTCGCTGACGATCCCGACCACCTTGCGCTCCTCGTCGATGACCGGGATAGCGCCCTTGTCGGTCTTGGCCAGCAGCTCGATCGCGCTGCGGGCATCGGCGTCGGGAGAGACTGCGGGTACGGAGGTGTCCATGATCTCGGCGGCGGTCTTCATCCCGGCGAGGTTATTGGACCGGCCAGATCCACCGTTGTCCGACTTGACGGCGCTGTAGCCCCGTCAAAGTCGACAGCGGTGAGGCGTCTTCATGCCGGCGGGAATCGAGTCGATCACATCAGTGGCGATCACCGACTCGGCGGCGCCGATGCGGCGGGCGGCCTCGCGACCGGCGCGGGCGTGAGCGATGACCGCCGCGCAGGCGGCGGTGAAGAGGTCGAGGCCGCGCGCGAGCATCGCCGCGGCGATCCCGGAGAGGACGTCGCCCGTGCCCGCCGTGGCCAGCGCGGGCGCCGCGAGCGCGTTGACGGCAACACGCTCACCGTCGGTGACGATCGTGTCGTCGCCCTTTAGCACCACCACCGCTCCCGCGTGCCGCGCCGCTTCCCGCGCCGCTTCGAGACGATGGGCTGAGATCTCCTCCGATGAGCGGCCGAGCAGCCGGCCCAGCTCTCCCGCGTGAGGAGTGAGCAGGGTCGGCGCGCCGCGCGCCGCGATCCTGGCCAGCTCGCCGGCGAAGGCGTTGAGGCCGTCGGCGTCGAGCACGAGCGGCGCCTCGATCGCTCCCAGTACCTCGCGGGCGAGCTCGACCGAGCCTGGGTCGCGACCGAGGCCGGGACCGAACACCCCGGCGGCGGCCCGCTCGAAGGCACGCAGAAGCGCCTTGGCCGATCCCGGCGCGAGGCAGCCGTCGCCACCGGGACAGCCGACCGACATGACCTCTGGCTGGCCCTGCTCGAAGATCGGCTCGAGGTCGGCCGGGACCGCCACAGTCGCGTAGCCCGCACCAGCTCGGATCGCCGCCAGCGACGACATCCGCACCGCGCCGGTGAGCCCGCGCGAGCCACCGGCGATCGTCACCTGCCCCGAGCTGAACTTGGTCGAGCGGGCGCCACGTCGCGGAGCCAGCTCCAACACCGAAGCGCCGATCGTTCCCGCGACGGGCTGGGCGGGCGTGCCCGACGGAATCCCGATCGGCGCCATGCGCAGCTCGCCGCTGTGCCACTTGCCGGGGGCGACCCAATGGCCGAGCTTGGCCGCGTGGAAGCTGATCGTCACGTCGGCTTCGACCGCCACCCCCGCGACCTCACCGCTGGAGGCATCGACGCCGGAGGCGATATCGCAGGCGACGACCGGTGCGCCACAGGCGTCGATCGCGCGTATCGCCGCGAGCGCCGGCTCGCGTGGCTCGCCGGCGAAGCCCGTGCCGAAGATCGCGTCCACGATCGCGCCGGAACCCGCCAGCCGGGGGGCGAGGTCGCCCTCCACATGCTCGGCGGCGAAGCGCTCCAGATTGGCTGCCGCATCGCCGCCCAGCTCCGCAGCGGGCCAGAGCAGCAGCGCCTCGACCTCGAAGCCCGCCTCGCGCAGGTACCTGGCGGCGACCAGCCCGTCGCCCGCGTTGTTGCCCTTGCCGCAGACGACCCGCACCGGCCCGTTCGGCGCCAGCTCGCCGACAGCCTCGGCCACAGCCCGCCCGGCCGCCTCCATCAGGTCCAGCGAGCGCACGCCCATCTCTTCGATAGCCCAGCGATCGACCGCGCGCATGCCGTCGGCGTCGTAGAGGGGCTCGAGCCAGGGCTCCATCGGGTTCAGCCTAACCAGCCGTCGAGCGGCCGTGGCGCTACTTCAAGCCGATGATCAGCTTCGCCGTCGCCAGTTCATCCTGGCTGGCGGTGCCGAGGGCGAGAAAGCTGATGCTCTTCAGGTACTTCTTCGCTTCTTCGAAGCCTTCGTCGGAGCTGGGAATCAGCGCATCGGCGAGGCTGAGGGCAGCCGGGCCATCGGCGAAGCCGGCGATCGGGGTGTCGCCGAGCGAGGCGACCGCGTCGCTGTAGGCGGGGTCTTCGGAGAGCGTCTTGCCCTTGCCCTTTTCGGCCAGCAGGCCGTCGAGGGTCGCCGGCAGGCCGTAGCCGATCGCGATCCGGCCTTCCCTGGCCGCGACGACGAGCGGCTTGTTGCCGAGTTCGGCGCTGTGGACGGAGAAGCCCGCATACTTGCCGCCGAGCACGCTGACGCCTTCGACGTGGGCGCTGTGCAGCAGGGTGACGATGTTGGAGACCGTTTCGACCGCCTGCGTGCCCTTGGTGCTGAGCACGAGCGCGCCACCGAGGCTGCTTTCGCTGTCGCCGGTCGCGAAGACGCCGGCGTCCTGCACGGAGTTGGCCAGTCCTTCCAGGTCGATGCCGAGCTGCTTCAGACCCTTCTTCAGCTGATTCGGCGGGATCGTGCCGGGGATGCCCTGTGCGTCGAGGCTGTCGATCGCCTCGTTCAGCTGCTTGCCGAAGCCCGAGACCGCGATGCCCACGAAGGCGTCACCGGGCAGTTCGCCGAGCAGCGCCGAAGCGTCCCCGGTCGGCGCTTCCTGGCCGCCCAGGTCGCTGCTGAATTCGACCGCGACCTGGTCGGAGCCGGGCACGATGCTGGCCACCGCCGTCGCTTCGCTGGGGTCGATGCCGGCGTTCTGGAGGATCTGACGAGCGGTCGGGCTGATCTGCCCCCCGGACTGGTCGATCAGCTTGCCGATGTCGACATAGACGTCGGCGAGGCTGCCGTCGGAGGCCGCGGAGATCGCCTTGGAGAAAGTGTCTTCGGCGCCAAGGGATTCGCCGTTGGAGGCGTCGACCATTTCGGTGAAGACCTTTTCCCCTTCGGCGATGACGAAGAAGTCGCCGACGACGCCGATCGCATCTTCTTCCGAGCCCCCGACCTCGAAGTCGACGCCTTCGTAGGAGGCCGCCTTGTATGGGTCCTTGGCCTCCTTGACCTGGCTGTCGATGAATTCCTGGGTCGCGGCGGTATCGGTCGATTCGACGATCGCCCCGGCGCCGCTGAATTCGTTGCCTTCTTCCAGCTGCTCGAAGAAGACGCCGGCGCGCTCGCCCAGCCAGGGTTCGATTTCCTTGCCGAAGTCGACCGGTTCGCCTTCGTCGCGAGCCGAGCTTTCGAGTTTTTCGACGATGTATTCCCCGAGGTTGCCGATCCCGGCGACCCGCTCGGCGATCGCTTCGGTGTTCGACTTCAGCTCGCCTTCGGGCCGCAGCGTGCCTTCGACGAAGACCGGGGCGCCCGGGGGCGCGAGCTCGGCGACCTTCGAGCCCGAGGAGCCACCGCCCCCACAGCCGGCGGCAAATGCGATCGAGGCGGCCAGCGCGAGCGCGGCGAGAAAGGGACGAGGCTTCATGCGGCCCGGCATCCTACCGGTGCCGTCACTCGACCGTAACCGTCTTGGCCAGATTGCGGGGCTGGTCGACGTTGAGGCCGCGGGCGCGGGCGATGTCGTAGGCGAGCAGTTGCAGCGGCAGGATCGCCAGGATCGGCTGCAGGATCCAGTCGGTCGCGGCGACCTCGATCGTCTGGTCGGCGACGTCGGTCGCCCTCTCGTCCCCGGCGGTGACGACGGCGATCGTCTCGGCGCCGCGCGCCCGCACCTCTTCGACGTTGGAGAGGACCTTGCCGAGGATCGGGCTCTCGGTCGCCACGCAGACGACCGGCGTCGACTCGTCGAGCAGCGCGATCGGGCCGTGCTTCATCTCGCCGGCGGCGTAGGCGTCGGTCGGGATGTAGGAGACCTCCTTCAGCTTCAGCGCCCCCTCGAGGCAGACCGGCAGGCCGATGTGGCGGCCGAGGTAGAGGAAGAACTGCCGATCGGAGAACGCCGCCGAGACTTCGCGCACCCGCTCCTCGCAGCCCGCCAGCGTGCTCTCCACCTTCGAGGGCAGCGACTTCATCTCGGCGATCAGCTCGGCGATGCGCTCGGGCGGCAGCGTGCCCCGCAGCTCGGCCAGCCTCAGCCCCAACAGGTACATCGCCGCCACCTGGGCGACGAAGGTCTTGGTCGCGGCGACGCTGATCTCCATGCCGCTGCGGGTGTAGAGGATCGCGTCCGCGTCGCGCGTGGCCTGGCTGCCGAGGATGTTGGTGATCGCCAGGACCGTGGCGCCTCGCTCGCGGGCGAGCCGCATCGCCGCCAGGGTGTCGGCGGTCTCGCCGGACTGGGTGATGCCGATCACCAGGTCGCCCTCCCCCACCACCGGGTTGCGGTAGCGGTACTCGGAGGCGATGTCCATTTCGACCGGCACCCGCGCCCACTCCTCGATCGCGTAGCGGCCGACCAGGCCGGCGTGGTAGGAGGTCCCGCAGGCGACGATCACGATCCGCCTCAAGCCGCACAGGAACTCGTCGTCCAGCTCGACCTCGGAGAAGTCCACCCCGTCGTCGCCGGGCAGGCGGTCGGTGATCGTTTCGGCGACGGCGTCGGCCTGTTCGTGGATCTCCTTCAGCATGAAGGTCTCGTAGCCGTCCTTCTCGGCGGCCGCCTCGTCCCAGTCGATCTCCTCGGCGGCGCGCTCGACCGGGTTGCCCTCGGCGTCGGTGATCGTCACCCCGGCGGCGTCGATCGTGACGATCTCGTCGTTCTCGATCGCGACCGCCTGCCGCGTCTCGGCGAGGAAGGCGGGGATCGCCGAGGCGAGGAAGCTCTCGCCCTCGCCGATGCCGGCGACCAGCGGGCACTCCTTGCGCGCGCCGACGAGCTGGTCGGGCCGGTCGACGTGCATGGCGACGAAGGCGTAATGGCCACGCAGGTCGGCGAAGGCGGCGCGGACCGCGGCGGCCAGGTCGCCGTCGTAGTGCTGGGCGATCAGATGGGCGACCACCTCGGCGTCGGTTTCGGAGCTGAACTCCTGGCCTTCGGACTCGAGCCGGGCGCGCAGCTTGGCGTGGTTCTCGACGATCCCGTTGAGGACGATGTGAACGCGGTCCGATGTGTCGCTGTGCGGGTGGGCGTTCTCCTCGGTGACCTTGCCGTGGGTCGCCCAGCGCGTATGGGCGACGCCGGTCGTCGCCGGGGCGGCGGCCACGGCGACGCCGCCGCCGTTCCTCTGCTCGTCCATCGCGGCGCGCAGGTTGGCGAGGTTGCCCACCGCCCGCACGCTGTCGACGCTCCCGTCCTCGATCACCGAGACGCCGGCGGAGTCATACCCCCGGTATTCGAGCTTCTCCAAGCCGGCGACCAAGAGGTCGCGGCAGGGGCGTCCCCCGACATATCCGACGATTCCGCACATAGAAGGCCGTCAAGGGTAGACGGTGACCCGCTCAGCCCAACTCGGAGCGAACCAGATCGGCGAGGCGCTTGCAGACCGCCTCGGCCTCCTCGGCGCTTGGCGCCTCGGCCATCACGCGCACCAGTGGCTCGGTGCCCGAGGGGCGCAGGAGGACACGGCCGCGTCCCTCCAGCTCGTCGCCCTCGCGCTCGACCGCCTCCCAGACGGCGGTCGCGCCGGCGATCGCCTCGCGGTCGGCGACCTCGACGTTGACCAGCTTCTGCGGGAGCTTCTCCATCGCCTCGACAGAGGCCAGGTCGCGGCCGCCGAGCTCGCGCATCGTCATCAGCGCGGCGGCGATCCCGTCGCCGGTCGCGGCGAAGCGCATGTCGATGATGTGGCCCGACTGCTCCCCGCCGAGCGCCCAGCCGCGCTCGCGCAGCTCGTCGAGCACGTAGCGGTCGCCGACCTTGGTCACCGCGACCTCGATCCCCGCAGCCTCCATCGCCTGGTGGAAGCCGTAGTTGCTCATCACGGTCACGGCGACGCCGCCGCCGAGCTCCCCGCGCCCGGCCTGCCCCCGAGCCAGCAGGGCGATCAGCTCGTCGCCGTCGTGCTCGCGACCGGCGCCGTCGACCGCGAGCACCCGGTCGCCGTCGCCGTCGAAGGCGAAGCCCACCTTGGCGCCCGAGGAGAGGACGTGCTCGGCCAGGTTGCCGAGGTGGGTCGACCCGCAGCCGTCGTTTATGTTGCGCCCGTCCGGCTCGACCGCGACCGCGTGGACCTCGGCACCGAGTCGCTCGAAGATCGCCGGGGCGACCCGGTGGGTGGCGCCGTTGGCGCAGTCGAGGGCGACCTTGACGCCGGAGAGGTCGAGTGGGAAAGCGGACTCCAGAGCGCGCAGGTAGTCCTCGGCGCCCCCCTCCAGCTCGCGGACGTGTCCCGGTTCGGCGGGGTCGGGCCCGGCCGCGAGCACGGCCTCCATCCGCGCCTCGGTCTCATCGGCGAGCTTGGTCCCGGCGGAGCTGAAGAACTTGATCCCGTTGTCTTTGTATGGGTTGTGGGAGGCGGAGACCACTGCGGCGAGATCGAGACCGAGGCGACGGACGAGCACCGCCGCGGCGGGCGTCGGTAGCACCCCCCCGAGCAGAGCGTCCCCCCCAGCCTCAGCCACCCCGGCCGCAAGCGCCGCTTCCAGCATCGGCCCCGACTCGCGCGTATCGCGGACGATCAAGACCTGCGGTCGGCCGGCGTCCAACGATGCGGTTGCCGCCCGGCCAAGCGACAGTGCCAGCTCCGCGGTGAGGAACGTTCCAGCCTCCCCTCGGACCCCGTCGGTTCCGAAGAGCTTGCGCTCCGCACTCACAGTGGCCTGCTCAGCGCTTGCTGAACTGGGGCCGCTTGCGGGCCTTCTTGAGGCCAGCCTTGCGTCGCTCCTTGGCGCGCGCGTCGCGCGTGAGGAAACCACGCCGCTTGAGCTCGCCGCGAAGCTCAGGGTCGACCTCGATCAGCGCCCGCGAGATGCCGTGGCGCACGGCGCCGGCCTGACCGCTGACGCCGCCGCCGTGAACTCGGACGCGGACGTCAACGTTGCCCTCATAACCGGTGATCGAGAGTGGCTGACGCGCGGTCGTCTGGTGCAGCGGACGCGGGAAGAACTCCTCGATCGGTCGCCCGTTGATCACGAACTCGCCGCCGCCTGCCAGCAGGGTGACGCGAGCGATCGCGTTCTTGCGTTTGCCGGTGGCGAGGAAGCGGGTGTCGCCCTCGATCTTGGCCGGGGCCCGGCTCGCCGCCTGCTCCTCATCGTCGGCGTCCCCGACGAGCGCAGCCTCACGCGCCCGCTGCTCCTCTTCTTCAGCTTCCTTGCGAGCCTGCTCCTCAGCGCTGAGCGGCCGCTCATCCTGCTCAACCGCGATCGGCTCCAGATCAGCACCAGGAATGACGTCCTTCTTCTTCTCAGCCTTGGGCTCCTCAGCCGGGGCCTCATCCTGCGACTCCTCACCCGTGGGTGGCGTGGGGTCTGGGGTCTCCGGCGGGTGAGCCGGAGACTCCTGCCCCGCGACAGGACCCGCGGCTGAAGCCTCAGAACCCTCGGCCTGAGTCTCCTCCGCCTCTGAAGTCTCCAAGTCTTTCTGCTCGTCCTCGGCCATCAGGCGATCTCCATCTGTTTCGGTTTCTGCGCCGCGTGCGGATGATCCGGCCCGGCATAGACCTTGAGCTTGGTCAGCTGCTTGCGGGCGAGGCGGTTGCGGGGAAGCATTCCCTTCACCGCCTTGCGGATCACCTCCTCGGGGCGGCGGTCGAGCATCTCGGCCAGGGTGCGGGACTTGATCCCGCCCGGGTAGCCGCTGTGGCGCCAGTAGCGCTTCTGCTCCATCTTTTTCCCGGTCACCCGAATCTTCTCCGCGTTGACGACGACGACGAAGTCGCCGGTGTCGACGTGCGGGGTGTACTCGGGCTTGCGCTTGCCGCGCAGGGCGTCGGCGATCCGCGTCGCCAAACGGCCCAGGGTCTGGCCCTCGGCATCGACGACGAGCCAGTTGCGCTCGCGGTCGGAAGGTTTGGCTACGTAGGTCTTCATCAGAGAAAAGCCGCGGGGAAGCCCCAGCGGCTCCGGGATGATAGCCGTCAACCTCCGTCCGCGCGGACGGCCCGTCCCGCGGCCGGGACGGGCTCCGGGCAGACCCGTATACTGCCGCGCCAGCAACAGCCGAATCCCAGCCGCACAGCGAATGGGAGCGGAGGAACCGTAGGGGCCTTGCAGGTCCCAGGGGCGAATCGGACGAACCACTGTCCGTAGCGCATCTCTTTCAGCGCGAGCCCGACAGCTAACTCCGCAGGCGAACGAAAGAGGGGGCACGTGGCACGCAGCAGCGCTGGCGCCAGGCCTTGGCTTGGTGGGTCGATATCGATAATCGCACTGGCGATCTTCTTCGCCTGCTTCGCGACGCCCGCTCTGGCGCTCACCGGCGGCGCCCCGACTCCGGCCGGTAGCGCCCCTCCCCCGCCCAGCCACAGCGGCGCGCCCGATCCGTCGCCGAGCGCGGGCACGCTGAGCCTGATCTCAGCCAAGACCACGCCCCGCAAGTCGTTCTTCTACGGCGCCCGCGCGCCGCGCCTTCGCTACGAAATCGGCAGCGACCAGCCGAGCAACGACCTGCGCATCGACGTCGTCAACGAAAACGGCGAAACGATCAAGAGCTACTTTCGCAGCGACATCGCCCCCGAAGTCGCCGACAGCGTCCGCTGGGACGGCACGACGAGCGATGGCCGCCCGGCAAAGAACGGTCGTTACTCGTTCCGGATCGTCTCGCAAGCCGGCGAAGCGATGGCACGCCGGGCGACCTCCTCCGCCGCATCCGAACCGTTGACCCTCAGCTTCGACCTCTATGGCTACGAGTTCCCGGTCCTCGGCTCCCACGACTACGGCGGAGCCGCCGGTCGCTTCGGCGCCGCCCGGTCCGGCCACACCCACGAGGGCCAGGACGTGATGGCGAAGTGCGGTACGCCCCTCGTCGCCGCCCGGGGCGGCACAGTCCAGTACTCCGGCTACGAGGGCGCCGCCGGCAACTACATCGTCATCGACGGCAAGGGCACGGGCTTCGATTTCGCCTACATGCACCTGCTCGAACCCTCGCCGCTGCAGACGGGCATGACGGTCCGCACCGGCGAACCGATCGGAGTCGTCGGCCAGACCGGCGACGCCACCGCTTGCCACCTCCACTTCGAGATCTGGACCGCCCCAGGCTGGTACGAAGGCGGCAGCCCGATCGACCCGCTGCCCTTCCTCGAAGAGTGGGACAGCTACTCATGAGAACGGTTCTCATTATCTGATACGTTCCCGGCCGTGAGCTGGGCCGAGACAGCGATGCGGCGCCTTGACGAGGCCGGTTACCGCAGCGGCGCGGCGCGGCGTGAGGTGATTGGGTTGCTTGCCGGAGAGGCCTGTGCGCTTACGGCGCTGGAGATTGACCGGCGGCTTGACTCGGTCGGCCGGGCGAGCGTCTACCGGACCCTCGATCAGCTCGAGCGGCTGAACCTCGTGCAGCGGGTCGAGATCGGCGGCGGTTCGGCGGGCTACGAGCGGGTCGATCCCGAGCTGCACCACCATCACCTGGTCTGCGAGGAGTGCGGCCGGCTCTCCCCGTTCGCCGACCGCTCGCTGGAGCAGGCGATCGAGGCGGTCAGCCGTGCGGCCGAGTTCGAAGTTTCCGCGCATGACGTGCTCCTGCGCGGACGCTGCCCCGACTGCAAGACGGCGGCCTAGGAGAAGCAGTGCCGGCCGTCGCGATCCCTCTCGCCGGCCTGACCGTGCTCGCGACGCTGATCGGCGGCCGGATTGCGCTGCGCCTCTCCCACACCCTGCCGACCGTGATCGCGCTGACCGGTGGCGTCGTCGTCGCCGTTGCCCTCTTCGACGTGCTGCCCGAGGGGATCGACCAGGTCGGCGACACCCAAAGAGCCACGGCGCTGGTCGCCGTCGGCTTCCTGGCTTTCTTCTTCGCCGAGCGCGCCCTGGTGCTCCACCATCGCGACGATCCGGACCAGGCCCGGGCACACCACCACGTGGGAATCCTCGGCGCCCTCGGCCTCTCGGTCCACAGCTTCATCGACGGGCTCGGGATCGGCCTCGCCTTCGGCCTCGACTCGACCACCGGCTTCCTGGTCTTCATCGCGGTGATCAGCCACGACTTCGCCGACGGCCTCAACACCGTCAGCTTCGTGCTCAGCCAATCCGGCGATCGCAAGCAGGCGGCGAAATGGTTGCGAATCGACGCGATCGCCCCACTGCTAGGCGCGATCGTCGGCTCGATCGCCAGCGTTCCCGACCAGACGCTCGGCTACATCCTCTGCCTCTACAGCGGCTTCTTCATCTACATGGGCGCGACCGACCTGCTGCCCGAGGCGCACGCACATGCCTCATGGCGCAAAGTCGGCCTGACGGCCTCGGGCTTCGCGCTGATCTTCGCGGTCACGCGGCTTGCCGGGGTGTGAGCGCGGCCGGGTGACCCTCCCAAAACGCTCGGCGGGAGCCTCGCTTGAGTGTTTTGGGAGTGTCACCCGGCCGCGCCTGAGGCACGGCGGCCGCGCAGCTCGACCAGGGCAAGTGCGAGAGCTACCGGGACAGTGGCGGGCAGCGTGTCGACGGCGAAGAAGAGGAGATCGAACCCGAGCCCCAGTACAGCTACCAGCGCAGCCCCGAATAGCTGCCGCCGACTGGCGTGGAGGGCCAGGAGGCAGCCCAGGGTCGCGGCGACGAAGAAGTCGCCGAAGCCCATCAGGGCGTCGCCGAAGTGGACCACCTGTAGGCGCGGCAGGTTGCTGGGCGCGGCGGCGGTGAGGGTCGCGTTGGGCCCCTGGAGCAGGTCGGTGGCGACGAACCAGGTGTCCACGGCGGCCATCGCGTAGATCCCCAGCTTCAGCCAGAACGCCGGCGCGACCGAGACCAGCAGCCAGGCGAGCCCGACGCAGCCGAGCGCGGTCAGCGCCGTCGCCGCAGCCTCGCCGATCAGCGAGCCAGGCGACGCCCAGGCGATGACGAACAGTGGCGCGACCGCCGCCCCCCATTCCGGCCGGGACCCCCGGACCAGCCAGCCCAGCGCCAGCGCAGCGAACGGCGGCACCGCGACCAGCGCCAGCCAGGACAGAGCGGTCGCCGACTCCCCCTCCAGGGCGACGATCCCGATCACGACGACGATCGAGAGTCCCGGCACGAGCGCCCACCACGGGCTGCGAAAGGAGTCGAGCCAGGCGAATCGCCGCGCCCGAGGCAGCGCCACAAGCGCCGCCTGCACGAGGCTGAGGATCGCTATCGAGACGGCGAACGACGGCATCGGCGCGCCTTGCCTACCGGCTAGATCGCCCAGTCTGGAAGGTCGTTGGGGTCGTCGGTGTCGTAGATCATCACGTCTGCCCCGGGTCCAGATGCGGCGATCCGATCGGCGTCGTTACGGGCCTCGTCCAGGCTGGCATGCTCGGAGCGGGTGAACGCCAGCGAGGGGCCATCGGTGACCACAAACCGTCCCCCCGTGCCAGGAAGCACGTATATAGCCAGGCGCGCACCCCCATGGCGGCGTACCCAGCGAGCGAGCAAGGGGTCGACGATGCGAATCGCCTCGGTTGCTTCACGCTCGAGGATCGCCCGGCCCCGCAGCGCCTCAGTGGCGCGCTGTGCGCTGCTCGCCGTGGCCAGACCAGCCATCGCTCGCGCCTCGGCCTCATAGGGAGATAGCTCCGAGGCGACAGCAGCCAGCACACGGCGCTCGTTGACGCTCAGACCCTCCCAGAGATAGCGCAGCTCGAGATCGACAGCGCGCATTGCCAGGTCATAGCCGAGGCGCAGATCGGCAAGGGAAGCCGGCTCCAATCCGGCCTGGTCCCAGAGAAAGTGCGCCAACAGCATCAATCGCTGTGGGTGGAGCTGCGAGAGGGCAACCAACTCCGCCGCGGCCTCGCCGCTGTCCTTGCCGGTTTCTTCAAACCTGCGGACGATGAAGTCGTACGCCTCATCGAAAGATAGCCGGCCGAGGCGAACCTGCTCTGCCTGTCCGTAGAGTGGCCGCGCCCTGTCCTCGAAAAGGGCTCGAAGCAAAGTTGGCTCCGAACCGCAAAAGACGTAGCTCACCTGGTTCTGGTGCTGCAAGTGACTTCGAAAGACTCCGTCGAGACCTTTCAGGTTGATCAGCGCCTGAAACTCGTCGAGGACGACGAGAACACGCCCTCTGGTTCTGCCGGCGATTCTGGCGGGAAGCTCAAGCAGCGAATGCACGGCCGCGAGTGGATCGCCGTCCTGTTCTCGTCGCTGAAACGAGAATCCTCCTAGGGGGGTGGATATGCCAAGCGAGCCCAACTCGCGCCCGACCACGCGCGCCAGTCGTCCTGGCAGCGCTCGGTAGGCCTGCTCGAGCCGGACGGCGACATCCCGCATGCTGAGGACATCGCTGAGATCCACCAGAACTCCAGGGATTTTCTCTTGTTCCGCGCTGAGCCGGAGCTGCTTCAACAAGCTCGTCTTGCCCATACGTCGCGCGGCGTAGAGCGTCACAGCATGGCCACCCATGACCTTGCCGAGAAGATCTTCGACATCTCGCGAACGCTCGATTGCCTCGTCAGGGGAGAGCGCGCGAGAAAAAACAAAAGGATTGGAATTTTGATCTTTACGCACCATGCGTACAAAATTATACGCAGAACGCGTAAACGTGGGGCATTCCTACCGCGAAGGCCCTACTCCCACTCGATCGTTGCTGGCGGCTTCGAGGAGATGTCGAGAGCGACGCGGTTCACGTCCTTGATCTCGTTGATGATCCGGTTGGAGACGCGCTCCAGCAGGTCGTAGGGCAGGCGCGCCCAGTCGGCGGTCATCGCGTCGTCGGAGGTGACCGCGCGGATCACGATCGGGTAGGCGTAGGTGCGACCGTCCCCCTGCACTCCGACCGAGCGCACCACCGGCAGCACGCAGAAGGACTGCCAGAGCTGGCGGTAGAGCTCGGCGGCGCGAATCTCCTCCTGCAGGATCGCGTCGGCGGCGCGCAGGATGTCGAGCCGCTCACGGTTGACCTCGCCGCCGACGATCCGGATCCCCAGGCCCGGGCCCGGGAAGGGCTGGCGCCAGACCATCCGCTCGGGCATGCCGAGCTCGGCGCCGACAGCGCGCACCTCGTCCTTGAACAGCATCCGCAGCGGCTCGACCAGCTCGAACTCGAGGTCCTCGGGCAGGCCGCCGACGTTGTGGTGGGACTTGATCGTCGCCGCGTGATCGCTGCCGCCGGACTCGATCACGTCCGAGTAGAGGGTGCCCTGGACGAGGAAGTCGACCTCGTCGAGCTTCGCCGCCTCCTCCTCGAAGACGCGGATGAACTCCTCGCCGATGATCTTGCGCTTGCGCTCGGGCTCGTCG
>JAPVSJ010000071.1:0-6415 GCA_047519745.1 Actinomycetota bacterium | reverse complement strand
CGTTGGTCTTCGAGATCTTCTTCGAGTCGAGCCGCTCGCGCTCGAGCATGTTGTAGAAGTCCATGTTGCCGCCGACGTTGAGCTGCGAGGTGCGCTCGACGCGCACGCCGCGGTCGTGGAAGAGGCGGGCGAGCTGGCGGTGGACGATCGTCGCGCCGACCTGGGACTTGATGTCGTCGCCGATGATCGGCAGACCGGCCTCCTCGAAGCGCTTGCCCCAGTAGTCCTCGCGGGCGATGAAGACCGGCAGGCAGTTGACGAAGCCGACGCCGGCCTTGAGCGCCTGCTCGACGTACCACTTGGTCGCGTCCTCGGAGCCGACCGGCAGGTAACAGACCAGCACGTCCGCCTTCGTCTCCTTGAGGATGCCGACAATGTCGGCGGTCTCGCCCGGCGCTTTGGTGATTTTCTCTTTGAGGTACTTGCCGAGGCCGTCGTGGGTCATCCCGCGCTCGACCTTGACCCCCAGCTCGGGAACCTCGGCGAACTTGATCGTGTTGTTCTGCCCCGACCAGATCGCCTCGGAGAGGTCCTTGCCGACCTTCTCGGCGTCGATGTCGAAGGCGGCGACGAACTCGACGTCGCGGACGTGGTAGCCGCCGAGGTCGACGTGCATCAGGCCCGGTACTTCGTCCGCCGGGTCGGCGTCCTTGTAGTACTGGACGCCCTGGATGAAGGAGTTGGCGCAGTTGCCGACGCCGACGATCGCGACGCGGACCTTCTCGTCCGCTTGGGCGACGCCGTTGCCGCTTGCTCCGTTGGTCTCGCTCATGAAGCTCTAAGTTCCTCTCTCGTCTGGGCTGAAAGGCAGACTAACCCGCGGCTTGCGCTGGTTACAGCTGGGGTGGCCGCGGGGCCTCTCTCGATAGCTCGTTTCGGACGTGCCATACGCGTTGAATCGTCGTCACGATGGTCAGCACCGCGATCAGGTAGACCGCCGGCGCCAGGAGCTCGAAATTGCCGAGCCCGGCGCCCTTGGCGAAGACCAAGCCAACCGAGAGTATTACTACCCGCACGGGGCGCGTCGCCAACCCGACCTTGCACTCGACTCCCAGCGCCTCGGCGCGGGCGCGGGTGTAGGAGACCATCAGCGAGCCGAGCACTGCGACGACGCACATCGCGGCGGCGAAATCGTGGCCAGTCGCGGCGAAGTAACCGGCGACCGCGGCCAGCACGATCCCCTCCTCGATCCGGTCCAGGGTCGAGTCGAGGAAGGCGCCGAACAGCGTCCCCTTGCCCGACATGCGCGAGTAGCGGCCGTCGAGCGTGTCCATAACCGAGCCGAGGATGAAGGCGACGCCGGCGAGGAAGAAGAGGCGCTGGGTGACGAGCGCGGCGGCGATCAGGTTGCCGATCAGGCCGGCGACCGAGATCGCGTTCGGGGTCAGCCGCGACTCGATCAGCCGCTCCCGTGCATAGGAGCGAAGCTCCTGTCCGTTGCGGCGACTGCTCGGGACCCGCGGGGGGGCCGACGAATCCATTGCGCTGAGGCTAAACCAAGAAGGCATTCCGGCAGGGGTTCCACTTAACTTTTTCGGTGAGTCGCCTCAGGCTGTCGCCCGGAGGCTTCGACGAAAAAGTACAAGACGTTCCACCCCTACCGGAATGCCTTCTACGCCTCGGCCTCCTGCGGGGAAAACCGACTACGCCATGCCCAGGCGTGGGGGCGGGCTCGGGCGAGCAGTGCCTGGGCTATTAAAGCTGAGGACACGGCGACCATCCAGCCGAGGCCGACGTCGAACCAGTAGTGGTTGCCGGTGACGATCACGACCCAGCCGATCAGCAGCGGCCAGCTGGCCCAGAAGGCTTTGGCGGCCACGTTGCGGCAGACCCTGACGCCGGTGCCGCCGATCATCAGAGCGAAGGCGCAGTGCATGCTCGGCACCGCGGCGTAGGGGTTGATGAAGATTTTGGCCAGACTCGAGTCGTGGTTGACGTTGGAGAAGTCGGTGATCGTGTCGACGAAGCCGTGTTCGGGGAACATCCGCGGCGGCGCGGTCGGGAAGGCCGTGTAGCCGACCAGCGCGATCCCCATCGAGACGACGAACATGTTGCGGACGAAGTAGTAGGACTCGTTGCGGAAGATGTAGAGCCAGACCAGGAAGCCCAGCGCGATCGAGAACTGCGCGTTGAGGTAGAGCTGGTTGGCGAGGTCGATCACCCAGTGCGCGGGCAGGAAGAAAGCCTGCAGGCTCGGCTCGAACAGGGTGTGGGTCGAGCGCTCGAGGTCGATCACCTGCCGCCCGTGGGCGATCGCGTCGGCGCGCTGGCCGTCGGCGATGCCGCGGACCAGCTCGTAGGCGACGTCGACCATCACCAGGATGCCGAGCTGGCGGCCGGCGTCGCCCCAGCCCTGGGGCAAACGCGACCCAATCGCACGAAGGGCACGAGACATCATCCAATTGTAATTGCCTCGTTAACCGACGAAAGCGAGAACGCGATCGATGACTGAGGGATCGTCTATCCATGGCCAGTGGCCCGCGCCCTCTATTGCTTCAAAGGTTGCGTTGGGGAGAGCTTCCGCGTAGAGCTGGCCGAACTTGGTTGGCAGGTAGACGTCGCGGTCACCCCAGAGGACGAGGGTCGGGCAGGTGAGCTTGTCGAGGTTCGCTCCAGCCAGGGCTAAGCGAGAAGGGTCGGCGTGACGGTAGAGCTGGAGGAGGGCTGCCTGGGTGCCGCTGTCCCAGTGGTTCCAGATCAGGTCTATGAACTCGGCGGGCATCGGGCTGCGGTGGTCGCCGCGGGCCTGGCGCAGGAGCAGGGCCATAGACGACCTGGTCGTGGTCCGGTTGAGGATCTCGCCGATCGGGCGGCGACGCCACAGCTGGGCCACCCAGTGCCAGCGGTAGCCGGGCAGCAGCGGCACGGCGTTGACGATGACCAGCTTCTCGACCAGTTGGGGGCGGCGTTGCGCTCCGATCAGAGCGAGGCCGCCCCAGTCATGGACGACGAGCTTGCGCTGTCCGACCTCGAGCTCATCGAGGCAGCGCTCCAGGAACGCCGACAGCCCATACATCGAGTAGTCGAACCGGGCGGGATCGGGACGGTCTGAGCGGCCCCAGCCGGGCATGTCGATCGCGATCGCCGGGCCTCCAGCTCTTTCCAGCAGCGAAACAGCTTCCTCGCCGTGCGTCGGGTTCCCGTGGCAATAGACCAGCGGCGTCCCCTCCCCTGGCACCCGCCTATAGAAGACCCGTACTCCGTCGAGGACGAGCTCTCCCTCTTCGATCGCGTTCGCCACGGGCGGAGCATAGGCGCCGAATATGGTCCCGGAGCCGTGAGCTGGAAGCGACCCGACAAGCGCCGCGTGCGCGCCATCCGTGACCGTCTGCGCGCGATGTACGGGCAGCCGGTCAACGAGCCGCACGGGCACCCGATCGCCGAGCTGATCAAGACGGTGCTCTCCCAGCACACCAACGATCGCAACCGCGACCGGTCCTTTGCCCGCCTGCGCGAGCGCTACCCGACCTGGGAGGAGGTGCGCGACGCGCCGGTGGACGAGCTCGAGGAGGCGATCCGGCCCGGCGGCCTGGCCAAGCAGAAGGCGCCGCGCATCCAGGCGATCCTCGAGCAGCTCGGCGACCACCCCGACCTCGACTGGACCGAGACCGCGCCGCGCGAGGAGTCGCTCGAGTTCCTGCTCTCGCTGCCGGGGGTCGGGCGCAAAACGGCGGCCTGCGTGCTGATCTTCACCTGGGACATCCCGGAGATCCCCGTCGACGTTCACATCCACCGCGTCGGCGGCCGCCTCGGCCTCTTCCCGCCGAAGGCCTCGTTCGAGCGCGCCCACGACGAGATGCTGGCGATAGTGCCGCCCGAGGACGCCTACGAGCTGCACATGAACCTGATCCGCCACGGCCGCGAGGTCTGCCGCCCGAAACCGCGTTGCGGCGAGTGCGACCTCCGTCGGATGTGCTGGTGGTACCGTGCCGGGCGCAAATGAGCAAAAAGACCTTCATCGTCTTCGCGATCGTCATGGTCGTCCTCGCCGCGGTGATCCCCTGGCTGGCCTTCCGCTCCAATGGCGACGCGGCCAACGCCGAGCCCGTTCCGGCCAACCTCGAGGCCGGGCAGAGCCTCTTCCAGACCAACTGCGGCACCTGCCACACGCTCCACTCGGCCGGGACCGACGGCAACTACGCGCCGAACCTCGACGAACTGCTGGCGCCGAACGGACCACCCGAAGGGCCGAACGCGAAGCAGACGATCGAAGCGACCGAAAGCCGCGTGCTCAACGCGGTCGAAAACGGCGTCGACAGCACGACGACGCCGGGCCGGATGCCCGCCGGCATCCTCAACGAAGAGCAGGCCAAGGAAGTCGCCGCCTTCGTAGCCAACACCGCGGGCGAGAGCTGAGCCCCCGCCCGCGGCGCCGGCGGCTCTAGCCGGCGAGCCTCAGGGTGCTGACGACACCCGCGTGGTCTGAGGGCCAGAACGGCGGTTCCGCCTGGAACGGGGTGTCGCCGATCAGTTCGGCGTCGTTGCCGTCCGAGCGGGCGGCGCCGCGGCTTAGGATCAGGTCGATCCGGGTTTTCAGCGTCGAGACCGAGTTGTTCAGCTGCCCGGGCGCGAGCTGCGGCACGAGGCTCGATTCCTGGCAGCACGAGTCGCCGGGGCCGAGCTGTGCCTCGTCCCAGGAGTCGCGGAATTTGCCGGGCGCGGTGAGCTGCGCGTATGAGGTGGTCGTCGAGCCGTCCGAGGCGGAGTTGAAGTCGCCGGTGACGACGATCGTCCCGCCTTTGCCCGGGCCCACGAGGAATTCGGCCGCCTGCGCCTGCTGCACGAGCGGCGATTCCTCGGTTTCGAGGTGGGTGTCCACGAACCGGAACGGCAGGTGCCCCAGGTTCGCGTCGATGCTGGCCCAACCGCGGTCGAACGACAGCGGGCCGACGGGAGATTCGATCGTCTGCTGCGTGGCGTAGCGCCCGCTTTGCGGGTTGCTCCAGGTCAGTCCCGGCGTGTCGTCGTTGACGAGGATCACGTCGCGGTCTTCGAGCTGCACCGAGCAGGTGAACTGCCCCGAAACGACAGGGCAGGTTTCCGACACCAGCGGCGCCGGGCCGATGTTGGCGTTGTGCGAGACCGACCCGACCGAGTAGTGCAGCCCGCGGGCTTCGAGATCGCCCTGCAGGATGGCGAGGAAGTCGTAGCCGGAGGGTGGGTTCACGCCGGCAGTCGTCCATTTCGTGACCTCCTGCAGGCCGATCAGGTCCGGCCCCTTTTCTTGGACCTCGTCGGCGATCGCTTCGGCGCGCTGCGGGAAGTTCGTGTACTGCACCGTCGCGTAGATCCGCGCGACTGCGGCGACGAATTCTTCCGGGGTTTTCGCTTCCAGCGCCGGCCCGAGGCTGGAGCCCAGATAGAGGTTCTGGGTCATCACGGTCAGATCGCGCCTGTCTTGGCCGGGGTGGTCGCCGTGGCTGTGATGGCCCGCTTTGCCGTGGCCGGGGCCCCGATCGTGCCCGCGCCCGTGGGCGGACGCCGTTGCCGGCGACAGGGCAAGCGCGAACACCGCAATGAGCGCCGCCAGCCAGGCTCGGTGAGCGGGTGCGTGTGTGCGATTCAAGAGATTCCTCCTAATTCCGTGATTAGTTGAGGCGCCTCTCCTGTGCCCTCCGCCACCGACCGCCAAACCAATATACGCAGGTCGGGTTGAAATCGGGCCAAAGATCTGCCACACTGCCGCTTAGATTTTCAGAGTCCGCACGGCGGCTCTCGCCAGTCCCTACAAAACTCCTGGAGGTACGCACAAGGTGGGTAAAACGATCGGAATCGACCTGGGCACGACCAACTCCTGCGTCGCCGTGATGGAGGGCGGCGAGCCGACCGTCCTCGAGAACTCCGAGGGCGGGCGCACGACCCCGTCGGTCGTCGCCTTCACCGACTCCGGCGATCGCCTGGTCGGCACCGTCGCCAAACGCCAGGCGGTGATGAACCCCGAGAACACGATCTTCTCGATCAAGCGCTTCATGGGCCGCAAGGAGGCCGAAGTCAAAGAGGAGGAGACGATCGTCCCCTACGCCGTCGTCGCCGGGCCCAACGGCGACGTCCGCGTCGACGTGCGCGACAAGCAGTACAGCCCGCCGGAGATCAGCGCGATGATCCTGCAGAAGCTGAAGACCGACGCCGAAGCGAAGCTGGGCGAAGCGGTCGACAGCGCCGTGATCACCGTCCCCGCCTACTTCAACGACGACCAGCGCCAGGCAACCCAGGACGCCGGCAAGATCGCCGGGCTCGAGGTCAAGCGGATCATCAACGAGCCGACCGCCGCCTCGCTCGCCTACGGGCTCGACAAAGGCGAGGCCGACCACACGATCCTCGTCTTCGACATCGGCGGCGGCACCTTCGACGTCTCGGTGCTTGAAATCGGCGACGGCGTCTTCGAGGTCAAGGCGACCGCCGGCGACAACCACCT
>JAPVSJ010000070.1:0-7199 GCA_047519745.1 Actinomycetota bacterium | reverse complement strand
TTTTATCGGCCGTCCGAGAGCGCTTTTGGGGCGAAAAACAGGACGCCGCTGCGCGAGAGGGACACCCCGGCCCCTCCCTTGACGGATCCTCTCGATTCCCTAACCTGCGGAACATGCGGTGGGGAATCAGATTTGCGCTGCTCTCGGCGGCTTTGGTGCTTGCTTTTCCCGCGAGCGCGGCTGCTTTTGGGCAGCTGTCGAGCTTTGGGGAATTTGGTGGTGGGCTGGGGCAGCTGAGTGCGCCTAAGCAGATGGCGGTTGCTCCTGATGGGGATCTCTATGTGGCTGACAGCGGCAATGATCGGATCTCGGTCTTTGCCGGGGACGGGAGCTTTCTGCGGACGTTTGGCGGGGCTGATCTGTCTCAACCCGGGGATGTTGCGTTGGACGGGAGCGGCAAGACCTTTGTCGCCGACAGCGGTGATGACCGCGTCGCCGTCTTCGGCAGCTCGGGTGAATTCCTCTCAGCCTTCGGCACGCCTGAGCTGAACGATCCCGCGGGCATCGCCGTCGACGGCTCGACCGTCTACGTCGCCGACCGCGGCAACGAACGCATCGCGGTCTACGACACCGAAGGGAACCCCCTGGCGCCGATCGAACCGGCTGGCCTCCTTTCGCCCCGCGACGTGATCGTCGGCGCTGACGGCGACCTCTACGTCGCCGACTTCGCCAACGAACGGGTCGACGTCTTTACCAAGCAAGGGGTCGGGCCTATTCGCACGATTGGCGGGACCGGGAGCGGGCAGGGTGAGCTGAGCGGGCCGGTCGCGCTCGTCTCCGATGGCCAGGGAGGGATCTACGTGGCTGACGAAACGGCTGAGCGGGTCGTCCACTTCAGCGAAGGCGGCGGGTTCCTCGGCAGCGTCGAAGCCGCGCCGAACGTCGCCGGCGTCGGTGCCGCCTGTCAGGGCAACGTCTTCGCGACCGAGTCCGCCACGTCGCTGGCGAGGGTCCTGCGCTTCGGCGAGCCCGGGACGCCACCGCCGCCCTGCAAGCCGGTCGAACCGGAACCGATCGTCGACCCTGGCGTGAAACCGCCCTCGAACAAGTTCCACTTCGCGGGTCTGAGGAAGAACCGGGCCAACGGGTTTGCGGTGCTCTATGTGCGCGTGCCCGGGCCGGGGAAGGTGAGCTTGACCGGCAGGGGTTTCCGCCGGCTGTCGCGGACCGCGCGCCAGGCGACGACGGTGGCGCTGCCGATCAAGCCCAAGGTGCGGCTGCGGATCTTCCTCAGGCAGCACGGCAAGGGCCGGATCCGGGTCGCGGTCACCTTCACGCCCACCGGCGGCGAACCGCGCAAGCGCGAAAAGGTGATCGTGCTGCGGCGCCACCGCGGAGGCTGAATTTGTTCGGAACAATTAGTTAGCCGCTAGACGAACAAATACGAGTTCTACGGCCACGGCATACGGCCGGGTGACTGGCAGGACGGCGATCTGATCAGTCTCTCCGAGGTGCGCGAGGTCCACTCGCTGGCGATGACCCCGGTTTGGGATGTAGCTCCGCACCCGCAGGCCACACCCCGGGAGGCGCCAGGTTCGTTTCGCGAGCACGACATCGAGCCGTTTCCGGCGGGGATGAGGCCGCCCCAGTGGACCGAGGTGCCGGTCTTGGTTCACGACTGGCTCGCCGACGCCCGGTCCCTCCGGGGAGGAGATGAGGCCGATATCGCCGAGGCGCTCGCGCGCCTTCATTCACGATTCGAGCAGATCCACCCCTTCCTCGACGGGAATGGACGCGCGGGCCGCCTACTGCTCAACCTCCTGTTGGTCCGCCTCGGCTACCCGCCGGCGATCATCTACAAGGGCGACCGCGCTCGCTATTTGGCCGCGCTGCACCGTGCCGACGACGGAGACCTCGGTCCGCTCGGCGAGCTCCTGGCGCGGGCGGTGCTCGACAACCTCTACAAGTTCGTCGTCCCCGCGATTGCCGGTCCGGCACGCTTGGTGCCGCTGCCGGCGCTGGCGACGAGGGAGCTGTCCGCGAATGCGCTGCGCGTGGCGGCGGTACGCGGTCGGCTCAAGGCCGTAAAGGCAACCGATGGCACGTGGCGGAGCTCGACCGTGTGGGTCGAGGAGTACGTCGCCAGTCGCTACAAACGAGGAACCTGAGGTTCGGCGAGGCCGTAGGTGTCGTAGGCGCCGAACTCGGCGAAGGTCTTGTGGGTCGGGCCGTGATAGTCGGAGGAGGCCGTCGGGATCAGGTCGAGCTCCTCGCAGAGCTCCAGCAGGTGCTCGGTCTGCTCCTTGTTGTGGGTCGGGTAGAAGGTCTCGACGCCGTCGACGTCGAGGGCGCGGATCAGCTCGTCGACCTCGGCCGGGTCCGAGATGTCCCAGTAGGGATGGGCGACGATGGCGATGCCCCCCGCCTGCTTGATCGTCTCCACGGCCTGCTCGGCGGTGGGCCAGCGGCGCGGCACGAAGGCCTTGGCACCGGGCACCAGATACTCCTCGAAGAACGGCCCGAGGTCGCCGGTGGCGCCGGCCGCGCGGGCGATGTGCGGCCGCCCGATCGAGAGAGCGTCGCCGGCCTCGCGCACGGCGTCCTCCAGATGCAGGTCGAAGCCCTCCCCGCGCAGCTTCGCGACGATCTCCCCGGCCCGCGCGACCCGCTCGTGCTGCGCCCGCTCGCAGGCGGGGGCGATCGCCCCTAGGTCCACCCAGTAGCCGCAGACGTGCAGGTCTTCCGCGTACTCGTGCACGCACGACATCTCGATAGCGGGCACCAGCTCGATCCCGTGCTCGCCAGCTGCTCGTTCCGCCTCCGGCACCCCCGCAATCGCATCGTGGTCAGTCAGCGCCAACGTGGTAACGCCGGCTTTAGCAGCTTCAGCGACGACATCGGCCGGCGCCAGCTGCCCGTCCGACACCGTCGAATGCGATTGAAGCTCGATCAACACGGAGCGGACCCTATTAAGAGGTTGGGCTTGGTGAGGTCAGGGGGTCCCCCAGAGGAAACTTGTGAGCGGCTGGGAAAAGCGCCTCCGCAAGGCTCCGTCGCGGGTTTCCGTCGGGGGACCCCCTGACCTCACCTCCGCCTGCCACATAAATAGACTGCGCCGCCGTGTTCACGAAGGTCCTCATAGCCAACCGCGGCGAGATCGCCATTCGCGTCGCCCGCACGCTCAAGGAGATGGGCATCGGGTCCGTCGCCGTTTATTCCGAGATCGACCGCGACGCGCCCCACGTGCGCGAGGCTGACGAGGCCTATCTGATCGGCCCGGCGGTTCCCGCCGAGAGCTATCTGAACATCCTCAAGATCATCGACACGGCCAAGGAGGCCGGTGCCGAGGCGATCCACCCCGGCTACGGCTTCCTCGCCGAGAACGCCGACTTTGCCCGCGCCTGCGCCGAGGCCGGCATCGTCTTCATCGGCCCGCCGCCGGAGGCGATCGAATCGATGGGCTCGAAGACGCGGGCGCGCGAGATCATGGCCGAGGCCGGCGTGCCGATCGTCCCCGGCGCGACGGAGCCGGCGAAGGACGTCGCCGCGGCTGGGCAGCAAGCCGAGGAAGCCGGCTACCCGGTCGCCTGCAAGGCGGCGGGCGGCGGTGGCGGCAAGGGCTTTCGCGTCGCGCTGACGCCCGACGACCTGCAGGAGGCCTTCGAAGGAGCGGCGCGCGAAGGCGAGAAGTTCTTCTCCGACTCGCGCGTCTACGTCGAGCGCTATCTCGAGGACCCACGCCACGTCGAGGTCCAGGTGCTCGCCGACTCGCATGGGAACGTCATCCACCTCGGCGAGCGCGACTGCTCGATCCAGCGCCGTCACCAGAAGGTGATCGAGGAGGCGCCGGGGCCCCAGGTCGACGCGGAGATGCGCGAGCGGATCGGCAAGATCGCCACCGATGCGGCCGCCGCCGTCGGCTACCGCGGCGCCGGCACGGTCGAGGGCATGCAGGTCGGCGACGAGTACTTCTTCCTCGAGATGAACACGCGGGTCCAGGTCGAGCACTGCGTGACCGAGATGGTCACCGGGGTCGACATCGTCCGCGAGCAGGTGCTGGTCGCCGCCGGCGAGCCGCTGACCGTCGCCCAGGAGGACGTCGAGCTGCGCGGCCACGCGATCGAGTGCCGGATCAACGCCGAGGCCGCGCACAAGAAATTCGCGCCGGCGCCAGGGGCGATCACCTCCTACCGCGAGCCGGCGGGGCCGGGTGTCCGCGTCGACTCGGGGGTCGAAGCCGGCTCCGAGGTGACGCCGATGTACGACCCGATGGTCGCCAAGCTGATCGTCTGGGACGTCGACCGCGAGCACGCGACGCGGCGCATGCTGCGCGCGCTGGGCGAGTACGAGGTCGGCGGACTGACCACGCTGATCCCCTTCCACTGCGCGATCCTCGCAACCGAGCAGTGGGCGAAGGGGGAGACCTGCCGCGACCTGATGGAGGATCGCGAGTGGCTGAAGACGACGGCCCCTGTGGAGACCGGGGCGCCCGAGCTGCCCGAGGGCGCCGAGGTTGTCGCCCGCGACTACAAGGTCGAGGTCTCCGGCAAGCTCTTCGACGTAAAGGTGATCGGCGAGGCGACCGCCGGGGCGGCCCCCGTCGCGGCTGGCAAGAAGCCGCCAAAACGCGAGCGCAAGGCGGGAGGGGGCGCCAGCGCCTCCAGCGAGTCGCTGCCCTCGCCGCTGCAGGGCACCGTGCTCAAAGTCGCGGTCGAGCAGGGCGTGACCGTCGAGGAGGGCGACCTGATCTGCGTGATCGAGGCGATGAAGATGGAGAACGAGATAGCCGCCCACCGCTCCGGCAAGGTCACCACTCTCAACGTCGCTCAAGGCGCTTCAGTATCGAACGGGGACGTACTCGCGGTCATCGAGTAGGGGCGGTAGTCCTCTGGGCGGGCGGATACTCAAAACGGCGGTCTAATTAGACCGCCGTTTGTCCGAACAGAGGACTACCGCCCCTACTTCCCCTTGCCAGGGTGTTCCCGTTCGCGTTCGCGCTGTTCCTTTTCCCGTTCGCGTTCGTGTTCGCGGATTTCCTGCTGGCGCTTTTCCCGTAGGCGCTCGAATTCGATTTGGGTGAGTGGGAACGGCGGGGTCGGTTCGCGGCATTCGCGCCCGACGCAGTTCTCGTAGCGCCGCAGTTGCCGGTGGAGGAAGTTGCGGATCGGGTAGAAGTTCGGCTCTCTGACTATGTTGTTGAGCTCGTTCGGGTCCTTGTTGATGTTGTAGAGCTCCTTCTCCCCGTCCGGCCAGGCGATGTACTTGTAGGGGCCGAGGCGGATTCCCTCGTAGTTCAGCGGCGGCGCCAGCAGCGAGGCCTGCGCGGTGGCGTCGGTGCTGGAAGCGCTCGCCCTTGGCTTCGGGTCCGTGCTCCCGTCGCCCCCCGGAACCCCGCCGTCGCCTTCGCCGGTGGTCGAGATCGCGCCGTTTGCTTCGACGTCGCTCGTCTGCACGAAGGACTCGAAGATGATCGGACGGCGGCTGCGCAGTTCCGGATCGCGCAGGAAAGGGACCATCGAGCGCCCGTCGACGCTCTTGTCCGGTTCGACCCCGGCCAGGTCGAGGATGGTCGGCGCGATGTCGATGTTCGCCGTCAGCTCCCCGGTCGACGTGTCGGGCTTGATCCCGGGCCCGCGGATCAGGAAGGGCAGGTGCGTCGAGGGCTCGTAGGAGAGGAACTTGCCGCCGATCAGGCGATGCTCGCCGTAGAAGAAGCCGTTGTCGGAGGTGAAGAGGATGTAGGTGTTGCGCAGGCGGTGCAGCTGGCCCAGGGTGTCGACGATCTCTTTGACCCCGTCGTCGACCGAGCGCAGCGACTCCAGCGCCTTCTCGTAGTAGACCTTGTAGGTCCGCGTGTCGTTCGGGGTCAGGTGTTCGGCTTCGCGGATGAAGCTCGGCTTGTCGCTGACGTTGCCCTCGTCGAACCCTTCCGCGCGGTTGTGGGGCAGCTTCGCGCCCTTGAACCAGTTGTAGTGGCGGACCGCCGGCTCGGGACCGGCCGGCTTGCGGAAGTCGCCATGCGGAGCCGTGTAGTCGACCTGCATATAGAAGGGCTGTTCGGGCGGCGTCGCCAGCATTTCTTCCCGCGCCATCCAGTTGAAGACGTCGGTCTCATATAGGCACGGGCGACCTTCTTCGGGGGCGAATGGGCATCCGGCCGGGTCGCGTTCGGTGTATTCCCGTGGTTCCCAGGTCCCAGAGTTGCCGTACGGTTCGCTGACCTGGCCGTTGTTGTTGAGTGTGTAGCCATAGAAGTAGTGGTGGGTGTCGGCGTTGAGCACGGTGTGCCAGGAGTCCCAGCCCGGCGGCACCGTGGTTCCGTTGTCGTACGGTTCGTCGCCGTAGCCGTTGAGGAACTTGCCGATGTGGATCGTGCGGTAGCCGGCGCCCTGCAGCCAGGTGGCGAGATTGTGGCTGTCGGCGGCGCGGAAGGAGAAGCCGAAGTAGCCGCCGTTGGGCTGCACGTTGCCTTTGACGCCGGTGTTGTGGGCGTAGCGGCCGGTCAGCAGGCTGACCCGCGAGGGGCAGCAGAGCGGGTAGGAGACGTAGTAGCGGTTGAAGGTCATCCCTTTCCCGGCCAGCAGTTCGAGCGTGTTTGGCATCGCGCGGATCGCCGCCGCGCCGGGGAAGGGGGTGAAGGCGGCGTAGAGCTCGTCGAGGGTCTGGTCGTCGGTCTGGATGACGACGAAGCTCGGCGGTTCTGGGTTGGGGTCGAGCGGCGGTTCTTCTTCGACTTCCAGGGCGTGAGCGCGGGCGACGCTGAGCACCAGCGCGCAGAGCAGCGCCAGCAGCGCCGCCGCGAGGAGCGGGCGAGCGCGCGAGGACAATCGGCTGTGGCTGACTCGGTCCATCGGATTCAGGCGCCTCCGGGCGGTCTACGGGTCCTAACCGCCACCCTGGGGCGAAGTTGCGAATGCGGAACGCTAGAAGACAGCTAGGACGGGCCGGTCAACCGGCGCCGAGCTTTTTCGCCGCTTCACGGAAGTTCTTCACGGTCGCGCTCGGCGCTTTACGGCCATCGAGCTTCTCGCCGTGGCGGTTGACCCAGATCACAGGGACCTTCATTTTCAGCAGCGGCGCGACGTCGGTCGTGTAGTCGCAGCAGATGTGGACCCAGCCTTTTTTGCCACCGATCCGGCGTGCGCACTCTTTGAAGTGGACCGGGTCGGGCTTGTAGCTGCGCACCTGCTGCGCGGTGACGACCAGATCCAGTTCGGTGCGCAGGTGGCGGCGCGAGATGCCGAGCAGTTTGTCGTCGA
>JAPVSJ010000069.1:0-2167 GCA_047519745.1 Actinomycetota bacterium | reverse complement strand
CGTTGCCAGACGAGGACGCAGGAAGGACCGACGAGGGGAGCGCACTCTGTGCGTGACCCGAGGAGGCCGCCCGAGGACGCCGTATGGCAACGCCTGGGGCCGTCAGAAAGGAATGTCGTCGTCGTTGCCGCCCCCGCCGGCACCGGCCGGGGCGGCGTCGAAGTCGCTGGGATCTGCCGGCGTGTCGCTCTGTGGAGTGAAGCCACCGCCACCGTTGCCGTTGCCCCCTCCTCCACCGCCGTCGCGCGAGCCGAGGAACTGGACCGAGTTGGCGATGATCTGCACGGCCTGCCGTTTGCCGCCGCCCTCTTTGGCCTCCCACTCGCGCCAGTCGAGCCGGCCTTCGATCGCGACCGGCCGGCCCTTGGAGAGGTAGTTGGCGCAGTTCTCGCCCTGCGCTCCCCAGACGGTCACGTTGAAGTAGTTGGGCTTGTCGACCCATTCGCCGGTGGAGCCGTCCTTGCGCCTGCTGTTGACCGCAACCCGCAGCTCGCAGACCGCCGTTCCGCTGCCCAGATGGCGCAGTTCGGGGTCCTGGGTCAGGTTCCCGGTGATGACCACCACGTTGATGTTCGAAGCCGCCACGGCTCTCACTCCTCAAGATCGTTTGTCGAGATACCAGTCTAAGAGCGCAGGCGGCGCGACTCTCCCCCCCAAAACCGGAATCTGCGTGAAAAGAGAGACTAGGCGGCGGAGTCGCCGGGCTCGCCCTCGGCCTGGGCCTCGGGAGCCTCAGGCTCGGCGGCGGGCTCAGGAGCCTCGGCTGCCGGCTCCGGGGTCTCGCTTGGCGCCTCGGCCTCAGGTTCCGCCTCGGGCGCCTCGGTCGCGGGCTCGACAGCCGGCTCGGCAACGGCAACCGCAGCGGGCGCCTCGGTCGCGGGGGCCTCGGCAGGGGCCGCCTGCGGTGCGGACGGCCGCTCGCGCGATGCCGCGGGACCAGGTGCGCTGGTCGCCGGTGGCACGACCACAGGCGTGTCGGCGTCGACTTTGAAGATGCGGAAGCGCAGCACACCGTCGGCGATCTTCAGGTTGTGGTCGAGCTGCTCGAGCAGCTCCGTCGGTGCCTCGAAGCGGAACCAGCGGTAGTCGGCCTCGTTGCGCTTGTTGATCTCGTAGGCCATCTTGCGCAGGCCCCAGACGTTCTCGTGCTTCAGCGTCCCTTTGGCCTCGATCTGGCTCTTCGCCTCGTTGGCGACAGCGTCGCGGGCCGCGGCATCCTGCCCCGGGTCCAACATCAGAACCAGCTCGTATTCGCGTGGTGCGGCCAAAACGGCGTCGGACTATAGCTAGCGGGGCGCAAACTCCATGGACCCGTCGTCCGCAGGCGCGGGTGGCGGCGCTTCAACCACAGGTGGAGGTGCTTCTGGGACAGGCGGAGGGGCGGCAGGGACTGGGGCTTCGGCGGGCGGGTCCTGTCGCCGGATGGGGGTGCCCGGCCGAGGCTGGGTTTTTCGCCTCGGCTTTCGCGGCCGTCCGAGATCGTGGTTGGGGCGAAAAACAGGACGCCGCCCCGTCCGGGCACCCCCATCCGACACCACCCGCCCGAGATGCCTCTTCGGCCGACGCTCTTTCAGCTTGGGCGCAGCCACTACTTGGGGCAAGCCCACGTCTGCCGGCAGGGGTTCGGGAGCTGGCGGCTCTAGTAGAGCTGGAACAAGCTGCAGCGCAACGAGGCCTGCAATAACCACAGCAGTTCCCTTGGCCGCAAGCTGCCAGCGGATGCGCAATCCCATACAGCCACTAAGTCCTCAGACCAAGGAAATCTCCCCCCTACGCCACAGCCTCGCGCAACTCCGCGATGTCCTTCAACTGCTCATCGACCCAGTCCCCAGGGTTGCGCGAGTAGATGATCTCCTTCAGGTGCTGCGCCCGCAGCTTGCGCTCCTCGGGCTCCATCGTCAGCGCCCGGTGGATCGCGTCGGCCTGCTCCTGGATGTCGAAGGGATTGACCGAGAGGACGCAGTCGGCCAGCTCCTCGTGCGAGCCGGTGTTCTCGGAGAGCATCAAGACGCCGTCGCGGGTGTTGACGGCTGGCGCCTCCTTGGCGACGAGGTTCATCCCGTCGAAGATCGAGTTGACCATCAGCAGGTCGAAGTGCTTGTAGCGGGCGACGGCCTCGGGGAAGTTCTCGTAGATCTTGAGGTCGATCGGCATCCAGTCGGTGGTG
>JAPVSJ010000068.1:0-18570 GCA_047519745.1 Actinomycetota bacterium | reverse complement strand
GAGCGCACCTCGCAGCTCAACGTCGGCGGCAACATGGACTTCTACAACATGCTCGAGCGCGAGCGGCTCGACTCGAAGAAGATCTCGAAGACCAACGCGGTCACCTCGATCATGGGCCATGACCTGCCCGCCGAGGACGTCCACGTCGGGCCGTCCGACTACGTTCCCTGGCTGACCGACCGCAAGTGGGCGCACATCCGCCTCGAGGGCAAATCGTTCGGCGACGTGCCGCTCAACCTCGAGCTCAAGCTCGAGGTCTGGGACTCGCCCAACTCGGCCGGCGTCGTCATCGACGCGGTGCGGATCATCAAGCTGGCGCTGAACAACGGCATCACCGGCCAGCTCGACGGACCGTCGAGCTACCTGATGAAGTCGCCGCACAGTCAGCGGCCCGACGACGAGGCACGCGAGCAGACCGAGGAGTTCATCGCCGAGCACGCGCGCGGCAAGGCGCCGGCGCCCGCTCAGGTCGAGACGAAGGCCTAGCGAGAGCCCGCCCTGCGGCGGGCTCTTATGCTTGCCCTGTGCCGGTGGAGCCGCTCTCGATAGTCCAGGTCACGCCCCACCGTCGGGGCACCGCCAACCGGGTCAACGAGTTCGCCGGGCGGGTCTCCGAGGAGCTGGAGCAGCGCGGCCACGATGTGCGGCGCGTCTTCGCCGGCGATTCGACCAAGCGCCTGCTCGGCTCCAACCCGCCCGACATCGTTCACGTCCACGAGCCGTTCGCGCCCAGCGTCTCCTCGGCGGCGCTGCGCCACTCCTTCTCGCTCAACGTCGCCAGCTTCCACAAACCGCAGGAGCGGGTGCTCTCGACCCAGGTGGCACGGCCGCTGGTCGAGATCTTCTTCGGCCGCCTCGACGCTCGCACCGTCGCCACCCCGACCACCGGCAAGCTGCTGGAGAGCTACTTCCCCGGGCCCTACGAGCTGGTCGAGCCGGCGGGTGAGGGGCGCGACTGGGCGTCTGTGGCGGCCGAGTTCGAAGCGATCTACCGTCGCCTGCTCGCCCGCCGCCACGACCCGGCTGGCAACCCGGAGGTGCGTGAGCGGATCGCCGGGCGTCCCTTGATAGAGGTCGACCTGCACATGCACACCGACCACTCGCCCGACTGCGCGACGCCGGTCGAGGTGCTGCTGGAGACGGCGCGCGATCGCGGCCTCGGTGCGATCGCGATCACCGACCACAACGAGGTCTCCGGCGCACTGGAGGCGCGGCGGATCGCGGCGGAGATGGGCGGGATCGAGGTGATCGTCGCCGAGGAGGTGAAGACCGCCGAGCAGGGCGAGGTGATAGGCCTCTTCCTCGAGCAGAAGATCCCGAAGGGGATGACGATGGCGGAGACGATCGCCGCGATCCGCGAGCAGAACGGCCTCGTCTACGTCCCGCACCCGTTCGACCGCTTCCACTCGGTGCCCGACTATGAGCACCTGCTCGACATCGTCGAGGAGATCGACATCCTCGAGGTCTTCAACCCGCGGGTGGCGCTGACCGCATTCAACGAAGAGGCCGAGCGCTTCGCCCGCAAGTACCGGATCGTCTCCGGCGCCGGCTCCGACAGCCACGTCGCCCAGGGGCTGGGCAGCGTGCGGGTGCGGATCCACGAGTTCGACGGACCGGCCGAGTTCCTCGAGGCGATGCGCGACGCCGACATCACCCGCAAGCACAAGAACCTCGTCTACGTGCAGGCGCTGAAGTTGCTGCAGACGGCCGGGCGACAGAAGGCGCCGAAGCGCAGCGTCCCTGACGCCAAGCCGGTGAAGGGCGGGCGGCCGCGTGGGAAGCGGCGCTCGAACGGGCGCACCGCGAGCAAGAGCTGATGCAGGAGGCTCGCTCGAAAGGAGCCGCGCCCGGCCCGTCAAAGAGATCGCCGAGCATGCCGGCGACCGACGACGAGATACGGGAGAAGTACCTGGAGCGAGCGATCCGCGAGCTCAACCAGATGACCCACGAGCTGCAGGAGTGCCCGCACTGCCCGCGCGGCAAGCTGATGCCGGTGCTGGGCTCGGGCCACCCGCAGGCCGACGTCTTCATGCTCAAGCACGCCCCCGGCGTCGCCGAGATCGAAGAGGGGGTCGCCTTCTATGGCCGCGCCGGCAACGCGCTGATGAAAAGCTTCAAGCGGCTGGGGATCGACCCGCTGGTCGTCTACGGCACGCTCTGCGTCAAGTGCCCGATTGCCGAGCCCGACCTGGCCGCCGAGCAGTGCGTGCGGCGCGTGGTCGAGGAGCTGGCGATCGTGCAGCCGAAGATCGTCGTCGTCATGGGCGAGCCCGCGCTGCGTGTCCTCAACGGGCTCGAGCTTCCCCTCTCGCGCAGGATCGAGCCGCGCGAGGGTGAGATCCAGGCCTTCACGCCGACGATCGACGCCCTCTACACGCCCGACATCGACGAGTCGCTGGACGAAGAGAACGCCAAGGCGCGCTTCTGGCGCTCCTTCAAGACCCTCGGCGACTGGTACGAGGACCTGCCGCCTTACTAACGCTTGGTTGGGGAGGGACGAGGGGTGTCCCCCTCGCTTGCTGGGTTTTTCGCCGGACGGTGGTCAGCTCTCGAGGACTCTGAAGGGCGAAAAACAGGACGCCGCCGCGCGAGGGGGACACCCCTCGTCCCTCCCTACGGTGCAGCTGCCTCGGCGACAGAGGTCATCGCGTTCACGTTGGCCGAGGCAAGGCCTCGAACGACCACTGTGTCGAGGGCGGTGTAGGCGGCGAGCTTCTTTTTGGCTGTGTCGCCGTCGGCTGCCGCTACGCCCACCGTGCCCTCGGGCTCGGCCAGGCGGTCGAAGTGGTTGCGGTAGCCGGCGTGGAGGTCGCGGTAGAAGGACTCCTCCTTGGCGAGGCGGTCGGTGGCATCGGGACCTACTGCCGTGCGGACGTAGCCGAAGATTGGTGGGGGCTCGCGGCCTGACTCGGTGGCGCCGGACTCGACCTGGAGCCTTGCGCGGGCGGCGAACTCGGGGGTCATCCAGTTGAAGAAGGCGCCGTCGAAATCGGCCCCGGCGAGGGCGCACATCTTCGGCCCCATCGCGGCAAGGACGAGGCGGACGCCGGGGAGTTGCTCGCGCAGCTCCGGCAGCGCCTCGCGCATGCGGGTCAGCGGCTTCTCCGAGAAGCCGGCGCCTACGCCCAGCCAGAGCTTCGATCGGTCGAGGTCGAGCCGCGCGATGTCGGCGGCGATCTCCTGCGGCGAGGTGCGGTCGAGGGCGATCACGGCGACGCCGAGGTCCAGCTCCGGCGCCGCGGCGGCGAACTCGGCCAGCGTCTCCAGCCCCTTGGCGCCGGGGTGGTCGTTGGACCAGACCGAGTCGTAGTCGAGCTCGGCGCAGCGAGCGGCGAGCGGTCGCGCCACCTCGGGGTCTAGCCCCGCCGCGACACCGAAGCCGCGCGGCATCAGCTGCCCCCTCCCGCCGCCCCCGGACGCGAAGCGGAGGAGGTGGCGGTTTGGTCTCGGTCGAAGACCGCCACGCACTCGATGTGGGGGGTCTGGGGGAACATGTCGACCGGCTTCACGCGGCGCAGGGTATAGCCAGCCTCGACCAGTTGCGCGGCGTTCGGCGCCAGCGTGGTCGGGTTGCAGGAGACGTAGACGATCCGCTTCGCCTCGCACTCGAGCACGCGGCGGACGATCTTCTGCGAGAGGCCGGGGCGGGGCGGGTCGAGCAGGACGACGTCGGGCTTGCCGGCCGCCTCGACCAGCGGTCGCACGCCGGTGCGCGCGCTGCCGGCCATGAAGCGGGCGTTCTCGATCCCGTTGCGCTCGGCGTTGCGCTCGGCGTCGGCGATCGCGTCGGGGACGATCTCCAGCCCCCAGACCTCACCCGCCTTGGCCGCCATCGTCAGGCCGATCGTGCCGATCCCGCAGTAGAGGTCGAAGACCCGCTCACCGCCGCTCAATCCCGCGTACTCGCCGGCCACCGAGTAGAGGCGCTCGGCCATCTCGGTGTTGGTCTGGAAGAAGGCGTTGTAGGACATCTCGAACTCGAGCCCGCAGAGCCGCTCGCGCAGCATCTCCTCGCCGAGCACGCCTGTCGGGCCCTCGCTGCTGCTCGAGCCGTCCTCGATCACCGTGTGCAGGTCGACCGGGGGCTTGGAGAAGCGCTTCGGTGTGGTCACCAGGCGGGTCTGGATCTGGCCGGTGCGGCGGCCCTCGCGCACGACGAGGTTGCATAGCGTGCCGTTCCCCGCCTGGCGGTCGTAGGGGGGAACCGATTCCTCGCGCGCCCACTCGCGCACCTCGTTGCGTGCGTCGTTGCCGCGCTCGGAGGCGAGCAGGCAGTCCTCGACCCCGACCACGAGGTCCCAGCGCCCGCTCGCATGGAAGCCGAGCACCGTCTCCTCGCCGCGCGGGCCGAAGGAGTATTCGAGCTTGTTGCGGTAGCGCCACTGCTCGACCGCTGGCTCGATCTCCTCGAGCTCGAAGCCGTCGAGGCCGCCGATGCGGCGCAGCGCCTCGTCGACCTGGGCGCGCTTGTGGACGAGCTGCTGCTCGTAAGCGAGGCCCTGCCAGGGCGCGCCGGGGCAGGGCTCGCCTTCGTGCAGGCAGCGGTTGGCGACGCGGTCGGCGCCGGGCCGCAGCAGCTCGACCGCCCGCGCCTCGGCGAAGCGGCCCTTCGGTTTGGTGATCTCCGCCCGGACCAGATCGCCGGGCAGGCCACCACTGACGAAGACCACGTAGCCGTCGACCCGGGCGACGCCCCGCCCGCCGAAGGCGAGCGAGTCGATCTCGACCTCGAGCAGCTCGCCGCGCTTCGGTCGAGAGGCCGCGCCAGGGCGCGCTTGTTGCCCGGTCGGTGACAAGGCGCCCAGTTGCCCGCTAGCCGAGTTTCTTGCGCGCGCGGCGCGCCGCCTGAGTCGCCTGTTTGCGCACCGGCGCCGCCCGCCCGCCGACCTCTTTGCGCGCCTGTTTGACCAGTCGTTCCAGCTCTTTGAGCAGGCCGTCGGTCTGCCGGCGGCCGCGTTTGATCAGGTCGGAGACCATCTTCTCGGCGTCGCCGCGGGTCATCCGGCCGCGCTTGACCGCGTCGTCGACGACCTCCTGCAGACGGTCCTTGCTCAGGGTGACGCTGTGTTCGAGGCTCTCGCGGAACTGCTCGACGCTCTTGTCGAGGCCGGTGACGCTGCTCCGGCCGGCTTTTTTGGCCGCTTTCGGTTTCGCTTTGCCTTTGGCTTTCGATTTGGGCGCCGGCTTGCGAGCGGACGCTTTCTTGGCCTGCGACCCGACTTTCGCTTTTTTCGCCGCTTTGCCGGACGACTGGTTTTTCGTGGCCATGCTCAGTTGCCTCCTGTCTCGCTTGGGGTTGGGGCGTCGAGACCGCAAAAACCCTCCCTGGAGAAGGGTTTTTGCGGTTTCGATGACTGACTATCTCATTACCTTGAGGTTGACAGGGCGAAACGTGCCTCCACCGGAGCGTGGTCGGAGAGGCGGAGGGCGAGGCCGTCCTCGTTCAGCTCCCGCTGTTGGGGAGGCCACTGGTGAGGGGCCTCGACCATTTCGAGCCCGCGCGAGAGGATGTGATCGATCGCGTCGGGCGCGGTCGGGGCGGCTAAGCCGAAGCGCTCGGCAAGCTCGGCGAAGAGCGCGGGGCTCTGCCGCGGCCGCAGGTTGAGGTCGCCGCCGAAGATCAGTGGCGCCTCGGCCGCCCACCCGCTTGCGGCCTCTGCGGCGCGCAGCACGTCCTCGCTCGCCAGCTCGGGACGGTCGTTGGTCGCGTGCAGGTTGGCGACGCAGATGCCCGAGCCGGTGCGGGTGAAGGCCATCGCCCGCCGCTCGGGCTTGCCTTCGTGGATCGTCAGCTCGCGGCGCGCGACGATTCCGCCTCGTACCAGGGTGAGGTTCGAGCCGCCCTCGCCCGAGGCGATCAGGTCGGGGTTGAGTCGGGCGGCGAGCGCGCGCAGGGAGCCGAGCGAGTTGCGCGAGGTGAGGACGCCGTGCGCCTCCGCGTCGCAGGCCTCCGCCAGTGGCCCCCACCAGCGCGGCGGGCACTCCTGCAGCAGCGCCACGTCCCACTCTGCGCCGGCCAGCAGATGGCAGAACTCGGGCAGCAGCTCGCGGTTGACCTGAACGTGGGTCTCGTTGCGCTCGGTCACGCGCAGCAACCGCGAGCGCCAGGTGCGCAGCGCCGGATCGGGTGGGAAGTCGCGCCCGTGGAAGAGGTTCCAAGAGATTGCCGTGACCTCCACCCCCCTAGTATCTCCGCCTTGAAGCGCGACTTCCTCACCGGCGAAGAGCTCGGGGCCTTCGAGCTCTTCGAGCTGCTCGATCTCGCCGCCGAACTCAAAGCCGGCCGCGCCGCGGGGCGCGTTTCTGGTGCCGTGCACTCAAAAGGCGCCCCGGACACATCGCTGGCCGGGTGCAGCATCGCTTTGGTCTTCGAGAAGCCCTCGACCCGGACGCGGATCTCCTTCGAGGTCGGCGTCGCCGAGCTCGGCGCGACGCCGATCGTCCTGCGCGGCGACGAAATGCAGCTCTCGCGTGGCGAGTCGCCCGGCGACACCGGCCGCGTGCTCTCGCGCTACCTCGACGCGATCGTGATCCGCTCTGGCTCCCACGAGGCGGTCGCCGAGCTGGCCGCCGAGGCCGAGGTCCCGGTCGTCAACGCGCTCACCCCGCTCCACCACCCCTGCCAGGCGCTCGCCGACCTGCTCACGCTGCGCGAGCGCTTCGGCGACCTGCGCGGGCTGCGCCTCGCCTACGTCGGCGACGGCAACAACGTCGCCCGCTCACTCGCGATCGCCTGCGAGCTGACCGATGTCGAGCTGACCGTCGCCGCGCCAGCGGGATATCAGCTGGAGGAGGGACATGGCGTCAAGCTGACCGAGGACCCGCGCCTCGCCGTCTCCGGCGCCGACGCGATCTACACCGACGTCTGGGTCAGCATGGGCGACGAGAAGGCGGCGGATCGCCGCCGCGCCGACCTGACCCCGTTCCGCGTCGACGCCGACCTGCTCGGCGCGGCCAAGGACAGCGCGATCGTCCTCCACTGCCTTCCCGCCCACCCCGGCGAGGAGATCGCCGCCGAGGTCCTCTACGGCCCGCGCTCCGCCGTCTGGGACCAGGCCGAGAACCGCCTCCACACCCAGAAGGCGCTGCTGCGTACGCTTCTCGTCGAGTAGGCATGTACCCGGAGATCACCCTCGGCCCGCTGACCCTGCAGACCTTCGGCCTGATGTTCGCCCTTGCCTTCCTCGCCGCCGGGGCGCTGATCGCCAAGCGGTTGAAGGAGATCGGCAAGCCGGTCGACTGGGCCTATGAGATGGGCTTCGCCGCCCTCGCCGGCGGCGTCGTCGGCTCGCGCCTCTACTTCATCGTCCAGAACTACGACAGCGTCAAGGGCGATCTGCTCGGCAACCTCTTCGGCGGCTCGGGGCTGGTCTGGTACGGCGGCGCGATCGGCGGCGCCCTCGCCGTCCTCGCCTGGGCCTGGTACCGCGACTTCGTCGGCCTGGCGCTGCTCGACCTGGCGGCGCCCGCGCTCGCGCTCGGCTACGCGGTCGGCCGTGTCGGCTGCCAGCTCTCCGGCGACGGCGACTACGGCAAGCCGTGGAACGGGCCCTGGGCGATGTCCTACCCCGACGGCACCGTCCCCACCGATCGCACCGTCCACCCGACCCCGGTCTACGAGACGCTGGCGATGGGCCTCGGGGCGTGGATGCTGTGGCAGCTGCGCGAGCGCTTCCGCGCCGGGGTGCTGTTCGCGGCCTACCTCGTATACGCCGGCGCCGAGCGCTTCCTGGTCGAGTTCCTCAGGCGCAACAGCGAGGCCGCGCTTGGTCTGACCGGTCCCCAGCTGGAGAGCCTTGCAATGATGCTCGCCGGCGTTCTCTGGATCTGCCTGGTCAGGCAGCGACACGGGACCCTGTCTCGCGGAGGCGCTGTTAATCTTGCGCAAAATACTTTTAGTTAAACGAGGAGGCGAGTGGAGTGGACGCAGTGGAGACCGGTAGCGGGGGAGGTTCGTCCGCCGCGACGGTCGGCGAGCTGCTTGACACCGCGACGGAGACGATCAGGGCAGCGGGTTGCGAAGACCCGGCCGGCGACGCCGCGGCGCTTGTCGCCAACGCGCTTGGCGTCAGCGTCGAGGAGCTCTCTCGCGACGGCTCCGGCGAGGCATCCCCACAGGTCGTCGCAGCGATCGAGGCCGCGGTTGCCCGCCGCGCCGACCACGAGCCCTTGGCCTATGTGCTCGAACGCGCCCCCTTCCGCGACCTCGAGATCCACGTCGACCCGCGCGTCCTCTGGCCGCGCCGCGAGACCGAGCTGCTGGTCGAGGTCGGCGCCGAACTGCCGCAGGGCGCCCGCGTGCACGAGGTCGGCACCGGCTCGGGCGCGATCGCCCTGGCGCTGATGTCCGAGCGCCCGGACCTGCGCATCACCGCCTCGGACCTCTCGCCCGAAGCGGCCGAGGCCGCGCGCGAGAACGCCGAGCGCCTTGGCCTCGAGCTGGAGGTCACCGTCGCCGAAGGCCTGCCGGAGGCGGTGTTGGAGGAAGACGTCGACATGGTGATCGCCAACCTGCCCTACGTCACCGACGAGACGATCGACGAGCGCTCGCCGGAGATCAAGCGCGAGCCGCGGATCGCGGTCACCGGCAACTGTGGGGCGGACGGCCTGGGCGTGATCCGCGGACTGATCGAGGAAACGCCGAGCGGCTGGAAGCTGGCGATGGAGCACGACACGCACCACGGGCCGGCAATGCGCGAGATGCTGCGCGACGCAACTACTATGCGCGACTACATGGGTGGTGAGCGGGTAACCGTCGGCGTCGCGCCTTGAGCGCGGCGGAGCGTCTGGAGAAGGTCGAGCGGCTGCGGTCCGAAGGGATCGAGCCATTCCCCTTCTCCTTTCCGGACCGCGACAAGATCGCGACGGTCCTCGCCGCGCACGATCCCGCCGAGCTGGGGGAGGGCGAGCACCCCGAGCACACCTGCCGGATCGCCGGGCGGGTCGTCGGCGAGCGTGGCCACGGCAAGACGCTCTTCTTCGACGTCCGCGACCTGACCGGGACGATCCAGGCCTATGCTCGCGTCGACGCGCTCGGCCAGGAGGCGTTCGACCGGATCGAGGACCTCGACATCGGCGACCTGGTCGGCGTCGACGGCCACCTGCACGTGACCAAGCGCGGCCAGCTGGCGGTGGCGGTGGCCGAGTGCACCCTGCTGGCCAAGGCGCTGCGCGACCCGCCCGACCTCTTCCACGGCATCTCCGATCCCGAGGTCCGCTACCGCCAGCGCGAGCTCGACCTGATGGCGAACGAGCGCTCGCGTGAGATCTTCCAGATGCGCGCCAAGGTGGTCAAGGCTATCCGCGACCACCTCGACGAACGCGACTACGTCGAGCTGGAAACGCCGATCCTGCAGCGGATGACGGGTGGCGCGGCGGCGCGCCCGTTCAAGACCCACCACAACGCGCTCGACCGCCACCTGTTCCTGCGGATCGCGACCGAGCTGTACCTGAAGCGGGCGATCGTCGGCGGCTTCGAGAACGTCTACGAGCTCGGCAAGTTCTTCCGCAACGAGGGGATGTCGCCGCAGCACAACCCCGAGTTCACGATGCTCGAGTGGTTCGTCAGCGGCGTCGACTACCACGGCGTGATGGATGTGGCGGAGGGGATCGTCTCCGGCGTCGCCGAACGGGTGCTGGGGACGACCAAGGTCGAGCGCGACGGCGAGACGATCGACCTGGCGCCGCCCTGGCCGCGGCTGCGCCTGCAGGACTTGCTGAAGGAAGAGACCGGAGTCGACATCACCAAGGCCAGCCGCGACGAGCTGGCCGAGATCGTCGGCGACGATGCCGAGCCCGACGACGATTGGGCGGCGCTGGTCGACACCCTGCAGGGCAAGCTGATCGAGCCGAAGCTGATCCAGCCGACCTTCATCATCGACCTGCCGCTGGCGATCTGGCCGCTGGTCAAGCCGGTGCCCGAGCACCCGCAGCTGCTGGCGGCGTCCTTCGACGGGATCGTCGCCGGGATGGAGATCACCGGTGGCGGCACCGACGTCAATGACCCGATCGAACAGCGCCGCCACTTCGTCGAACAGCGTGAACGGCAGGAGTCGGGGGCGGAGGAGACGCCGCACGAGCACGACGAGGAGTTCGTGCGGGCGCTCGAATACGGGATGCTGACGGCGAGCGGCTCCGGCCTCGGCGTCGACCGCCTGATGATGATCCTCAGCGGCGCCAAGACCCTGCGCGACGTGATCCTCTTCCCCTCGATGCGCGAGGCGCCGGGCGAGGGCGCTTCTTAGCCCTCGATCTGGACGAGCCGCTTCGGCTCGTGCTCGACCTGCAGCGTCGTGTGGTGGATGCCGAACTCGCGCTCGATCAGCTCGGCGAGTTCGAGGCGGGCGCGGTGGCAGTCGGCGTCGGGCTCGACCGTGACGTGCGCCGAGAGCGCCGGGAACTCCGAGGTCACCTCCCAGACGTGCAGGTCGTGGACCTCGACCACGCCGGGCTGGGCGGCCATCAGCCGGCCGATCCGTTCGGGGTCGATCCCCTTTGGCGAGGCCTCGAGGAAGATCCGCCCCGATTCGCGCAGCAGGCCGGACGCCGAGCGCAGCATCAGGCCGGCGACCAGCAGCGAGGCGATCGCGTCGGCGCGGTCGAAGCCGGTCAGCAGGATCGTCGCGGCGGCGACCGCGGTACCGGCGAAGGCGTAGAGGTCGGTCAGCAGGTGTTGGAAGCTGCCCTCGACGTTGAGGCTCTGGCGGTTGGCCCTGGCGAGCGTGGCCGTCGCTGCCAGGTTGACGACGATCCCGGCCAGGGCGACGGCGAGGATCAGGCCGCCGTCGACGGCGGGCGGATCGAAGAGCCGCCGCACGGCCTCGATCGCGATGATCGTCGCCAGCACCAGCAGCGTGATCCCGTTCGCCTGCGCGGAGAGGATCTCGACCCGTTTGAAGCCGAAGGTCATGCGGCCCTCGGCGGGGCGCTTGGCGAAGTGGATGGCGACCAGGGAGAGGCCGATCGCGGCCGCGTCGGTGAGCATGTGCGCCGCGTCGGAGAGCAGTGCCAGGGAGTTGGCGAGGATCCCGGTCACCACCTCGGCCGCCATGAAGCCGAGGATCAGGACGAGGGCGATCGTCAGCTTGCCGCGGTCGGCGTCGGCAGAGGCGCCGTGGCTGTGGCCGGCATGGGAGTGGGAGTGGCTCATCGCCCACCCATCGTAAGAGCCGCGCCGCGGCTCAGAAGGCCGCGTGGAGCATGCCGCCGTCGATCGGGATCACCGTGCCGGTGATGTAGGCGGCGCGAGCGGAGCAGAGGAAGGCGACCAGGTCGCCGTACTCCTCGGGCCTGCCGAGGCGCGCGGCGGGTACGTCGCGCTGGGCGGCGGCTTCCGCGGCCTCGATCGAGCCGTAGTTGGAGGCCAGCCGTTCGGTGGCGAAGCGGCCGGTGGCGACGGTGTTGACCGTGACCCCGTCGGCGGCGACCTCGCGCGAGAGGGTCTTGAGAAAGCCGACCGCGGCCATGCGGTGGGTATTGGAGAGGCTGAGGCCGGCGATCGGCTCGCGGGTCGAGCTGGAGCCGACGTTGACGACCCGCCCCCAACCGCGTTCCCGCATGCTGGGGACGGTGGCGCTGGCGAGCACGCGCGGGGCGAGGACGAGCGAGCGGTAGGCCTGCTCCCAGTCCTCCAGCGGGTGCATGAGTGAGGTTCCAAGGGGTGGCCCGCCGGTGTTGGTGACGAGGACGTCGATCGGTCCCAGCGCCGCCTCGACCTCGGCCGGCAGCTCGGCGAGGCGATCGAGGTCGGTCGCGTCGGCGACGAAGGGGCTGACCTCCCCCTCGATCGTCGCGGCGGCCTCCTCGGCGCGTCCCTGCGAGCGGCTGGTGACGGCGACGCGCGCGCCTTCGCGGGCGAGCGTCTCGGCGATCCCCTGCCCGATCCCCGCGCTGGCGCCCATCACCAGCGCGACCCGCCCGCTCAGACCGAGGTCCACGCCCGCCGCCAATGCTCGAACTGCTTCACGCCGATAAAGTAACCGAGCAGGGCGCCCGTAGCTCAGTGGTCAACGGTCCCTTCACGGGGACCAAAGAGCGCCGGTCTTTCAAGCCGGAGGTCGCGAGTTCGATTCTCGTCGGGCGCATTCCAGGGAGTTCCGCTCTGTGCCGGGTTTCCGGCTCTGGCAAGCGGATTATCCCGGTCCGCCCGTGAACGCGACTTCCGCGCCGTTCCGCCCGCCTCCTATGCCCGCCGGCCGCTGACTGCTACATCGCTGCTACAGGCGGCGGGAGCTCGGCCGCTCCCTGTCGGGCGAGCCTCATACCGAAGACGTACCTTGACAAAGACAAACGGTGATGTTTATTTCCTACATCTAGCTACAGGGACAGCCGGACCCAAGCAGGCCGCTGGGGAAGCGGCTCGGGCAGGGCTCGAGGGACAAAGGAGAGTCACGTGATCGAACGACCCGCTGAGGCCTTGGCCGCCGCCATGGTCGACGTCGCGGCGAGCCACGGCTACGCCGGCGCCAGCGTCGCCCGGGTCCTCGAGCGATCCGGCGTCTCTCGCCAGTCCTTCTACCGCCACTACTCCAGCCGCGAGGACTGCTTCCTCGCCGCCTACCGCCGCGCGTCGGCCGAGGTCGGGGGGCGCCTGCGCGAGGCGGTCCGGCAGAGCGCCCCGGCCGAGCGCCCGGAGGCGGCGATCGCGGCCCTGCTGCGCGCGGTCGACGAGCGTCCCGCCGCCGTCAGGCTGCTTCTCCTCGACGCGCTCGGCGCCTGCGCCGCGGTCCGCGCCGAGCACGAGCGGCAGCTGGACGGCATCGAGCGCTCGATCGAGCGCTTCCTGCAGGTTCGCGGAGCGCCGGCCCTGCGGGCTCCGCCCGCCGCCCTGCTCGGCGGCATCCGCGGCGTCCTCTCCGCGCGGCTCCTCCTCGGGCAAGCCGACGGGGAGGAGGACCTGCTCGTCGGCCTCTCGGCCTGGGTGCGCTCCTATGAGCTCGGCGACGTCCGCGCTCCCGCCCGGCCGGGCGTGGACTGGTGGGGTCTCCCGGCCACTCCCGGCTACGGCGTGGGGCCCCTGCGGGTGAAGGAGGTTCAGCTGCTGCCGCGCGGGCGCAGCGCCCTGCCGCCGGCTGTCGCTAGCGGCGCCCGCCGCTCGCGGATCCTCGCCGCGACGATGCGCCAGACCGCCGCGCTGGGTTATGCGAGCCTGACCGTGGCCGACATCGTCGCCGACGCCAGGGTCCCTCGCGCCGCCTTCTACACCCATTTCTCCGGCAAGCAGGAGGCTTTTCTCGCCGCCCAGACGACTGCCCTGCGGGAGAGCATCGCCGCCGCCGCCGCCGAGTACGTAACCGGCGCCACCTGGCCGGATCGCGTCTGGCGTGGCCTCGCCGCGCTACTCGATTACGTCGCCACCCACCCCGACGCCGCCTACCTCGGCTTCGTCGAGGTGCATGCCGCGGGAGAAGCGGCGCTCGCCCACCACGAGGAACTCCTCAGCGCCTATACCCTCTTCCTCGCCGACGGTTATCGTCAGCACCCTCGGGGTGCCGAGCTTCCGCCGATCTGCTCGCAGGCGGTGGCCAGGGCGATCGAGGCCATCGTGCGCCGGTGGGTCGCCTGTGGGCTTGCCGATCGCATTCGCGAGGCGCTGCCGCAATGCGCCTACGTCGCGCTGGCGCCCTTCATCGGCCCAGAGGCGGCGCTGGAGTGGGTCACCGAGCGGATCCGAGCGGCTCGCTGAGCAGCTCGAAGAGGGCGAGGACCCGCTCGCGCGCCGCCGCCGAGAGGGTGTAGCTCGCGGCCGGCCGCCCGGGGGTCTCGCCGTCGCTCTGGCCGCGCCGTCCATCGGCGAGGCCGAGCTCGACCAGGGCGTCGAGGTGCCGCCGCACCGCCCGCTCGCTGGTGTGCGCCCGCGGCGCCAGCTCCGCCGCCGTCACCGTCCCCATCTCGCAGAGACAGCGCAGCACGTTCAGCCGCACTGGATCGCTCAGCACCGCCAGCCAGCTCGCGTGAACTGTCCCGCCCCCGCCGGAGATCCTCGCTGTCATCTCTTCAATCCTCAGTCGCGGCGCTTCGCTAACCGCGCCAGAGTAGGCAAAGGTTCGAGTCGAACGCGAGACAACCGCGGTCGCTTTGGCGCGCCTCCGGCCTCCGCCCCCGCATCCAAACGCCCGACCCCGCGCTGATTGCGGCATGTCGCCGTTCCGGACAGACGAATCGCAAACGGTTGTACGGAGCGGCGCCTCTGGGAGGGTCGGCGTCCCGGTGCGGAGACCTCTTCCGCACCAAAGTCTCAGATCAAAGGAGAGTAGTTGATGAAGCTAAGGAAGAAGCTACGCGTCCTCGCGATCGCGGTCGGCGCCATCGGTGTCGTTGCCGCGCTCGGAGCCTCGCCGGCGATGGCCGAAAGCGTCGCCACCAAATTCAACGCCAGCACCGCCAAGTTGAGCGGCACGGGCCTGACGGTGAAGAAGAACGGCGGGGAAGCGAAGACCTGCGACCTCAAAGCGACGTCGGGCACGGCGAGCGAAACCAACGGCACCCTGACCGTCTACAGCCTGCCGGTCTGGTACACCCTGCCGACGAGGCTCGAATGCACCGGCGGCACGCAGCTGCACATCTCGATGATTGCTACGGGCAAGTACGACACCGTTACCGGCGCCTACTCGCTGCGCTCAGAATACGGCGGTACCGAAGGGGGCTACCTCAGCCCCTACGGCAGCTACGTGGGCGGGTACGGCCAGCCGAGCCGAGAAACGGTCGCCGGCTGGACCAACGGTTCGGGATCGACGTCCTCGACGATCAATTTCAACGAAACCTACCTCGGGGCCCTTGAATCTGATCACTCCGCGAAAATCACCCTGACCGGCACGATCACCGCCACCACCTCCACCGGTGGCCTGCTGACGCTCAGCCACTGACCGGCTGAGCGCCATCGGCTGAACCCCGACGAACCCGGCCCCCTTGAAGGGCCGGGTTCGTCGGGCCTCCTGACCGGCTCCGATCGTCCCCTTTGCCTCGCGCCAAGAATTCCTACCCCGCACCGCTCTGCCAAGCCGAAAGCTCGCTCAGACAACGGTGTATACCAGTCGTGACCCTTGACATACACATCCGCGTTCCTGTAACTTCCTACACGCCGGTACCCAAAGACAGCCACCAGGCAGACGGCGGGGATGGCAGGGAACAGGGAAAACAGAGTCCCACGCAGGGGCCGCCAAGGGAGGCGGCAGGCAGGGGGCTCAGGGACAAGGAGAGCTTGTGAGAAAGCACGTGTCGACCCGCACCGCGTTCGGTATCGCCTGCCTCTGCGGCCTCGCCCTGGCGCTTCCGGCCGCCGCCAGCGCCGCCACGCCCCCGGCGATCTCCAACCTCGTCGTCTCCGAACTCACCACCGAATCCGCCCACTTCTCCGCCGAAGTCGATCCCGGCGGCGCCACGGCCGAATTCGACACCGCCTGGCACTTCGAGTGCGTCCCCTCCTGCACCGGCCTCACCAGCGGCACCGTCTCCGGCGCCGCCGAAGAAGTCGAAGACGACGTAACCGGCCTCCAGCCCGCCACCTTCTACACCGTCCGCCTCCTCGCCTCCAACAGCGGCGGCGAACGCAAAGCCACCGCGACCTTCACCACCCCCGGCGCCCCGCCCCTCGTCAAGGCCTGGGCCGCCGGGCCGATCGCCCCGACCAGCGCCGACATCAACGCCCAGATCGATCCCCGGGGCTCGGCCACCAGCTACTGGTTCGAATGGGGCAGCGCGGACTGCGCCGTCGCCACCTGCGCCTCGATCCCGCCCCTGCACGAAGCCTTCGCCGGCTCGGGCTCCACCTACACCTACGTCCTGCGCCACCTCACCGGCCTCAGCCCCGAAACCACCTACCACTTCCGCGTCGTCGCCAAAAACGCCTCCGGCATCGCCGAGGGCCCCGACCGAACCTTCACCACCGCCGCGGCCGAGGCGCCCTGCGCCAACCAGGGCATGCCGGGCACCAGCTCCCTCCCCGACTGCCGCGCCTACGAGATGGTCTCACCGACCGAAAAGAACGGCTCCGACGTCATCCCCAACTCCTTCAAGACCGTCTCAGCCACCGACGGCAACGGCGTCGCCTACGTCGGCCTCGGCGCCTTCGGCGACGTCAAGGGCACCGCCACCGACACCCAGTACGTCGCCCGCCGCACCGGGGCCGCCGCGACCAACGGCTGGGCCACGACCGCGGTCAACCCGCCCGGCCAGGCAGAGACCGCGCTGCCGCTGTTCCACGGCCTCGCGTCATCGTTTGAGGCCTTCACCCCCGACCTGCGCGACGGCATCTACCGCTCTCTTAGGTCGCTGACCGACGCCCCCAACGTCGCCGGGACCGTCAACGAGTACCGCCTCCGCGAACTGGAGGCCGGCCAGTCCCCGACCGAACTCCTCAGCGCCAGCGCCGCGGCGCTGGGCCCGAACACCACACCGCGGCAGAATCGCTTCGTCGGCGCCTCGACGAACCTCACCCACGTGTTCCTGCAGTCGCCCTGGAACCTCACCGGCGACGGCAGCTTCTCCGAAAACGGCGACCTCTACGAGCAGGTCGAAGGCCTCGGCCTGCGCCGCGTCGGCCGCATCCCCTCCGGCACCGCCACCGAATGCGACGACAGCGTCCCCGGCTCCGAATGCGTCGACGCCCCACCCGTGCAGGCCGGCCTCAGCGTATCGCTCGACCCCGGGGGCTCCGTGTACTCGAGAGGGATGGTCTCCGTCGACGGCTCGCGCATCCTCTTCCAGGGACCGGCCGGCGCGCCGAGCGGCCCGATCTACATGCGCGAAGACGGCCAGCGCACCTACCAGATCAACGCCTCCGAGCGCACCACCCCCGAAACCCCCGGCACCGCCCAGCTCTGGGGTATGTCCGCCCACGGCTCCCGCGTCTTCTTCACCACCTCCGAGAGCCTGCTCGACGAAGACGAAGACGGCGGCGGCGGAGACCTCTACATGTACGAGGTCGGCAAACCTGCCGGCCACCGCCTGACCCTACTCTCGGTAGATAGCCAGCCGCCCGACGATGGGGTCGTCACCGCCGTCGTCGGCGCCTCCGAAGACGGCCACTACGTCTACTTCGTCTCCGGCGGCCAGCTCGTCGCGGGCGAACCGTCGGAAGTGATCCAGGGCCTCTACCTCTGGCACGACGACCAGATCTCCTACATCGGCGCGTTCGAAGACATCAACCTGGCGAACCACAACACCCCGGCGACGGTGTGGCAGTTCGTTACCGAAGCGAAAACCTCACGCGTAACCCCCGACGGCCGCCACCTGCTGTTCATGTCGACCAACGACCCCGGCTTCGCCGGCCGCGGCGGCTACCCGGGCTATGACCACGGCACCTGCGGCTCCTCCGGCTGCCGCGAGCTCTACCTCTACGACGCCGAATCGGGCCGCCTCACCTGCGTCTCCTGCAACCCGCGGAGCGACGTCGCGACCGCCGACGCCCTGATCGACGTCCAGCCCGGCATCAGCGCCTCCCCACCGATGCAGCGCGAAAGCCACGCCCTCTCCGACGACGGCCGCCACGTCTTCTTCAGCACCCCCGAAAGCCTCTTGCCCGAAGACACCAACGGCAAATTCGACGCCTACGAGTACGACGTCGCCACCGGCGCCCTGCACCTGATCTCCTCCGGCACCAGCTCCACCGACTCCTACTTCATGGACGCCAGCCCCGACGGGAGCGACGCGTTCTTCGTCACCCGCCAGCAGCTGGTCGGCTGGGACAACGACAGCTCCTACGACCTCTACGACGCCCGCGTCGAAGGCGGCTTCCCCGAACCGGCCCCGGTCCCCGCCGCCTGCAAAGGCGAATCGTGCCTGCCCGCTGGCCAGGCCGCCCCCGCCGCCCAGCCCACCGCCTCCAAGGCCACCGGCCCCGGCAACCCCAAGCCCCACTGCCGCAAGGGCACCAAGGCCGTCAAACGCCACGGCAAGACCGCCTGCGTGAAGCCGAAGCGCCACCACAAGAAAGCCAACGCCAACCGGAGGGCCAGCCGATGAGCACCAAGACGAGGATCCGCAGGCTCTCGGCCCTCTGCGCGGCGAGCGCCTGCGCCCTGCTCGGCTTCGGCGCCGCCTCGGCCGCCGCCGCCACCCCCAGCGTCACCAACGTCCCGCCGGGCGCCGGCAGCCCCACCTCGGTGCCCCTGCAGGGCACCGTCGCCACCGACTCCACCCTCACCGACTGCCGCTTCGAATACTTCTACCGCCAGGTCGGGGCGCCCGACACCGGCTTCGGCGCCCACGCGGTCCAAAGCGCCGCCTGCGCGAGCTCCGACGGCACGCCGATCGCCGGCCCCGGCGAAGTCCCCGCCGACTCGGGCCCCCACGCGATCGCGACCGAAGTCCCGCTGCCCGAAGCGGGCCTCGCCGTCGACTACCGCCTCCTCGCCACCAACGCCGACGGCACCGCGGTCGGCCCGGGCTTTCAGAGCTCCGGCTTCGGGATAAACACGTTCGACGGCTCGGTCACCGACGCCGCCGGCAACCAGCTCACCAAGGCCGGCGCCCACCCCGCCGAATTCACCACCGCCTTCGACTTCAACCTCCACGAACTGGCCGGCTACGGGCCGGGGATCCCGGTCGAGGACGTCCACGACGTCGTCGCCG
>JAPVSJ010000067.1:0-9407 GCA_047519745.1 Actinomycetota bacterium | reverse complement strand
GTCCCGACATTCTCGACCCCGCGCTGCTCCGTCCCGGTCGCTTCGACCGCCAGATCGCCGTCGACCGCCCCGACCGCAAGGGGAGGGCGAAGATCCTCGAGGTCCACACCCGCGGCAAGCCGCTCGCGAAGGTGATCGACATCGACGCCCTCGCCGGTCAAACCCCGGGCTTCACCGGCGCCGATCTCTCGAACCTCATCAACGAGGCCGCCCTTCTCTCCGCCCGCATCGGCAAGCGCGAGATCGGCCAGGAAGAGCTCGAGGAGGGGATCATGCGCGTGATCGCCGGCCCCGAGAAGAAAACCCGGGTGATGAGCGAGAAGGAGCGCCTGATCACCGCCTACCACGAGCTCGGCCACGCGATCGTCGGCCACCTGCTGCCCAACTGCGACCCGGTCCACAAGATCTCGATCATCAGCCGCGGCCAGGCGCTCGGCTACACGATCAGCCTGCCGACCGAGGACAAGTTCCTCACCAGCCGCGCCGAGCTGACCGACACGATGGCGATGACGCTGGGCGGCCGCGCGGCCGAGGAGATCGTCTTCGGGGAGATCACCACCGGCGCTTCCAACGACCTCGAGAAGGTCACCGAGACGGCGAAGCGGATGGTGATGCGGTTCGGCATGTCGGAGCGGCTCGGCCCGCGCGTCTTCGGCCACGACCGCGGCCAGCCCTTCCTCGGCCGCGAGTTCTCCGCCGAGCCCGACTACTCCGACGAGATCGCCCGCGAGATCGACGACGAGATCCGTCGCATCGTCGAGGCGGCGCACCAGACCGCCAAGGACCTGCTCAACGAGAAGCGTGGCGAGCTTGACACGATCTCGAAGATCCTGCTCGAGCACGAGACGATCGACGCCGGGCAGTTCGTCGACCTGCTTGCGGGCAAACCGGTGGACGAGGTCTTCGTCGACGACGAGGAGCCCTCGGCGCCGGTCGAGCCGGCGGCGGAGCCGGAACGGGCCGCCCGCGAGGGCGCGCGGCCGAACCCGCGGCCACGTCCGGGGTTCGCCGGCGGCGATGCGAGCTGAGGGACACGGGGTCCCTCTCGCCCGGACAAACGTCGGCCTAATTAGGCCGACGTTTTGAGTATCCGCCCGTTCGAGAGGGACCCCGTGTCCCTCATGGGCGTCGTCAATGTCACTCCCGATTCTTTTTCGGATGGCGGACTGTTCCTTGACCCCGACGCAGCCATCGCGCACGGGCGCGAGCTGCTTGGTCAGGGAGCCGAGATCTTGGATGTGGGCGGCGAATCCACCCGGCCCGGTGCGGAAGCGGTTTCCGATGCCGAAGAGCAAGCTCGGATCGAGCCTGTGGTTGCCAGTCTCTCGGATTCGACCATCTCCATCGATACCTCGAAGCTCTCAGTTGCCGAAGCTGCACTCGACGCCGGGGCTTCGATTGTCAATGACGTGACGGCGTTGCGCCACGATCCCGAGATCGCCGCGCTCTGCGCCGAGCGGGGCGCCGGGCTGATCCTCATGCACATGCTGGGAGACCCTCGGACCATGCAGGACGACCCTCGCTACGACGACGTGGTCGACGACGTCAAGGCGTTTCTCGCGGAGCGGCTGGAGGTGGCGACCGGCATGGGCGTTGCCGAGGAGCGGATCTGGCTCGATCCGGGGATTGGGTTTGGGAAGACCCTGGAGCACAACCTGGAGCTGTTGCGGCGGCTGGGGGAGTTGCGGGAGTTGGGGCGGCCGTTGGTGATCGGGACTTCGCGCAAGAGCTTTCTCGGCAAGATCGACGGGTCCGATGTGGACGATCGGATTGGCGGCACGATTGCGTCATCGGTCCTTGCTGCGGCCGAGGGCGCCGACGTACTGCGCGTCCACGACGTCGCCGAGACCGCCCAGGCGATGAAGATGGCGAGCGCGATCCTCGGCTAGGTTTGCAGCCAATGGACGAACACAATGGCAACGGGATCGAATCGCGGGTCGAGGTCGACCTGCGTGGGATCTCGATCTACACCCACCACGGCGTCAGCGACGCCGAGCAGGAGGTCGGCCAGCGGATCGAGTTCGACGTCTTCTTCGACGTCCCCGACTGCGACGCGGTCCTCACCGACCGGATCGAGGACACCGTCGACTACAGCGAGGTCTGCGACATCGTCGCCCTCGCCGCCACCGAGCGCAGCTACCGCACGCTCGAGCGCCTCGCCCAGGTCGTCGGTGGCCGCCTGATCGAACGCTTCGGCTGCGAGTCGGTCCGCGTCCGCGCCTCCAAGCCCGAGCCGCCCCTGCCGCTGGCGATCCAGGAGGTAGGGGTGGAGGTAACCCAGGAGCGGGGCGAAGAGGACGAGGAGAACGGCGAGGAGTCCTAGCCAGTGCGGACCGGCTATCTGGGCCTGGGCTCCAACGTCGGCGACCGCGCCGGACACCTGCGGGCCGCGATCGAGATGCTCGGCGAGCGCGGGGTGGAGGTTGAGGCGATCTCCTCTGGCTACGAGACCGAGCCGGTGGGCGAGGTGCTCGACCAGCCGGACTTCCTCAACGCCGCGATACGCATCCGCACCGAGCTGGAGCCGGAGGCGCTCCTCGACGTGTGCAAGGAGATCGAGTCAGAGCGAGGCCGCCAGCTAGACGCCCCCCGCCACAGCCCCCGCCCGCTCGACGTCGACCTGCTCCTGCTCGGCGATCTCGAGCTAAAGACCGACCGCCTAACCCTGCCCCACCCCGAGGTGACCGGCCGCCGCTTCGTCCTCGTCCCGTTGCTGGAGCTCGATCCCGAGCTGATGCTCCCAGACGGCCGGCGTCTCGCCGACGCCTTGAAGGCGCTGAGCCCTGGTGAACGGGTCGATCAGGCGGCTGCGGTCTCGCTGCGCAACGGCTGAAGCCAGGCGGGCGGCAGGATCGGCGGGGTCTTGCCGGGGTAGTTCGGAACTACCCGCTTGGCCAGCTCGCCCGCCGGGCGACCCTCGATCGAGGGTCGGAGATCGTCCATCGTCATCGCCAGGCCGATGCTGGGGGCGATCTGGAAGTCGGCGGCGTTGAGCTGCTCGCCGTTCAGCACGCCCGCCTCGATCCAGGCGTCGACCCGGTTGAGCAGGTCGGGCAGGGCGGCGAGGTCGCGGCGGACGTTCTCGTCGCTGGCCTCGTTGAAGCGGGCCGAGAGGGCGACGATCGGGCCGGCGGTCATCATCGCCAGGTCGATCGGCACGCCGAGCTTGGCGCCCTCCGAGTAGCTGCGCAGCGGCGCCTTGTCCTTCTTGATCGACCACCAGAGAAGCTGGCGGATCGGGTGTTGCAGCTCCTCGTCGCCGAAGCGCTCCGCCTCCTCGACCGCGATGCGCTTCTCGGGGTCGGAGGGGAAAAGCGCCGGCTCGGGCCGCAGCCGGTCGAGCTCGCGTGAGATCTCGCGCGAGCCCTGCACCTTGCGCCCGTCGATCTTGAGCGCGGGGACGGTGTTGCGCGGGAAGCCGAGCGCCCGCAGGGCGCCCTTCGAGATGACCGGCAGCAGGTCGGTGCGCTTGTAGGCGATCCCCTTGTGGTCGAGCATCAACGCCGCGCAGATGCTCGGATGCGATGCCGGGATGACGTAGAGCCGCGCCTCCATGGCGAGCCATCATAGACTCGCGCCCGAGATGCTGCTCGCGGTCGACGTCGGCAATACCCAGACCCATCTTGGCGCCTTCGACGGCGAGCGCCTGGTCGAGCACTGGCGCTTTCAGACGCGCGCCGGGGCGACGGGCGACGAGCTGGCCGAGCGGATCGCCGGCATGCTCGCGCTCAGCGGCATCGGCCTCGCCGACCTCGACGCCGTCTGCGTCTCCTCGGTCGTGCCGCCGCTCGGCACCCAGTACGAACAGCTGACCGAGCGCTACACGAGCGCCTCCTGCCTGGCGATCGGCCCCGGGGTCAAGACGGGGATGCCGATCCGGATCGACAACCCGCTCGAGGTCGGCGCCGACCGGCTGGTCAACGCGGTCGCCGCCTACGAGCGCTTCAAGACCGCCTGCGTCGTCGTCGACTTCGGTACCGGGATCAACTTCGACGCCGTCTCCGAGGCCGGCGAATACCTCGGCGGGGCGATCGCGCCCGGGGTCGAGATCTCGCTGACCGCGCTGGTCGAACGCGCCGCCCGCATCGGTCGCATCGACCTCGAGGAGCCGGAGACGGCGATCGGCCGCTCGAGCCGCGCGGCGATCCAGTCGGGGGTGATCTTCGGCTTCGCCGGCCTGATCGACGGCGTCGTGCGCCGCATCGAAGACGAACTCGACCAGGTGCGGCTGCTCGCCACCGGTGGCCTCGCCGCGGTCATCGTCCCCTTCACGGAGACGATCGACGAGGTAGACGAGATGCTTACCCTGAAGGGTCTGCGTCTCATCCATGAGCGAAACGTCTAAACATCAAACGCCGCCTCCTCCGCTTCCGCGTCCGGGGGCGGCTCAACCAGCCTTGACCTCGCCTTTCTCCATTGGCGGGATCGAGATCGCCAACCGCGTCCTGCTTGCCCCGCTGGCGGGGATCGGCAACTGGTTCGTCCGCCTGCAGGCGAAGCGGCATGGGGCGGGGCTCGCCGTCTCGGAGATGATCTCCAGCTTCGGCCTGCACTACCGCAACGAGCGCACCCTGCGCGAGCTGATGCGGATCCATCCCGACGAGCACCCGGTCTCGGTGCAGCTCTTCGGCCACGATCCCGAGGTGATGCGCTCCGGCGCCGCGGTCGCCGCCGAGGCCGGCGCCGACCTCATAGACATCAACATGGGCTGCCCGGTGCGCAAGGTGCGCAAGACCGGCGCCGGGGTCGAGCTGCTCGCCGACCCCGAGCTGGCCCTTGCCCTGCTGCGCGGGGCGATCGAGGGCAGCGGCCTGCCGGTGACGGTCAAGCTGCGCTCGGGCCTGCGACCCGGCGACCGCTCCGGCTTCGATCTTGCGGTGCGCCTTGCCGAGGAGGGTGGCGCGGCGGCAATCGGCTTCCACCCCCGCGCGGCGACGATCAAGCACAAGGGCAGCCCCGACTACGCGCTGACCCGTGAGCTGGTTGAGCGGATCGAGGTGCCGGTGGTCGTCTCCGGCGGCCTCGACGACGCCGAGTCGGTGCGGCGCGCCTACAGCGAGTCCGGCGCCGCCGCGGTGATGCTCGCCCGCGGCGCGCTCGGCAATCCCTGGCTCTTCGAGGAACTGACCGGGCGCCGCAGCGAGCCGCCCTCGCGCGAGGAGGTTGTCGCCGAGCTGCTCTGGACGGTCGATCGCGCCGAGGAGCATCTCGGCACCGAGCGGGCGACCCGTTACCTGCGCAAGTTCTACCCGTGGTATGTCGATGCGCTCGGCGCTCCGAGCGAGGTTGCGGCGGAGCTTCAGCGCAGCGCCGACCTGCCCCGCGCCAGGCAGTTGATCGCCGCCCAAATTCCCTTGAGTGCCGGACTGACGCCCTCGCTATAATCCCGCGACTTCGGGCCCTGGTGTGGCGTGGCGAAAGCCGTCGCACCTGGGCGTTTTTGGTCTCAGGGCCCGGCAAAACCCACATCCAGCCAGTAGAAGCGAGGTCAGCGCAAAGTGACTCGGCAAGCCGTAATCACCCCGGAAGGGCTCGAGAAGCTCAAAGAGGAAATCGAGCACCTGTCGACCGCCAAACGGCGGGAGGTTGCGGCGCGGATCAAGGAGGCCCGCGAGTTCGGCGACATCTCCGAGAACGCCGAGTACGACGACGCCAAGAACGAACAGGCGCTGCTCGAGGGCAGGATCGCACAGCTCGAAGAGCGCCTTCGCCGCGCCACGGTGATCGACGAGAAGGACATCGACACCGACGAGGTCAGCTTTGGCTCGGTCGTTCACGTCAAAGACCAGAAAAGCGGCGACTCGCAGAAATTCCAGATCGTCGGCTCGACCGAGGCCAACCCCGCCGATCACAAACTCTCCAACGAGTCGCCGATCGGCAAAGCGCTGCTCGGTCACAAGCGCGGCGACACGGTCACGGTGGACGTGCCGCGGGGCCCCAAGAAGAAACTCAAAATCACGAAGATCGAGTCGGCGTAGAGCCCATCCCGGCAGGGGTTCCGCTTAACTTTTTCGGTGTATTGCGGTTGGGCTGGCGCCCGGAGCCGACACCGAAAAAGTACAAGACGCTCCACCCCTGCCGGGATGGGCTCTTGTCGGCGCTATAGGCTCGCCCGAATGAGCGACCGGGCCGACTCCGACGAGCCAAAACTCTCCGATGTCCTTCGTGACCGGAGGGAGAAGCTGGAGAGGTTGCGGGGGGCCGGGATCGAGCCTTTTCCTCATCAGTTCGAGGAACGGGAGGAGATCGGCGAGGTTCGGGCCGCGCACGAGGGTTTGGCGGCGGGGATGGAGACCGATTCGCGCCATCGGGTCGCGGGGCGGATCGTGGCCCGGCGCGGGCACGGCAAGGCGGCCTTCATCGATCTGCGCGACGGCAGCGGCCAGATCCAGCTCCACGCAACCGCCGACAAGCTCGGCGAGGACGCGTTCGAGTTGCTCGTCGACCTCGACCTCGGCGACATCGTCGGCGTCGAGGGAACGGCCCTGGCGACGCGGCGCGGGGGAGAGCTCTCGCTGGCGATCGACCACTGGCGCCTGCTCGCCAAGAGCCTGCGGCCACCGCCGGACAAGTTCCACGGGCTCGAGAACGTCGAAACGCGCTACCGCCGTCGCGAGCTGGATCTGCTCGCCAACGAGGAGAGTCGCCGCGCCTTCGCGATCCGCGCCCGGGCGATTTCCGAGGTTCGCCGCTGGCTCGACGAGCATGGCTTCGTCGAGGCCGAGACGCCGGTGCTGCAGCCGCTCTACGGCGGCGCCCTGGCGCGCCCCTTCGTCACCCACCACAACGCGCTCGACCAGGACTTCTACCTGCGGATCGCGACCGAGCTCTATTTGAAGCGGCTGGTCGTCGGCGGCATCGACAAGGTCTACGAGCTCGGCAAGGACTTCCGCAACGAGGGCGTTTCGCACAAGCACAACCCCGAGTTCACGATGCTCGAGTGGTACGAGGCCTACGCCGACTACGGCAAGACGGCGCACGACCTCGAGCTGCTCGTCGCCGAGGTCGCCGAGCGGGTGCTGGGGACGACCGTGGTCGAGCGCGACGGGGTCGAGATCGACCTGGCTCCGCCCTGGAAGCGGGTGACGCTGCGCGAGGCGGTGCGCGAGCGGACCGGGATCGACATCGCCGAGCACCCGACCCGCGAGGCCCTGGCCGCGGCGATGGACGCCGAGCCCGACCCCACCGAGGGGTGGGGCAAGCTGGTCGACGGCCTGCTCTCCAAGTCGGTCGAGCCGGAGCTGGTCCAGCCGACCTTCGTCGTCGACTACCCGGTCGAGCTCTCCCCGTTCGCCAAGGCGCACCGCTCCGAGCCGGGCCTGGTCGAGCGCTGGGAGGCCTTCGTCGGCGGCATCGAGATCGCCAACTCCTTCAGCGAGCTCAACGATCCGGATGAGCAGCGCCGCCGCTTCGAGCAGCAGGCTGCCGAGCTGGAGCGGGGCGACGAAGAGGCCCAGCCCTACGACGAGGTATTCGTCGAGGCGCTGGAGTACGGGATGCCCCCGACCGGTGGGGTGGGCCTGGGAATTGACCGGCTTGTCATGATGCTTACCGGGGCCCGAAGCTTGCGTGAGGTCGTGCTTTTCCCGGCGATGCGCTCCTGAGGGACCCGAAACGGGGTCGAAAAGGCCGCTATGAGCGGCAATCGAGGTCCCAAGGCCGAGTGGGCACTCTCGGTATCGTTTAAGGAGCACATAGGCGCTTCCCGATACATGAAGGGCGCCCCCGGTACTTCCGACCGCAAAACGCGTTTGACCATGAAAGGGTCAAGAGAGGAAGCCTTTGTTCGAGAGATTCACTGAGCGAGCACGTCAGGTAGTGGTCCTGGCGCAGGAAGAGGCTCGCACGCTGAAACACAACTACATCGGCACCGAGCACATCCTGCTCGGCTTGCTGCGCGAGGAGGAGGGCCTGGCTGCCCGCGTCCTCGAGTCTCTCGACATCACGACCGAGCGCGTCCGCTCCCAGGTCGTGCGGATCGTCGGCTCCGGTGAGGAGGTCACCTCGGGCCAGATCCCGTTCACCCCGCGCGCCAAGAAGGTGCTCGAGCTGGCGCTGCGCGAGGCGCTCTCGCTCGGTCACAACTACATCGGCACCGAGCACATCCTGCTCGGCCTGGTGCGCGAGAACGAGGGCGTCGCCGCCCGCATCCTGCTCGACTTCGATGCCGACTCCGACAAGATCCGCAACGAGGTGATCCGCATGCTCTCGGGTCCCGGCGGTCGCCGCCAGGGTGGCGGCGGAGGCGGTCAGGGCGAGGGCGCCGGCAAAAAGAGCTCGAAACTGCTCGATCAGTTCGGTCGCAACCTGACCAAGCTGGCCGAGGAGGGCAAGCTCGACCCGGTGATCGGCCGCGAAACCGAGATCGAGCGGATCATGCAGATCCTCTCGCGCCGCACCAAGAACAACCCGGTGCTGCTGGGTGAGCCCGGCGTCGGCAAGACCGCCGTGGTTGAGGGCCTGGCGGCGCGGATCACCAACGGCGAGGTGCCCGAGCTGCTGCGCAACAAACAGATCTACACGCTCGACCTGGCCGCCCTGGTCGCCGGCTCCAAGTACCGCGGCGAGTTCGAGGAGCGGCTGAAGAAGGTGATGAAAGAGATCACCCAGCGCGGCGACATCATCCTCTTCATCGACGAGCTCCACAACCTGGTCGGCGCGGGCGCGGCCGAGGGCGCGATCGACGCGGCCTCGATCCTGAAGCCGGCGCTGGCCCGTGGCGAGCTGCAGACGATCGGCGCGACGACGCTCGACGAGTACCGCAAATATCTCGAGCGCGACTCGGCGCTGGAGCGCCGCTTCGCTCAGATCAAGGTTGACCAGCCCTCGGTCGAGGACACGGTCAAGATCCTCGAGGGGCTGCGCGAACGCTACGAGCAGCACCACAAGGTCAACATCACCGACGACGCGCTGAAGGCCGCCGCCGAACTGGCCGACCGCTACATCTCCGACCGCTTCCTGCCCGACAAGGCGATCGACCTGATCGACGAGGCCGCCTCGCGGATGCGCATCAAGAGCATGTCGGCGCCGCCCGTCTACCGCGACCTCGAGGAGGAAGTGGAAAAGACGCGGCGCGAAAAGGAGTCCGCGATCGAGGCTCAGGAGTTCGAGAAAGCGGCCAACCTGCGCGACTCCGAGCGCCAGCTGACGACGCGCAAGCGCCAGCTCGAAGACGAGTGGTCCGAGGGCGACGCCACCGAGCGGCCCGACGTCGGCGAAGAGGAGATCGCCGACATCGTCTCGATGTGGACCGGGATCCCGGTCTTCAAACTGACCGAGGCCGAGACCAAGAAGCTGATCCGCATGGAGGAGGAGCTGCACAAGCGGGTGATCGGCCAGGAGGTCGCGATCACCGCCGTCTCCAAGGCGATCCGCCGCTCGCGCGCCGGGATCAAGGACCCCAAGCG
>JAPVSJ010000066.1:0-16701 GCA_047519745.1 Actinomycetota bacterium | reverse complement strand
CGGTCGGCTCTCTGTCCTTCCGGGGATTCTGCGACGGCCTCCCTTCGGTCGGCCTCCTCTAAATCTCAGAAAGAACGGAGGAAGGTTCTCCTATGAGGCAACATGCCCCACAGACCCCAGCCGACCCAGCGGGACTCGATTCGCCGGAACCGCTTGAATCAGGTTCCGCGATGGGCTGGAAGGAGGAGTGAGCATGGATTCCAAGGCGATCGATCCGGTCGAATTCCGTGAGGCGCAGCACAAGCACTGGGACTCTGCCGCGGTGGGGTGGATGGAGTGGAGCACGTTCAATGACGGCGCGGACCGGCACATCAGCGAGCGGCTGGTGGAGCTTGCTGATGTGCGGTCGGGGAGCCGGGTCCTGGACGTCGCCGCGGGCTATGGCGAGCCGGCGCTCACCGCCGCGCGTAAGGCCGGCCCGGAGGGCCGCGTTGTGGCCACGGACATCTCCGCCGAGATGCTCGCGTTCGGGCGTGAACGCGCGGCGGCGGCCGGCTTGGACAACGTCGAGTTCATCGAGTCGGACGCCTCCGGCCTCGATTTTCCGCCCGCGAGCTTCGACGCCGCCGTGTCACGCTGGGGAATCATCTTCGAGCCTGACGCGGAGGCGGCCGCGGAGCGCATCCGAGGCTTCCTCGAGCCGGGCGCGCGGATGGCGATCAGCTCGTGGGGCGAGCCCGATCAGGTCCCCTTCCTCTCGATTCCGATGAGGACGACGATGGAGCGGCTCGACGTGCCCCCGCCCCCGGCCGGAGCGCCCGGGCCCCTCTCCCGGCCCACCCCCGCCGCCATCGGCGGGCTGCTTGAGGGAGGTGGGTTCTCGGAGGTCGCCGTGGAGCAGAACGAGGTCACCTTCGAGTTCGACTCCCCGGAGCACTTCACCGCTTACATCAGGGCGATCTCCGCCCCGATCCGGGCGATGATCGAGCAGTACGCAGGCGACGCCCAGGAAGAGGCCTGGAACGCGATCACGCGGGCCGCCGCGGAGCTGGGAGGTGGCTCAAAGCCGCTGAGGCTCTCGAACGTGGTGCTGCTCGCTTCGGCAACCGCCTAGGGAGCTCGGCGTCGGAGGAATCTGGCGAGCCGACGCCGGAAGTCCAAATAATCGGTATGGCATATCTCGCGCGCAGTGGCACGCTGGGTTCGTGAGTCAAGCGGAGGCAGGATGAAAAGCTGGGCACATACCTATATGGCCGGCTCCCTACTGGGAACGGCCTTGATCGTGGCGGCACTCGTCGCCTTCGTTCCGCTGGTCTGGTTGACGGCGCCCAGCTTGTGGCCGACTCCCGGTCTGGGGCTTGGCGGCGGTGGGGGCAGCGACGCCGGCGTGAGCGGCGCGGTCGCGGTCGGCGGCGCGCGCTCAACCGGTGGGCTCGACTCGAGTTCAAGCGGTGGGCCAAGCGTCGCCGCGGGCGTTGCGGTTGGCGTGGCGCGGGCGCAGGGCCCGGAACCGCACAACGGCAACGGCCGGCGTGAAGGCGCGGAGACCGTAGCCTCGCCTGAGCTGGTCGCGGTCGCACCTGCCTCGGCGGAGGTCGTCGCGCGCAACCCCGATCCGCCTGCGCCTGAAAGCCCTGCCGTCATCCCGTCACCGCCCGCAGGCCCGACCGAGACCGGCACCCCTCCGGTCCCCGCGACGACCGGCGGAGAAGCCATGGCTCTCGGCGAAACGCCGTCCCCCCCGCCGGTCGTGGCCGGAGTCGGTGGTGAAGAAGCCGAATCTCCTCGGCCGCCTGAAGGCAACGAATCCCAGCCGCCCGAAGACGTCGGCTCCACCCCACCGCCATCTGGTGGCTCGACTGAAGACGGCAACGCTCCCGGTCCGCCTGGACAGGACAACGAAGGCGAAGAAGCGCAGTCCGAGAACGGCGATGCTCCGCCGGGTTCCGCTTTGACCTCGAACCTGGCGTCGGTGGTCGCACGTTTGGCCGCAGGGCTCTGAGCTGCGTAAAGGTCAAGAAGCACCACCCCAAACACGGCTGAGGGGCCGCGCCGACTCAGATCTGAAGCCAGGTTCCCTTCGGCCCGAGGTTGTGGAGCGGGGTGTCGCCGACCCTGCTCTCGCAGCCCCAGGACTCGTGGATGTGGCCGCAGACGGATAGGCGCGGCTGCTTGTCCTCGATCGCCGCGAGCAGGGCCGGGCTACCGAAATGGTCGCCGCTGCCGTTGGAGTCGCAGTGGCCCTGGGGCGGCGAGTGGAGCACGAGGACCGCGCCCTCCGGGCAGGCCGCCAGCATCTCCGCCGCCGCCTCGTCGTCGAGGTCGAAGCTCCAATCCCACGGGGTGACCGGGATGCCGGCGCCGAGGCCGTAGAACTCGATTCCGTCGATCGTCGCGCCGCCGCCGTGCAGCACCGTCGCGGCGCTCCAACCGGATGCCGCCTCGCGCAGCGCCGCCTCGGTCTCGTTGTTGCCGGGAACCAGGATCGTCGGCGCATCGATCCCCGCCAGGGCGTCGATCGTCTCCCCCAGCCCCTCGTGGACCGAGGCGAAGTCTCCGGCCCCGATCACGACATCGGCCTCGGCCGACATCTCGACCAGCGCGGCCGCCTGACCGAGGTCGCGGTGCAGATCGCTGAAGGCGAGCAGCTTCATCGGTGAGCGAAAGCTACCGGTCGGGCCTATGCCTCGGCGGGTGCTGCGCCGGCGCAGCTCGGTGAGTCGAGCGGCGCCGGATGGCAACCGCCGCCCTCTTCCATGCCGTCGCGTTTGTCGCAAGCGGCCCCGAATCCTCCCCGTCCGATAATCTCGCCGCGCTCATGCCTGACGTCTTCTGGATCGGCCTCGGAATCTCCGCGTTCTGCGTGCTCCTCGGCTTTGTCGTGGGGGTCAGGTCGACCACCACCAGGACGCTCACCGCCGTCACGATCGGCGCCTATCTCGGCCTGATGGCCGGCTTTCCGCTGCTGGCCATCGGCCTCGCGACGAGCTAGCGACCCCGCGCATGCTTGGCGTGCGTGCGGAGGGATGCACGCCGGCGACGACATGACCGAAATCGCCGCCCTCGACGTCGGCCAGCGGATCGGCCCCGATCCAAGTACGTTCGTCGCCCCATAGAACCTGCTCAGAGACTGAGAATCGTCAACGCGGTCGCCGCGACCGCCTTCGTCATCGGCGGCTCGCTGTTCGCGATCGGCGCGGCGCTGGCGCAGGCCGGCGTCGCCGAGGACGTCTACCTCTCGGTCTACCTGGTCGGCGGCGTCTTCTTCAGTACCGGGGGCTACGCCTCGCTGGTCCAGGTGACCAACGAGCCCGACGAGCCGGGTGGCGTCGCGCCGGGGCAGTGGCGCTGGTGGTCGCGCGAGCCGCGGCGGCTGGCATGGCTCAGCGCCGCCGTCCTCTTCGCCGGCACGATCGTCTTCGCGATCAACCTGGTCGACTCGTTCATCGAAGGTCTCAGTGCGGTCGAAGAGGACCGGCTGGTCTGGTCGCCGGACGTCGTCGGTTGCGCGCTCTTCCTCGTCTCCGGGCACCTGGCCCTGGTCGGGATCGGCGGCTGGCGCTTCTGGCGCCGGCGCGACCTCGGCTGGTGGATCGTCGCCGTCAACCAGGTCGGTTCGATCCTCTTCATGGTCTCCGCCGTCGCCTCCTTCGTGCGCCCCTCGACCGGCGACGCGCTTGCGATCGGCGTCGCCAATTGGGGCACGATCACGGGCGCGCTCTGCTTCGCGGCCGCCGGCTTTATGCAGGAGTTCGAGCACCCCGCGGGCCCGCGCCGCCGACGGGCCTGAAAGAACAGCCGGACTGGATTCACAGGCCCGTCGGCGATCAGGTCGTAGCGGCGCTCTCGGGGTGGCGGACGCGCTGGCGGCCCTCGCCGTAGCTGCGCGTCTCATACGCGATCAGCGCCCAGATCATCAGGTTGACGACGGCGAGGGCAACGAGCGCCGGGACCTCGGTCGCAACCGGGACGAGGATGAGCAGGGCGATCGCCATCAGCAGGCGCCGGCGGCTGACCGTGCGGACGTGGCGGTAGCGGAAGACGACGTGGCCGAGCAGGTAGATCGCCAGGCCGCCGAGCAGCGCGAAGGCGGGCACCGCGTGCAGGTGGTCGCCGTGGTGGCCGATCGTCGTCTTCAGCCCGAAGGCGACGAGGACGATCCCGGCAACCATCACGAGGTGCATGTAGGAGTAGGAGTCGCGGGCCATCTCGTTCTGTGCCCGGCCCGGCTCGGCGTCGGCCAGGCGGCGGCCGGCGACGATCGCGACGACGTCGAAGTAGGTCCACCACATCGCCGCGGTGAGGGCGACGCCGAGCACTGCCGCGGCGCCGATCCCGAGGCTGAGCGTGTGCGAGGCGCCGACGCCGATCGCGACGATCGACTCGCCGAGGGCGATGATCACGATCAGGCCGTGGCGCTCGGCGAAGTGCGCGGGCATCAGCTTCCAGCCTTCGGAGCCGAAGAAGTAGGGGCCGCCCATGTCGAGCAGCAGGGCCAGCGCCCACAGCGCCCCCTGGGCGAGGCCGTCGAAGAGCGAGGCCAGCGCCAGCAGCGAGACCGCGACCGCGGTGCTGACGGCTAGGCCGAGCACCGAGTGGCGCAGGCTGTCGTCGTCGGGGCTGGCGAGCATGAAGAGCGCGATGTGGGCGCTGCGCACCACGCCGTAGATCAGCGCGAAGGCGAGGGCCAGGTTGCCGAACGCCTCCGGCACGCAGAGCGAGACGAGCAGCAGCGCCGCCATCGCGCCGAACATGACCAGCCGCACCGCGCCCTCCTCGGGGTCGATCACGCTGGTCAGCCAGGCGTAGCCGGTCCACGCCCACCAGAGCATCCCCAGCACGAGCAGGCCCTGGGCGATCCCCGACCAGGTCGGGTGGTGGGACATCAGCGCCGTGCACTGGGTGATCGCGAGGACGAAGACGAGGTCGAAGAAGAGCTCCAGCGGCGTCACCCGCTCGCCTTCGCGCAGCGTGGCGCCGAGGCGCGACTGTCGTTCCTCAGGCATCCTCTGCAGCGTATTGCGCGAGCAGCGCCTCTTCCTCGGCCTTCTTCGGGAAGAGGAAGAAGACCAGCGCCGCCCCGAGCAGGACGGCGACGATGCCCGCCGTGTAGGCCAGCTCGTCGCCCTTGAGGAAGGAGGCCTTGGCGGCGGCGACGATCTGGTCGGAGTACCGCGGGTACTGTTCGGCGAGGTCGGCGGCGCTGGAGAAGGACTTGGTCAGCTCGCCTTCGACGTTTTCGGAGACCTTGCTCGCTTCCGGCGAGGAGGCGATCGCGGCGCCCGCGGCGGCGGCGTAGCCGGCGGTCAGCAGGGCACCGAAGATCGACTGCATGATCGCGCCGCCGAGGTCGCGTTGCAGGTCGGCCGTCCCCGACGCCATCCCGGCGCGCTTGACCGGCACCGAGCCGGTCAGCGAGTGCGAGGCCGGCGTGCCGGCGAAGCCGACGCCGATCCCGATCAGCGCGTAGCCGAGGCCGACCTTCCAGTAGGAGATGCCCTGCTTCCAGAGCAGCAGCATCGTCAGGAAGCCGAGCAGGCAGAAGACGTAGCCGATCAAAAGGGTGAAGCGGGCGCCGCGCGCCTCGACCAGCTTGGCCGAGCGGGGCGCGACGACGACCATCAGCGCCGCCGCGGGCAGGATCGCCAGGCCCGAGTCGACGGTCGAGTAGTCGAGCACGTTCTGGAGGAACTGCTGGCCGATGAACATCGCCCCCATCAGCGAGCCGAAGACGATGATCCCGGCACAGGCGGCGACCCAGAAGATCCGCCGCGAGGCCACCTCGAGGTCATACAGCGGCGCGCGCGCACGCCGCTGGCGGATCACGAAGGCAACCGCGGTCGCAACCGCGACGAGGCCGAGCCCGATCGCCAGCGTCCCCTTGCCCGGCACCGGGGCGAGGTTGATTCCCATCACGATCGCCGCAACCAGGAGGATCGAGAGGACTCCGCCGGGGTTGTCGACCGGCTCGGTGGTCTCGTTGACGTGGGCGGGCACGTAGCGCCAGGCCATGAAGAAGGCGAGCGCGGCGAGCGGCAGGGTGACGAGGAAGACAGAGCCCCAGTCGAAGTGCTCGAGCAGGGCGCCGGAGAGCAGCGGGCCGAGCGAGGCGATCGCGCCGCCGATCGCCGACCACAGCGCGATCGAGCGGGTCCGCGAGTTGCCGGACCACAGCGCCGTGATCAGCGCCAGCGTGGTCGGGAAGGCCATGCCGGCGGCGATGCCGCCGAGCACGCGGGCGGCGAAGAGGACGCCGTCGGAGGGCGCCAGCCCGGCCAGCAGGGAGGCGGGGACCGAGAGCCCCATGCCGAGCAGCAGCATCATCTTGCGCCCGTAGCGGTCGCCGAGCGCACCGAGGTAGAGGACCGAGGTCGCCAGCCCGAGCGAGTAGCCGACCGCGATCAGGTTGAGCGTCGTTTGGCCGGAGCCAAAGGCCTTGCCGATGTCGGGCAGGGCGACGTTGGCGACCGCCAGGTTGAGGTTGGCGACGGCCGCGACGAGGATCAGTGCGGCGAGGACGAGGCCTGCACGTTGTGGAGATCGCTCCTCCATCTGCTGCTGCAACCTATCCGAGCTTGACGTTGCTCACGCGAAATCGATCCGGCGCCTGCGAGGATGCCGCCGATGGCAGAAGAGCGCAAGCGCCCTGAGACGCCCCGCGCGGAGAAAGTGATCCCCGGCGTCTGGCGGCTGCGCTTGCCGCTGCCCTGGCCCGGCGTCCCGCACGGCAACGTCTGGGCGATCGCCGCCGACGGCGGCATCGTCCTCTTCGACACCGGCATCGGCGGCAAGGGCGGCCTGCGCCGCTTCGACGTCGCCCTCGCCCAGGCGGGCTTCGGCCTCGAGGACGTGCGCCTGCTCGTCTGCACCCACTCCCACACCGACCACTACGGGCTGGCCGCGCCGATCGTCGAGGGGGCCGGATGCGAGCTCTGGATGCACCCTGCTTGGGGCCATGTGCGTCTGATGGCCGACGACCCACAAGCGGCGATGGAGCAGCGGATCGAGGTCGGGCGGCAGAGCGGCGTGCCGATGGCCTCGCTGGAGCGCTTTCGGGAGCGGCGCGAAGACGATGACGACAACGGCATCGACGCGATCGTCGAGCCCGACCGCGACCTGCTGCCCGGGGTCGAGGTCGAGACCGACCTCGGCGCCTGGCAGGTCTACGAGACGCCGGGCCACGCCCCGTCCCACGTCGTCCTGCACCAGCCCGAGCGCAAGCTCTTGATCTCCGGCGACCACCTGCTCGGTCGCACGGTGCTCTTCTTCGACCACGGCCACAGCCCGGACCCGGTCGGCGAATTCCTCCGCAGCCTCGACGAGGTCGAGCCGCTCGACGTCGACCTCGTCCTCCCCGGCCACGGCCGCACCTTCCGCGACCCGGAGGCGAAGATCGCCGAGGCCCGCCGCCAGGTCGGCGAGCTGCTCGGCAAAGTGCGCGACTCGCTCGGCGAGGGCGAGAAGACCGCCTTCGAGATCGTCGGCGATCTGATCGGGCCGGAGGGCGCCAAGAGCATCGCCAGCGTCTGGGCGCTGCAGATCGTCCTCTCCAGCCTCGACCACCTGGCGATCCTGGACGAGGCTGCGCCGGTCGAGGGAAGCGATCCGCAGCGCTGGAAGCTCGGGTAGGTAGGCTCTCGCGTCGTGGCTAGCTTCACTCTTGTGCGCGAGGTAGATGCGCCGCCCGAGGTCGTCTTCGACGTTCTCACCGATCATCGCCGCTACGCGGAGATCACGCGGCTGCGCAAGACCGAGCTCGAGCGCGAGGGCGATCCGGCGCCGAACGGAGTCGGGGCGATCCGGGTGCTGCGTGCGGTCGGCCCGCCGATCCGCGAGGAGGTGGTCGTCTACGAGCGGCCGAGCCGCTTCTCCTACAAGGTGCTGTCGGGGCTGCCGCTGCGCGACCACCTCGGCACCGTCTCGCTGGAGCCGAGCGAGGGGGGCACCAAGGTCACCTACGCGCTGAAGGCGATCCCGACCGTCCCCTTCGCCGGCAAGGTGGTGATGATCGGGCTCGAGCGCGCGGTCACGGAACTACTCAACGGCGTCGTGTCCGAGTCCGAGCGGCGCGCCGTCGCGGGGACCTGAGCCGGCCCGGATGGGCATGCGTCTGCGGCGATCCTGGCGTGAGGCCAAACGGGCGATTCGCCACCCGCGCTGGTTCTGGCGCGAGCACCGGCAGCTCGTGCTCGCGGGGGGTGGCATTGCGTTGGTGCTGCTAGTGGGCGGCGGCATCCTCGCCTACGAGCTACTCAAGCGCCCACCCGACGTCCACAACCCGAGCGCGAGCTTCAAGCCGCAGAAGCCGCCCAAGCCGACGGCGCGAACCGTCAATTGGCCGATGTTCGGCCTCAATCCGGCCCGCACCCGCTACCTGCCGGCCAGGGGCGTGAAGCCCCCGTACAAGCTGATCTGGCACTACACCGAGCGGCCGTTGCTCGAGTTCCCGCCGATCTATGCCGGCGGCAAGCTCTACGCGGTCAACAACAACGGCACCGCCTTCGCCCTCGACGCCGACACCGGCAGGGTTCTCTGGGAACGGCGCATCGGCCGCCTCAACGCCTCCTCACCCGCCTACTACAAGCACCGCCTCTACATCGTCAACCTCGTGCCGGGCCACATCGTCAAGCTCGACGCGAGAACGGGCAGGGTGCTGTGGAAACACCTGCTGCCGGGCCGCGCCGAGTCCTCGCCGCTGGTCATCGACGGCACTGTCTACTTCGGCTGCGAAAACGACCAGCTCTTCGCGCTCAGCACCCGCAACGGGCACGTCCGCTGGGCGACCACCCTGGGCGGCCCGATCAAGTCCGCCCCCGCCTACCGTCGGGGCGTCCTCTATGTCGGCGACTACGGCGGCTACATGAACGCGGTCGACGCCAAGACCGGCGCGATCAGGTGGCAGAGCAGCTCGCTCGGCCAGGGCTTCGGCACCTCGGGCGAGTTCTACTCGACGCCCGCGCTCGCCTATGGCCGTGTCTATGCCGGCAACAACGACGATCGCGTCTACAGCTTCGACCAGAAGGACGGCACGCTCGCCTGGAGCTACTCGACCGGTGGCTACGTCTACTCCGGGCCGGTCGTCGCCAACACCCGCCACACCGGCCCGACCGTCTACATCGGCTCCTTCGACGGCAACATCTATGCGCTCAACGCCAAGAGCGGTGAGCCGCGCTGGATCCGCTCCGCCGGCGGCTCGGTGATCGGCTCGCTCTCGGCGGTCGGCAACATCGTCTACGCCGCCGAGTTCAGCAACGGCTCGACCAACGGCTTCGCGATGAAGACCGGCCGCCGGGTGTTCCACTACAAGACCGGCACCTACACGCCGGTCGTATCGGACGGGCGCCGCATCTACCTGGTCGGCTACTCGAGCATCAACGCACTGCAGCCTTACAGGTGGAAGGCCGGCCTGGCGGACAACACGAAGGCGAAGCTCGCGGGCGGTTAACCCGGTCCGGCGACGAGCACCGACGCCTTTGCGCCGCCGCCGACGAGGGCGCCAGCTTCAAGGGCCTTCAGCTGCACGTGGACCGGGTGGGTGCTGACGTAGCGGGTCAGGGTGAAGTTGTAGGAGACGGGCTTGGACTCGACCTGATGGAAGGAAGGTGGCAGCAGGCGCCGGGCGCTCTTTTGCGCCGCAAGGCCAGAGCCGACCAGGTCGATCTCATCGAGTGGCGGCAGCGAGCCCACCGCGAAGCGCCCGCCGAGGTAGTAGAGCAGCGGCTGGTTGCCCGAGTAGCGGATCGTGACGACGGCCTTGCCGGGGCGCAGCGGGCCGACCTGCGCGGCGGCGTTACGCAGATCCTCGCGCTGCAGACGGGGGAGGCGATCTATCTCGATCGCGAAGGCGAGCGAGCAGAGACAGAAGGCCGTGGCCAGCCCGAGGCCCGCCCAGCCCGCCCGGCGTACCCCGAACCCCACGCCCAGCACCACCACCAGCGGTACGAACACTGGGAGCAGGTTGCGCCCGTCGAGGTAGTCGGCGCCGAAGGCGCCGAGCAGCAGGGGCACGCCCACTCCGGCAAGACCCACGGCGCCCGCGATCCTCGCGCCGCGCCGCTCCTCACCCTCGCCGCGCCACAGCAGCAATGCCAGCGCCGCCAGCGCCAGCGCCGCCGGGACGCCGAGCGGGATCGGCCCGGGCGAGCGCACGCCGTGCTCGTTGCCGTTGTCGTCGCCCACCAGCTTCGCTCCGGCTCGTTCCAGGCGCTGGGAGAGCGGTTGTTCGGCGATCCAAGACGCGTGGGCGTTTTCGGCCTGTCGCAGCGCGATCGGCAGCAATAGCGCTGCCGCCGCGAGCACCGCCGCGATCGCGATGCCGACCCGGCGTCGATCCCCGGTAGCGAGCAGCAGCACGGCCTCCGGCAAGACGACGAAGCCGGCGAAGTAGTGGGTGGCGATCGCCAGCGCCGAGAAGCCGGCCCACCAGGCGAGGTCCCGCCCGCTCCCGCTGCGGCGCGCCCGGGCGAAGAAGAGAAAGGAGAGGCCCGTGAGCAGGAAGGCGAGCGCGTAGGCGCGGGCGTCCTGGGAGAACCAGATCGCCACCGGGCTGACGGCGACGATCGCGGCGGCGATCAGACCCGCGCGCCGCGGCAACGGCAGTGCCACGGCGCCGAGGTAGACGACGGCGATCGAGGTGGTCCCGGCCAGCGCCGAGAGCGAGCGCAGCCCCACCTCGCCGGTTCCGAACGGTCGTGACCACAGCCACGCCGCCACGTAGTAGAGCGGCGGGGTCGACTCGCTCCTGGGGACCGCGGCGAGGGTGTCGAAGAGGCTCGGGTGGAGGATCCGGACCACGGTGACCGCCTCGTCGTAGCGGTAGCTCTGCAGGTCGAGCGTGGCGAAGCGCAGCGCCGCGCCGAAGGCGACGATCGCGGTGAGGGCGATCAGGTGCGGCGAGTGCGCCGCTCGCCGCCATTCCTGCTCCAGCCGGCGGGCTACGGGCGAGCTCCGGTGGCGGGCGGGGGCGAGGGCAGCGGTTGCGGCGGTTCGAAGGCGTAGGGCGGGAAGCGCGGCGAGCTCAGCTTGCGGCTCACGATCGCAAGGCTTTCCGGGTAGTTCTGCAGTCGGTAGGAGCTGGTCGAGCCGAAGTCCTGGTAGTAGATCAGCATGCGGCAGCGCGGGTGGCGTTGCACCCAGGTGAAGAGCCGCTTGACGAACGTCGTGTCGTCGCTGCCGTCCAGTCCCCACTCGGTCAGGGCGAAGGGCTTGCGTTCTCGCCCGGCGAAGCGTTCGTAGAACCCGGCGAGGGACTTCCAGACGGGGTATTCGGCGTAGAAGTCGGTCCCCACCCAGTCGACGTAGCGCGAGCCGGGGTAGAAGAAGCCGGGCAGGTTCTGGCGGACTTCCGGCGAGCCGCCCGGCAGCGGGCTCCAGATCAGCTCGATCGGCGCCGCCGGGAGCCCCGTCGGCAGCGGCGCGGATTCGCTGCGCAGCGGCGGCAGACCCGCTTCGGCGAGGCGGCGGTCGATCTTTTCCAGCTTGCCGCCGCCGTGCAGGACGATGTACATGCGGCGGAAGGCCATCCTGTACCAGTAGGGCTTTTGCCCGGTGGAAGCGGGATTGCCGGCGCAGTCGTAGGCGGCGTAGACGTTGAGGCAGCGGTTCGGCTCGCCCAGCGGCCGTATGTATGCCCTGATCTGCTGCGACCAGAAGAAGTAGTTGAGGTCCATCAGGTAGTCGTCGCCATACCCCTGCGCGATCTGCCGCGGGTCGATCAGCTCGTGGCCGTCGTTGGGGTCGGCGGTGGAGATGTGGAGGACCGGGCGGGCGACGGCGTTCCGCCAGCGCTTCAGCGAGCCCTTCAGATCGTCGCCCCAGGCGCGGAAGGTCTCGATGATCGCCGGGTGCTTGCCGACCTGTTCGCCGAATTCGCTGAACTGGGAGGTGACGCCGCTGTCGGTGAGGCCGAAGAAGGTCTTGCCGGCGCCGGGCTGCAGCAGGGCGCCGCCCGCCGGCGCCGCCGCGCCCAGCGCGAGTGCCGCCGTCACAGCCAGCGTTGCCAGTACGGTTGCCTTGTCTCGGCCGCGATTCATCCGCATTCCCTTCGACTGGATGGGCCCCTACACCTTTCCCAACACGGCGCGAGCGCGACGGTTCTTCTGGGCCGTGGTCGGCCTGACCGCGCTCGCCGCCGCGATCCGCTTCTCCACCCTAGGGTTGCAGAGCTATCGCCACGACGAGGCGGTGACCGCCGGTCGCGTCCTCTTCGCCAGCCTGCCGCGGACCATGCACGAGGTCTGGGCCGGCGAGTCGACTCCGCCGCTCTACTACCTGCTCGCCTGGCTGTGGTCCCATCTCTTCGGCGTGCACGAGGCCGGCCTGCGCTCGCTCTCGGCGCTCTTCGGCACCGCCACGGTTCCGCTCGCCTACCTGGTCGGGCGGGAGCTGATCGGCCGCCGTGCCGGGCTCGCCGTCGCCGCGATCGTCGCGGTCGAGCCGATGCTGGTCTGGTACTCGCAGGACGCGCGCGCCTACGCGTTGCTGGTCGCGCTCAGCACGGCGGCGCTGCTCTTCTTCGTGCGCGCGCGGCGGACCGGAGCCCCCCGCGACCTCGCCTGGTGGGCGGTCCTCTCGGCGCTGGCGCTCGCCGCCCACTACTTCGCCTTTTTCCCGCTGGCGATCGAGGCCGCCTGGCTGCTGCTCGCGGTGCGGCCGGTGCGCCGGGTGCTATTTGCGGTCGGCGGAGTGGCGGTGGCGGCCGCGGCACTGGCGCCGATCGCCCTGCACCAGGCCGGCGGCAGGAACAACGACTGGATCGCCAGCTTCGGCATGGTCGGCCGGCTGCGCGAGACCGGCATCAGCTTCTTCGTCGGCGAGGCGGGCCTGCTCAAGCACGCGCTGATCCCGATCGCGCTGTTCGGGATCGCACTCGTGCTGCTGTTGGTGCGGGGCGGGGCGCGGGAGAAGCGCGGCGCGGCGCTGGCGCTCGCCGTTGGCGGCGGCACCGTCGCGCTCGCACTCGCCTTCGCCGCGGCCGGCCAGGACTTCGTGCTCGAGCGCAACCTGCTGCCGGCGCTGATCCCGCTGGCGCTGGTCGGCGCGGCGGGGATGGCGGCGCCGCGCGCCGGCCGGTTGGGGATCGGCGTCGCTGTCGCCCTTGTCACCTACCTGCTCGCCTTCTGCATATACGCGGATTTCCGCCCGGCGCTGCAGCGCGACGACTGGCGCAGCGTCGCGCAGCGGATCGGCCCGCCCAGGGGCCCGCGCGCGATCCTCGTCTGGGAGCAGGGCGACGAACCGCTCGCCTTCTACCTCGGCGACGGCGAGACCCGTGTCAAGTGGAAGCAGTGGCGGCTCGCGCCGCGGGCGGTGAGCGAGGTCGACGTGGTCAGTGGTCGGCCGCCTCCGCCCGGCGCGCCCAGCGCCCTGCCGGCGAGCTTCAGGCGCGTGCAGCAGGTCTCCCTCGGCCGGATGACTCTTATCCGCTATCGCGCCGCGCGCCCGCACCGGATCGGCTGGGGGCGGCTGGTCGGCAACTTCACCGGCTACTCCAACAACGCCGTGCTGCTCGATTCGCCGCAGTCGCCCTGACGCGAGTCGCTCTCGATCGGGAACGCGCTACGGGGCGACGCCACCCGGCGGCGGCGGCGGGGCCTTGGGTGGGAACGGGGCGTAGGAGGGGAAGCGTCCGTTGTGGATCTTGTTGCGGAGCACGCCAAGGCTTTGCGGCGAGTTCTGCAGTCGGTAGGAGCTGGTCGAGCCGAAGTCCTGGTAGTAGACGAGCATCTTGGTGCGGCGATGACGGTCGACCCAGGTCATCAGCTTGCGCACGTAGGCCGAGTCGTCGCCGGTGTCGACGCTCCACTCGGTGATCGCGAAGGGCTTGTCGGAGTAACGCCGGTAGAGGCCGTAGAGGGACTTCCAGTCCTGGTTGTCGGCGTAGAAGTCGGTCCCCGCCCAGTCGACCCACTTCGAGCCGGGGTAGTAGAAGCGCGGGCGGTTGCCGGGGACGGTCGGCGAGCCGGCCGGCAGCGGGCTCCAGATCACTTCGACCAGCGCCTTGGGCAGGCCGGCGACGTCGCTCTGCAGCGGCGGCAGGCCGGCTTCATGCAGGCGAGCGTCGATCTTCGCGCGGCTTCCGCCGCCGTGGACGATCACGTAGATGCGGCGGAAGGCGAGCTTGTACCAGCGGGGGCTGTGCGCGGCGTCGCGCGGTTCGCCGGCGCAGTCGTAGGACGCGTAGACGTTGAGGCAGCGGTTGGGCTCGCCCAGCGGGCGGATGTAAGCACGCATCTTCTTCGCCCAGAAGAGCTTGTTGAGGCGGATCAGGTACTCGTCGCCTCCGCCGGTGGCGATGCCCCGCGGCGTGATGATCTCGTGGCCGTCGCTGCTGTCGGCGGTCGTGATGTGCAGCACCGGCCGTGCCCGGGCCGCCTGCCAGCGTTCGATCGACCCCGGGAACTCCGCGCCCCAGGTGCGGAAGGACTCGATCAGAGCCGGGTGCTTGTGCAGGGCGCTCGAGAACTGGCCGAAGTCGGCGCTGTCGCCGGTATCGCTGAGCCCGAAGAAGACGTTCTTGCCCTGCGGGACCAGCGAGAAGGCGCCGGCGGGGGCGGCGGCGAGCAGGTAGAGCACCGCCACCGCGCAGAGCGCGGTGGCGATCGTCGCCTTGTTGCGGGAGCGGCCCATCGGAAGAAGCGGACATGGTGGCAAGCCGGGCCCGCCGGCAGGCGACGGGCCCCGACGCTGCAATGCGCCTGGCGCTTTTCTCGTCATATAGACGAGCAAGGCGCCGGCGCATGGCAGACTGGGAGCGGAAATGACTACGGGAAGGGACAGACCAGATGCCGCTTGACCAGAGCAAAGTGGGGCAGCACATCGCCTCCCAGATGGAAGCGATCGAAGCCGACTACGGGGACGACTGCGAGATCGGCGACATCTGCACGATCGTCGAGATCAGGGGCCCGCACGGCTCCCACGTCCGCATGCGCAGCACCGCCTCCTCCCCGCACTCGACCCTCGGCCTGCTCAAGCTCGCCGAACAGGTCGCCCTGGCCAACTTCGGCCGCGACGACGTCTAGGCAAGCTCGGGCGTCGCCGGGGAGGCGACGATCTCCAGTACCTCCGGCGCGTATTTGGAGATGAAGCTTGGGCCGATGCCTTTGATCGCCAGCAGGGCGTCATCCGTCGCCGGCTTGGTCGCCGCTATCGCTTCCAGGGTCGAGTTGTGGGCGATCGTGAAGGCCGGCTTGCCGTCGGCAGCGCGCAGGCGCCAGGCCTTGAGCTGCTCGAAGAGCGGGGCATCGGCGGCGGAAAGGTCGATCAGCGGAGCCGCGGCCTTCTTGGCGCTCGGCTTGCGGCGGATCGCGACCGTCTCGGGATCTGGCAGCCAGCCCTGGGGGTCGCAGACGTCGCAGCAGCGCTCCAGTGGCGCGCCGGCCTGGCTGTCGCCGAAGTGGTCGAGCACGCTGCGCCGCCGGCAGCGCTCGGAGTAGATGAAGGATTTGATCGTCTGGTAGTCGCGCCAGCCGCGCTCATGGGCGATCGCCAGGTCGGGATTGCCGGCGCGCTGCTGATTGAAGCGGACGAGGCGACCGAGGTCGGCTTTCATCGCAAGCAGCACCGCCCTCGCCGGCAGCCCGTCGCGTCCCCCGCGCCCGGCCTCCTGGTAGTAGGCCTCGAGGCTGGTCGGGATCGCCATGTGCCAGACCGAGCGCACGTCGGCCTTGTCGACTCCCATGCCGAAGGCGTTGGTGGCGACGATCACCTCGACCTCGCCGCTCATGAAGCGGGCCTGGGTGCCGCTGCGGTCCTCGGCCTCCATGCCGGCGTGGTAGCGCAGCGCCCGCAGGCCGGCTTCGCGCAGCGCCTCCGCCACGTCGTCGGTGTCGCGACGGGTGCCGCAGTAGACGATCGCCGGGCGGTTGGCCGGGTCGGCCAGGCCGGCTTCGAGCAGCGCCATTCGCCGTGCCTTGGAGCCGGTGCCTTCGAGGCGGACGACGTCGAAGGAGAGGTTGGGGCGGTCGAAGCCGGAGCGCACCTGGAGCGGCTCGCGCATCTCGAAGCGGGCGGCGATCTCGCGCGCCACCGCCTCGGTCGCCGTCGCCGTGCAGGCCATCACGGTCGGGCGCCCGAGCCGCTGGGCGATCTCGGGCAGGCGCAGGTAGTCGGGTCGGAAGTCGTGCCCCCACTCCGAGACGCAGTGCGCCTCGTCGACGGCCAGCAGGTCGATCCGGCGCTGTTCGATCGCGCCCAGGAAGACGTTGGAGCCGAAGCGCTCCGGCGAGCAGTAGACGATCCGCGCCTCACCGCCGCGGACCTGGGCCAGGGCCTCTCGGGCCCGCTCGTCGCTCATTCCCGAGGAGATCATCGCCACCGGGTGCCCGGCCGCAGTGAGGCGCTTCCACTGGTCGTTCATCAACGCGATCAGCGGACTGACCACGATCGTCAGGTCCTCGGTGGCGAGCCCGGGCAGCTGGTAGCAGAGGCTCTTGCCGCCGCCGGTGGGCATCACGATCAACGAGTCACGCCCCTCGAGCGCCGCCTCAACCGCCTCCCGCTGCCCCGCCCGCCAAGAAGTAAAGCCAAGCTTCCCCAAAAGCTCGTCGGCGCGATCGGGCGCCGGAGCGGTCATCAATTCAGCTTGCCCGTCCACGCCGTCCAGGCTATGCCTTCCTCCGGCGACAGTGTCGGGATCAGGACGCTGGGAGCCAGGGCTCGTACCACTGGCTGAGGCCGCGAGTCAGCTCGTTGGCCTCCTTCGGCCCCCAGGTTCCCGGCTCGTAGGGGTAGACCGGCCCCGGATCGTCGAGCAGCGGCTCG
>JAPVSJ010000065.1:0-6707 GCA_047519745.1 Actinomycetota bacterium | reverse complement strand
GGAGGCGGGGTCGGATGCGGGGAACGTGCGGACGACGGCGAAGCTCGAGGACGGGGAATGGGTCGTCAACGGAGCGAAGCAGTTCATCACCAACTCGGGGACGGACATCTCCGGCTGCGTCTCGATCACCGCGGTCACCGGCGAGGCGAACGGGCGCAAGGAGATCTCGAACCTGATCGTGCCGACCGGGACGCCCGGCTACGAGGCCGGCGAGCCCTACCGCAAGATGGGCTGGAACGCCTCGGACACGCGGCCGCTCAGCTTCGAGGACTGCCGGGTCCCCGCGACCAGCCTGCTCGGCCGCCGCGGCGACGGCTTCAAGAACTTCCTCCACATCCTCGACGGCGGCCGGATCGGCGTCGCCGCGATGGGAGTCGGCCTCGCCCGGGGCGCCCTCGACGAGGCGATCGCCTACGCCAAGGAGCGCCAGGCCTTCGGCCAGGCGATCTCCAAGTTCCAGTCGATCCAGGCCAAGATCGCCGACCTCTCGGCCCAGATCGAGGCCGCCCGCCTGCTCACCTGGCGTGCCGCCCTGGAGAAGGACGCCGGCAAGTCGTTCACGCTGACCGCCGCCCAGGCGAAGCTGATCACCGGCCGCCTCGCCGTGCGCGCCACCGAGGAGGCCGTGCAGATCCACGGCGGCTACGGCTACATCGAGGAGTACCCGGTCTGCCGCTTCTACCGCGACGCCAAGATCCTCACGATCGGCGAGGGCACCGACGAGGTCCAGCAGATGGTCATCGCCCGCCAGCTCGGCTGCTGAGTCTGGCGAGGGGGACCGTCGGGAGTCCCTTCCCAGGCCGCTTCGCGGGAGTTCCTGGGAAGGGACTCCCGATGGTCCCTGGGCTAACCGAAGGTGAACGAATAGCCGATCAAACCGTTTTCGGGCTCCAGCGTGAGCACGTGCTTTTCGACCCTGGGCAGGTCTACGAGGCTGTAGAGGCGCTGCGAGGAGATCGTGACGACGCCGTTGTGGACGTCCGCACCGGCGAGACCCGCGGGGATCGGGCGGCCGTCGAGCAGCACGTGCATCCGGCGCGCACGGCCGGGCGAGCCGAGCACCTCGTAGACGCGGCGGGCGCCGAAGTGCAGGTCGAGCGAGCTGTCGCCGGCGGCGGTCGCCGACTCGAGCGTTATGCGCCAGCGCCCTTCGTAGGCGAATTCGTCATTCCCCGGCGGAGGCGGCGGACGGAAGTCGTGCAGCCCGGGCGAGAGCATCGGGTTGGTGAAGCGTTCGGCGCGGGCGGCGCCGAGGTAGGTCTCCGGGGTGGTGACGCCGGGCGACGGAGCGATCGCACGTATGCCGGCTGCGCGCGCAGCCGGCCGGTGCCCCGCTTCGGCGAGCAGCTCGCGGATCACCTTTTCCTTCTCGCCGTATTCGCCCTCGCCGAAATGGGCGAAGCGGACCCGTCCTCGTGCATCGATGAAGTACTCGGCGGGCCAGTACTGGTTGCCGTAGGCGTTCCAGGTCGCCAGTTCGTTGTCCTGTGCCACCGGATATTCGATCCCGTTGCGCTCGATTGCTTCTTCGACGTTGCCCGTCTCTTTCTCGAAGGGGAACTCCGGCGAGTGGACGCCGACGATCGTCAGGCCGTCCTTGCGATAGCGCCTGTCCCAGGCGGTCAGGTAGGGCAGCGTGCGCAGGCAGTTGATGCAGCTGTAGGTCCAGAAGTCGACCAGGACCACCCGTCCGCGCAGTGAGCGCAGCGTCAGCGGCCGGTCGCCGGGCGTGTTGAACCAGTGCTGGTTGTCGACGAATTCCGGCGCCTTGCCGTACACCGGCAGGCCCGAGGCGGGACCTGGGCCGGTGGCTTCGGGCATCGGCGCCGCTTCCGCCACCGCTTCCCCCAGCCCCCCGCTCGACCCTCGCACTTCCGCAAGGGCGTCGTGGGCGGCCGCGGTGTCCTCCAACGGCTTCGACGGGTTGACCAGGAAGTTGGGCAGGTTGCTGGCGATCTGGTTCTGGAACCTGACGTCGTAGTTGCCGAGCATCGCCAGCGCCACGACGACCATCACCCCTCCCATCGCCATCTGAAAACCGACACCGCGGCGGGCGAGCGGGGCGATGACACGGCGCCCGCCCAGCATCAGGAAGTAGAGGACGACGGCCGAGCCGACGCCGTAGCTGAGCGCCACGGCGAGCCGACCCGCGGTGAAGGACTGCGAGGCCGAGACGGTGATCACGCCGGCGAGGATCGGCCCGGCGCAGGGCGCGTAGACGAAGCCGAGGCTGCCGCCGACGGCGACTCCCGACCAGAAGCCGTCGCCGCCAGCGCGTGGTCCACCGGCGAGACGGGCGAAGCGACTGAGCCAGGCCTCGAGCCTGGCGGCGAGCGGCGGGACCATCAGCGTGACGCCAAAGGCGATCAGGACGAAGATCGCCAGCTTGCGCAGCAGGTCACCGGGCAGGCCCAGTGCCGAGATCACGTAGACCAGCGCGACGGTGGCGAAGGTGAAGGAGACGGCGAGCCCGGCGACGATGCCGAGTGGCCGCCGTCGCCCCCCGGTGGCACCCGCGGAGAGCGCGATCGGCAGCACCGGCAGCACGCAGGGCGAAAGCGCGGTAGCCGCGCCCGCCACGAAGCCGAACAGGATCAGCAGCGCCATCCACTCAACCCTTGCAGGTCAGGATTACGCGCAGATAACGGCCGACGGGTCTGAAAGTGGACAAATAGGATGCTTTGAGGCCCGTCGGCGGGAATCAGGCGGGCTGGGCGGTGATAGAGCCCTCGGCGCGGCCCGCGACTTCGGCGTGGCGACCGAGCTGCTCGCCGACCCCGTAGTGAGCGCAGATCGCCACCTCGTGCTCGCGCAGCAACGGCCGGCTCGGGTCGACTGTGGGCGCGCCGAGCACCGCCTCGCGGTCCTGCGCGGTCCAGACGCGGCCCGGCATCGCGGCGCACTCACGCAGCGGGATGACGATCGTCCTCGCACGACGCCGGCGACCGGTGGCGACCACGAGCCAGACGGGGTTGCCCGCCGTCGAGTCCGCGTACGCACCCTCGATGCGGCCGATCGCCCTGCCCTCCTTGTCGTCGAGCTCGAAGCCGCTCCAGCCGAGCGCCTCGGCGAGGCTCGGCAGCGCGCCGGCTTCACTCACCGGACTGCCGCTCCATCAGCTCGCTCGCCGCGCTCGCCGGATCGAGTTCCCGGCGCACGACACGCTCCAGCAGCTCGGCGGTCTCCGGGTCGGCTTCGGCGGTCGCCTCCATGCGGCGCCGCATGCGCGAGGTCGCTATCCCCAGCACCTCGTTGCGCAGGTTGCGGGCGCGACGCCGCTCGAGCGTGCCCTCCGCCTCGATGAAGGCCCGGTGCTCGTCGATCTTCGCCGCCAGCTCCTCGACGCCCTCGCCGCGCGCCGCCTCGGTGCGCAGGATCGGCACCTGCCATTCGCCAGGTTGGTGCGAGAGCGCGAGCACGCCGCGGACCTCGCGCACCATCGTGTCGGTCATCGGGTGGTCGGCCTTGTTGACGACGATCACGTCGGGAATCTCCATCACCCCCGCCTTCAGCGCCTGGATCGAGTCGCCGGAGCCCGGCATCAGCGCCAGCACGATCGTGTCGGCGTGGTCGACGATGTCAATCTCGGCCTGGCCGACGCCGACGGTCTCGATCAGGACGTCGTCCTTGCCGGCGGCGTCCATCGCCAGCGCGACCTGCAGCGCCGCCTCGGAGAGTCCGCCGAGCGCGCCGCGCGAGGCCATCGAGCGGATGAAGACGCCCGAATCGAGGAAGTGATCGGAGAGGCGTATGCGGTCGCCGAGCAGGGCGCCGTGGGTGAACGGGCTGGAGGGATCGATCGAGAGCACCGCGACCTGGCGCTCGGCCTTGCGCAGCTCGGCGGTGAGCGCCCCGATCAGCGTGCTCTTGCCGACGCCGGGCGGGCCGGTGAAGCCGACGATGCGGGCCCTGCCGGTGCGCGGGTAGACCTCACGCACCAGCTCCCACCCGGCGGGGTCGTCGGACTCGATCAGCGTTATCGCCCGCGCCAGGGCCCGCTTGTCGCCGGCGACGAGGCGCTCGGCGAGCGACTTGGATTTCGAATGATCCTGGGCGGCGTCGGGCATTGGCGGCGGAGTCTAAAGTGCGCCCCGCCGTGATCCGATTCCTCCGCTTCTGCGCGCGCAACGGGATGCTGAGGCCCGGCTATGCGCTGCTGGCGCTGCGCTACCTGTGGCGCCGACTGCTCACCCGCGCCGGCTGGCGCTGGCGCACCGATGGGCCGCTCTTCCTCGGCAGCGGCCTCGAACTGCAGCTCGGTCGCAAGGGGCGGGTCGAGTTCGGCCGCTTCGTCTGGATCGGCCACGGGACCAAGATCCGCTGCCACGAGGGCGTGGTCGAGATCGGCGCCAAGACCGTGATGGGGCAGGAGTGCACGATCTCCGCTTACAAGCGGGTGCGGATCGGCGAGCAGTGCGTGATCGCCGACCGGGCGATGTTCATCGATTTCGACCACGGCGTGGTCGAGGTCGAGCGGCCGATCCGCCAGCAGGGCATCTACACCCGCGAGGTCGAGGTCGGCTCCAACGTCTGGATCGGCTACGGCGCCTGTATCCTGCGCGGCGTCAGCGTCGGCGACAACTCGATCGTCGGCACCAACTCGGTCGTCACCAAGGACGTGCCCGCCAATGCCGTCGTCGCCGGCGTCCCGGCCCGGATCGTGCGCATGCGCGACGCCCCGGAGCAGCTGCGCTGGCCCAATCCGGTCGAGCCCGACCCGGAGGCTTGGACGACGCTGCCCCAGCCGGAGTGAGGAATGGCCTCGGGCTGAGCGGGATCCGCTAGCCGAGTGCCACGGGGATGTCCGTCTGAGCGAAGTCGTTGCCGGTGAAAAGCAGTGGATGCTCGGCGATCTTGGCGGTGGCGTAGGTCATGCAATCCCCGTAATTGAGCCCCGCCGGGTGGCGTCCCTTGCCGTAACGGGCAAAGGCTTTCGTCGCGGCGAGGCGATGCCGGCCGTCGAAGGAGAGGACGACGACACCGTGCTCCTCGAGGAACTCCTCAACCAGAACGGCGCCGCGGTCCCCGAAACGACCCACCATCACCATGTCCGTCTCAAAGAGTGTGGGTGCGCCGATCGCGACGATCTCGGCCCGGCTGACAGTCTCGGCGAGCCGACGATGTCCCTCCTCGCGCAACAGCATCGCGACCACTGCTGAGCTGTCGAGGGTCACTACTCCTCCGGTCCGTAACCGAGCAGCTCGGCCCTTTCGGCCTTGGTCATCGGCGGCCCGCCGAGCTCCTCCTCGGGGATATTCGGCCAAATCTCCGTTTCGAGGAAGCGCATGGTGTCCCGCTTCTTCCTCGGCCTGCCGTCCTTTTCGAGAGCCAGCCGATCCCGCCGTTCCTTCAACGCCTCGCGCACGGCTTCATCCTTGCTCTCGCCGGTCAGCTCCGCAACCTCCGCCGCCAATTTCTCGGTCTCCTGATCCTTGATGTTGAGCGCCATGGTGCAATCGTACGCCGATTACACCAGTGGCTTGTTGTCTGCAAGCTTTATATCAGATCCGCGCGCTATTGTCTGTGACACAATGAACCTCCACCGCAGAGACTCGGCTTCTCCCGACTGCGAGCTGTAGATACTCCAGCTCGCAGACAAGAGAATCCCGGCGATGGACGTCGCCCGACGCTTCGGCGAGAACCTGCGCCGATGCCGGCGCCGCGCCAACCTGTCCCAGGAAGAGCTTGGCCTGCGCTCCTCCCTGCACCGGACCGAGATCGGCCTGCTCGAGCGCGGCGCGCGGGTGCCCCGCATCGACACGCTGATCAAAATCTCCAGCGCCCTGAAGATCCCGCCGGTCGAACTGATCGAAGGCATCGAGTGGACGCCCGGCAACACGACAAGCGGCAGCTTCTCGATCGCCCCCGAGGGCGATCCCCAGTCGAACTAAGCCGGGCTGGGGTTACCGGCTAGTTCGGCGTAGACCGCGGCAGTCTGCTCGGCTACGTCGCCCCAGTCGAAGCGGCGCAGGTGCTCGTAGGCTTCGGCGACGAGGCTCTGGCCGAGCTCGTCGTCGCGCAGCACGCGGATCGCGACCTCGGCGAGGGCTTCGGCGTCGTGGGGGCGGAAGCGCAGGCCGACCTCGTCGTGCGGGACGACCTCGCGCAACCCGCCGGTGTCGGCGACGATGCAGGGGCATTCGGAGGCCATCGCCTCCAGGGCGACCAGGCCGAAGGGCTCGTAGATCGAGGGCACCACCGTCAGGTCGGCGATCCGGTAGAGCGAGTGGAGCACGTCGTCGCCGATCCAGCCGAGGAATGTGCCGTGATCCATCAGGCCCAGCTCCTGCGCCTGGCGGTGCAGCTCCTCCTCGTGGGTGCCGGAGCCGGCGACCAGGAAGCGCGTCCCCGGCGCCTCCTCGATCACCCGCGGCATCGCCTCCAGCGCAAGCTGGAAGCCCTTCTCGTAGACCAGCCGCCCGATCAGCAGCACCAGCTTCTCCTCGGGCGCGGCGAACTCGGCCCGCAGGCGCTTCAGCTCGGCCGCGTCCTGGACCGGGAGATCGTCGGGGTCGATCCCGTTGGGGATGACGCTGACCCGCTCCTCCTCGACCCCGAAGATGTCGACGATCTGCTCGCGCATGTAGTGCGAGCAGGCGATCGTACGCTCCGAGCGGTTGGTGATCCAGCGCTCGACGCCGTGGATGTAGCTCTGCGGGTGCTTGTCTACCCAGCCCTGATGGCGGCCGTGCTCGGTGGCGTGGATC
>JAPVSJ010000064.1:0-29506 GCA_047519745.1 Actinomycetota bacterium | reverse complement strand
GACGAGGAAGTCGACCTCGTCGAGCTTCGCCGCCTCCTCCTCGAAGACGCGGATGAACTCCTCGCCGATGATCTTGCGCTTGCGCTCGGGCTCGTCGACCCCGGCGAGCCTGGCGAGAAAGCGCTCTTCGGCGTCGACGTGGACGAGCGGGATACCGAACTGGCCGAACGCCTCGACCACCTGCTCGGCCTCGTTCAGCCGCATCAAGCCGTGGTCGACGAAGACGCAGGTCAGCTGCTCCCCCACCGCCTTGTGGACGAGCAATGCCGCGACCGAGGAGTCGACGCCGCCCGAGAGGCCGCAGATCACCCGGCCCTCGCCGACCTGAGCGCGGATCGCCGCGACCTGCTCGGCGATCACGGACTGCGGCGACCACTGCTCCTCGCAGCCGGCGATCTCGCGCAGGAAGCGGGTCAGAACCTCGGTCCCGTAGGGCGTGTGGACGACCTCGGGGTGGAACTGGATCCCGTAGAGGCCGCGGTCGGGCGCCTCGCAGGCGGCGACCGGCGAGGTGGGCGTCGAGGCGAGCGCGACGAAGCCCGGCGGCGGCTCGAAGACCGTGTCGCGATGGCTCATCCAACAGCTCTGCTCCTCCGGCAGCCCGCCCAGCAACCGCCCGCCGCTGTTGCGCAGCGTCAGCTCGGCCCGCCCGAACTCCCCCGACTCGGCCCCTTCGACCTTACCGCCGAGCGCCTGGACCATCGCCTGCATCCCGTAACAGATCCCCAGCATAGGAATCCCCAGATCGAGCAGCTCGGTGGGGAATGCGGGCGCGCCGGGCTCATAGACGGAAGCAGGCCCACCGGAGAGCACCAAGCCCTTAGGCGCCCGCTCCCGAATCGACTCAGCCGAAGCGGTCGCGGGCAGCAACTCGGCAAACACCCCGCATTCGCGAATTCGCCTCGCGATCAGCTGCGAGTACTGCCCGCCGAAGTCGAGGACGAGAACCTCCTCGGAGGCCTGGGCCGGCGCCGATGAAGCGCCGGCCTCAGTCGTCGGCGACTCCAACACCGGCGGAAACCGCCGCGCGACCGTTCGAGCCCATTCCCACCGACTGCTCGTTCTGCAGCTTCTTTCCCTCGCTCATCAGCGCCGGGGCGACCATCACCTCGGCCCGCTGGAAGGAACGGATGTCCTCGTAGCCGGTCGTGGCCATCGAGGTTTTCAGCGCCCCCATCAGGTTGAAGGTGCCGTCGTTCTCCTGGGCGGGGCCGAGCAGGATCTCCTCCATCGTCCCGTCCTGCTTGGTCGAGACGCGCGTGCCGCGCGGCAGCGAGGGATGGAAGGTCGCCATGCCCCAGTGGAAGCCACGACCCGGCGCCTCCTTGGCGCGGGCCAGGGGCGAGCCGACCATCACCGCGTCGGCGCCAACCGCGATCGCCTTGGAGACGTCGCCGCCGGTGCGCATGCCGCCGTCGGCGATCACGTTGACGTATTCGCCGGTCTCCAGCATGTGCTGGGCGCGGGCGGCCGCCACGTCGGCGATCGCCGTCGCCTGGGGGACGCCGATCCCGAGCACGCCGCGCGTAGTGCAGGCGGCGCCAGGACCGACCCCGACCAACACACCGACGGCGCCGGTCCGCATCAGGTGCAGCCCGGTCGAGTAGGAGGCGCAGCCGCCGACCACGGTCGGCACAGGCACTTCGGAGATGAACTCCTTCAGGTTGAGCGGCTCGACCGTGGTCGAGACGTGTTCGGCCGAGATCACCGTGCCCTGGATGACGAGGATGTCGATCCCGGCCTCGACCGCGATCTCGTAGTGCTCACGCACCTTCTGCGGCGTCAGCGAGCCGCAGGCGACCGCGCCCCGCTCCTTGATCTCGGCAATCCGCCTGCCGATCAGCTCCGGCTTGACCGGCTCGGTGTAGATCTCCTGCATGATCCGGGTCGCCTCGTGCTTGGGCGCCGCGGCGACCTTCTCGAGCTGCTCTTCGGCATCCTCGAAGCGGGTCCAGATCCCCTCCAGGTTGAGCACGCCGAGGCCGCCGAGCTGGTTGACGAGCACGGCCGTGTCGGGGCTGACCACACCGTCCATCGCCGAGGCGACCAGGGGCAGTTCGAAGCGGTAGGGACCCAGGTCCCAGCTGATGTCTATGTCGTCGGGATCGCGGGTGCGGCGCGACGGAACGATCGCGATGTCATCGAATCCGTAAGCGCGCCTCCCCTTCTTGCCTCGACCGATGTCGATCTCCAAATCGATCCTCCAAAGGAAGTGGTGGCGTTGAACAGCCAGCCTACACTTCCGCGTGGACCCCCAGGTCCCGCACCTCGACCTCGTCGAGCAGCCGCTCGACCCGGCGGCGGTCGACCGTGCCGGCGCCGAAGTGCTGGGTCGACTCGGCGCCGCAGGCGACGCCGTAGGTGAGGCACTCCTCCGGCTCGCGGCCGTCGTAGATGCCGGCGGCGTAGCCGGCGAGAAAGGCGTCCCCGGAGCCGACGGTCGAGACCGGGTCAAGCGGCTTGGTCCGAACTTCGAGCAGGCGCCGCTCGCTGCCCTCGCCGACGACGGCGACGCAGCCGTCGGGACGCGTGATCGCCGCTTCGCCGGCCCCGAGCCGGACCAGCTCGGAGAGCCCCTGGACGAGGTCGTCGCGGTCGGAGAACTCCTGCCCGACCAGCTCCTCCGCCTCGCGCTCGTTGGGCGTGACGACCGAGGCGCCGGCGCGCAGCCCAGCCAGCATCGCCTCGCCCTCGGAATCGAGGATCGACCTGACGCCGCACTCCCGCAGGTCCTCGACCAGCCGCGCGTAGAGCTCCGCCCCCGCACCGGGCGGCAGGCTGCCGGCGAGCACACAGATCTTCGCTCCGCGGGCGAGGTAGCGCAGGCGCTCGACGAAGCGCTCGACCTCCTCCGGGCTGACCGCGGGGCCGCGCTCGTTGATCTCGGTCTGCTCCCCGGAGGTCGGGTCGACGACCGCCATGTTGATCCGCGTCTCGGCCGCGATCCAGGTGAAGTCGGTCAGGATCGCCTCATTGCGCAGCTGCTCCAGCATCCGGTTGCCGGTCGGCCCACCGGCGAAGCCGGCGGCGACCACCGGGCGCCCGAGCAGGCGCAGGGCGCGGGCGACGTTGATCCCCTTGCCGCCCGCCACGGTGCGGCTCTCGACCGCCCGGTGGCGGTGGCCGAGACGGAAATTCGGGACCGCGACCGTGCGGTCGATCGCGGCGTTGAGGGTTACGGTGAGAATCATCTCGTTCGGCGCCTGATCAGAAGGACTACGGCAACCAGTATCCCCGACAGGGCCAGGACGATCCAGAGCAGCTCGTCTTCGGCGAAGCTGCGCGCCCGTTCGAGCGCGCTCGCCTTCGGCACCGCCCGGCCCGCCAGCAGCGGAACCGATGCGGCCCGCAGGCCGTCGACCCGGACGACAGCCCTGCCCAGCCTGGTCCCGCGGCGGATCGGGCCCTTGACCTCCTGCGGCGCACGCACCGTGGTGCTCGTCCTCTGCCCAGGCCGTATCCCGACCGCCACGGTCCGCGCGGCGCGCAGCTCCAGGTCGCCACCCGAGTAGGCGATGGAAGGCGAGGCAAGCGTCTGTCCGGCGCGGATCGGCACCCGCCTCCGGTACCCCGAGAAGCCGTATTCGAGCAGGTGCAGAGTGTCGCTGAAGCGCTCTTCGTCGGTCTCGGTGCCGACGACGGCGGCAATCAGCTCGACGCCCTTGCGCCTCCCCGCGCCGACGAGGACGTACTTGGCGCCGAAGGTGTGGCCGGTCTTCACCCCGTTGACCCAGGGGGCTATCGAGAGCAGCTCGTTGATCGTCGAGATCCGCCGCGGCGGATGGACGCTGCGCAGCTCGGCGCTGCGCGAGGCGGCGATCCTGGCGAAGGTCGGGATCTCGAGCAGCCGCCGGGTAAGGGTGGCCAGGTCGCCGGCGCTCGAGTGGTTGCCACGCTGGTCGAGGCCGATCGGGTTCGCGTAGTGGGTGTTGGGGAGCCCGAGCGCGGCGGCGTAGCGATTCATCTGGCCGACGAAGCGCCGCTCGGAGCCGGCGGCTGCGCGAGCGAGGTCGTAGGCGGCGTCGTTGCCGCTGCGCAGGATCAGGCCGTAGAGCAGGTCGCGAACGCTGATCCGCTGACCGGGCCGCAGCCCCAGCAGCGACTCGCCGTATTCCGCTTCGTAGGGCGCGGCGCGAACGATCCTGTCGAGCCGCAGCTCGTGCAGGGCGACGTAAGCGGTCATCAGCTTGGTGGCGCTGGCCACGGGCAGCTGCCGAGCGATCGCATGTGACGCCAAGACATCGCCCGTGCGCGCATCGATCAATGCCCAGGCCCGCGCCTCGACTTTCGGCGGCGCCCCCTTTGCCGCAACGGGACTCGCGGCCGATATGGCCACGATGAGCAGCGCCGCCAGGCGACGCGCGTTCACCGCAGCTTCAGCTTTTCCCCCGAGATCAGGATCTGGGGGTCGACCCCGGGATTCAGCTTGAGGATGACCGCAACCGGCACGCCGGTCTGATGGGCGATCGAGGTGAGCGTGTCGCCGCTCTGCACTTCATAGGTCTTGGGGGTGTGGGCAGGGGAAGCCTGGCCCTGCTTCACATGCCCGGCGTGGCCCGAGCCGCCGCCGGAGCCTCCCCCACCGTCACCGCCACCGAGCGCCGTCGCGATCACGACGATCACGACGACGAAGCCGCAGAGGACGGCGGCGGCGGCGAAAAATCTGGCGGGTGCTCTAGAGCTCAGGTAGCCCTAGCCCTTGACCTTGGCCTTGAGCGCCGAGCCGGCGGAGAAGCGGGGGACCTTGCCGCCCGGGATCGTGATCCGCTCGCCGGTGCGTGGGTTGACGCCCTGGCGCGGGCCCCGCTCGGCGACGTGGAATTTGCCGAAGCCGGTGAAGCTGACCTCGCCGCCGCCGCTCAGGGTCTCGGTGATCGTCTCGAGCACCGCGTCGAGGGCGTCGCTTGCGCCCTTCTTGCTGCCCACGCGCTCATCCGATGCCAGTTGATCCAGAAATTCAGCCTTGGTCACGTCGAAGCTCCTCCGTTGGGTCGTTGAGGTCGGGCGGCAATCTAACAGCGACGGCGGGCGTAAGTCCGCTCTGGGCCTCGAATACGACCTGCGCGGCTCAGGATCCGCTGACCGTCATCTCGCCGATCAGCAGCGGCGGCGTGCTGACCGAACCGCCGAAGGGCACCCAGCGCGACTCCGAGCCGGCGGCGCGCACGGCGCGCAGCATCGAGACCAGGTCGCTTGCGATCGTGAACTCGCGCAGCGGCTCGGCGAGGGCGACGGCGGCAATCGCCCGTCCCGAGGCGCCCACCGAGAAGACGCCGGTGACCGGGTTGACCCCGGAATGCAGGCCGGCGACGTCGTTGATGTAGACGCCGTCGCCGGCCTCGCGCAGGAGCTGCTCCAGGCTCGCGCTGCCAGGGGCGACGATCAGGTTGGAGGCCGACACGGCGGGCGGCGAGCGGTACCCCGAGCGCCCCGCGTTGCCGGTGGTGCGGGCGCCGCCCCGACGCGCCGTGTAGGAGTCATAGAGGTAGGTCTGCAGGCGACCGGCCTCGATCAGCGCCGTGCGCCGGCGCGGCGTCCCCTCGGCGTCGACCGGCGCCGTGGCGAAGCCCGCCGGGTCGAGGCCGTCGTCGCTCAGCACGAAGGCCTCGGCGGCGACCTCCTCGCCGAGTCGCTCGGCGAGCGGCGAGCGCCCACGCTGCACCGCATCGGCGCCGACCGCGCGGCCAAGCAGGCCGACGAAGCTGGCGGCGACCGTCGGGTCGAGTACGACCGGGCAGCTGCGCGAGGCCGGCTTCGAGGAGCCGATCATCTCGGTTGCGCGCTCGGCGCCCTCGCGCCCGATCGCCACTGGGTCGAGTCCCGCCGGGCCCCGCGCGAGGCCGAAGCCGAGCCCGGTCTCGCGCCCGTCCTTCCCCTCGGCAAGGGCCTGCAAGTAGGCGTAACAGCTCGTCGTCTCGTACTCGCCACCCGGTGCGGAGGAGGCGGCAATCGCGACGCGCTCGGCGCTGTCGAAGTAGACGGCCTGCTCGACCGCGGCGATCCGGGCGTCGGACTCGAGCGCGGTCCGCTCCACGGTCAGGGCCAGGTCAGCGATCTGGGCCGGCGACCACTCGGCCCGCGAGTCGTCGCTCAAGCCCGCCAGGGCCGGTGCCTCGCCATTCCCCGCGGGCGGGCCGGCGAACTCGTCCTCATCGGCGACGCGGCTGGCCTCGACCGCCCGCGCGGCGATCGCCTCGACCCCGCCGGGCGAGAGGTCGGTCCCGAAGCCGTAGCCGACCCGCCCGCCGATCCAGACGCGCAGGCCGAGGCCGCGCTGGGTGGCCGCCGTCAGGCTCTCGACCTCGCCGCCGTGAACCCGGACCTCGCGGTTCTCGGCTTCGCTGGCGTAGGCCTCGGCATCGCCGGCCCCGGCGGCGACGGCACGCTCGACCGCGCTCGCGGCCAGCTCGGCGAGGTCGTTCACGCCTGCGTCCCTCCGACCGTCATCGCGGCGATCCGGACGTGGCCCTGGCCGGTGCCGACCGGGACTTTCTGGCCGCCCTTGCCGCAGATCCCCGTCTTCATCCAGAAGTCGTTGCCGACGGCGTCGATCGCGGCCAGCGCCTCTAGACAGTTGCCCACCAAGGTTGCCCCCCGACAGGGGCGAGTCACCTCGCCGCCCTCGATCAGGTAGCCCTCGTTGACGCCGAAGACGAAGTCGCCGGTCGCCGGGTCGACCTGCCCGCCGGCGAAGGAGACGGCGTAGAAGCCCTGCTCGACGTCGGCGATGATCGCCTCCGGCTCGACCTCGCCGGGGGCGATGTAGGTGTTGGTCATGCGCGGGATCGGCAGGTGGCGAAAGCTCTCGCGGCGGCCGTTGCCGGTCTGGGCCACGCCTTCGCGGGCCGCCGTCTGCCGGTCGTGGAGGAAGGCGATGAGGCGGCCGTCCTCGATCACCTTGGTCTTCTGGGTCGGCGCTCCCTCGTCGTCGATCGCGTCGCTCCCCCACTCCCCCGGCATGCGGCCGTCGTCATAGGCGGTGAGCAGGGGCTGGGCGACGGCCTCGCCTAGCTTGCCGGCATAGACGCTGGCGCCCTTCTGCACGTGGTCGGCCTCGAGCCCGTGTCCGGTCATCTCGTGGAAGAGGACGCCGCCGAAGCCGCCGCCGACCACGACCGGCATCGAGCCGGTCGGCGCCGGCACGGCATCGAGCAGGACGAGCGCCTTGCCGGCCGCGCCGGCGGCGATCGCGGCGGGGTCGTCGTCGAAGAGCTCGAAGCCGCGGTGCCCGCCGAGGGTCTCGGCGCCGGTCTCGACCCGGTCGCCGCGGCGGGCGACGACCTGGGCGCCGATCCGCACCCTGGTGCGATCGTCGCCGCTGAGCAGGCCGGTGGAGTTGGCGACCGCGACCTCGCGCCGCGCCTCGCCGTAGGAGGCCATCGCCTGCGCTATCTCGCCGCCGGCCGAGCGAGCGCGCTCGTCCAGCTCACGCAGCAGCTCGGCCTTGCGAGTGGCGGAAACGTCGCCCGGCGGGCGCTCGATCGGTTGCGGCGAGACCTTCTCGGCGCGCAGCGGGCGCGGCTCGCTGCGATCGCCGCGCAAAGCCGCCGCCGCCTCGCCGGCCGCCCGCTCGATGTCGGCGGGGTCGAGGCCGTCGACGTGGGCGAAGTAGGTCGTGCCGCCGCTCAGCACCCGCACCCCGGCTCCCTCTTCGGCGCCGGTCTGCACCGACTCGATCCGCGACTCGTCGATCGCCAGGGTCAGGCCGCTGCGCCGTTCGGCGAAGACCTCGGCGAACTCGCCGCCGTGCTCCAGGGCGCGGGCGATGACCCGCTCGGCAACCGCCGGGTCGAGCAGCTCCGCTCCGTGACTCACTGCTTCCTCTTCTTTCCGGCGACCTCGATCAGCCGGCCGGCGGCGACGAAGAGCTCGCCACCGATCAACGAGTCGCCGGCGTGGTCCTCGGCGCGGCCCCCCTTGTAATAGAGGCGGGCGAAGGGACGGCGCGAGGCGCGGCGGCGGCGCATGTAGGCGGCGGCCTCGTCGGCGTAACCGGAGACCCGGTCGAGCAGCACACGATGTGGCTTAGGCGGCATCGGGTCGCGCCTCCCCCGCTCGCCCGTCGCCGCCGGCGGCCATGTCGCGCAGCACCGCCCGCATGTCGAAGAAGCTCAGCGAGGCCAGCGCGAAGCGCTCGGTCACCGCGACAGCCGCCAGCCCAGCGTGGCGCAGGGCGAAGACCTCGCCCTGCTCGGTGCCGATGTGAATCTGCTCGACCGGCTCGCCCTCGGCGCGATCGGCGACCTCGAACAGCGCCGCCGCATCCTCGCGCCAGCGCTCCGGATGATCGCTGGCGGCAAGCACCTTCCCGTCCGCTCCGAGGATCGCGGCGCCGCGCAGGTCGAGCGACATCTCGGCCAGGTAGGCGAGAGCGGCCTCGGCGGCATCGCCTGAAATCGCCCCACTCGCTTGCACGTCTGCCATCTGGGTGAAAATACCGGCCCCGTGTCCCTCGCCCGCGCTTCCTGGATCACCGTCGTCGCCATCTGTGCGATCGCCGCCGTCCTCTTCGCGCTCAGCGGCTACACCGGCTACACGGTCACGGTGATCGCCGTCGGCCTGGCCGCCGCGGTCAATCTGCTGCCGTCGCCTTAAGCCCCCCCCGTCAACCGGCGCGATACGGGCCCTCGTCGCCGTCGGGCTTGCGGAAGGACGCCTCCGGCTCGACGTGGATCAGCACGTCGGCGCGGCGGATTTCGGCCTCGATCTCGCCGCGCATCTGGTGGGCCAGCTCGTGGGCCCGCTCGAGACTGGTTCCCGAGCGGTACTGCACATGGAAGTCGATGTAGCGGCGGCTGCCGGCGCGACGAGCGCGCAGCTTGTGGTAGCCGGCGACCTCCGGGGTGCGGGCCGCGGCGATCGCCGCCTCGATCCGGTCCATCTCATCGCCGGGCAGCGCTTCGTCGATCAGCACACCGGAGGAGCGGCGCAGGATCCTCAGGCCCGCGGTGACGATCGCCGCGGCCACGAGCAGAGCCGTGATCGAGTCGAAGGCGACGATGCCGGTGACCTGGACCAGGGAGAGGCCGAGGAGGACGCCGGCCGAGGTGAGGGCGTCGGTGCGCAGATGCGCGGCGTCTGCCTCGAGCGCCGGCGAGTCGTCCTCCTTCGCCCGTCGCGAGAGGACCGTGGAGACGACCAGGTTGGCGAGGACCGAGAAGCCCATCACGGCGATGCCGACGCCGAGGGTCTCGACCTGGGACCCGACGACCAACCGATGGGTCGCCTCGAAGACGATGATCCCGGCCCCGAGGAGGATCAGCATGCCCTCGATCGCCGCCGCCAAGCTCTCGACCTTCTCGTGGCCATAGGGGTGGTCGGCGTCGGCCGGCTCGCCCGCCTTGCGCACCGAGACGAAGGCGATGACCGAGGCGACCAGGTCGATCAGCGAGTGGACCGCCTCGGTGACGATCGCGATCGAGCCGGTGATCGCCCCGGCGACGAGCTTGATCGCGATCAGGACGAGGTTGGAGGCGATCGAGAGCGCCGCCGCCCCGCTTTTGCTGCGGATCATCGTCCCGCCGGCGCCGCGCCGCCCGCGCTCAGGTGTGTGGCCAGCAGCCGCGCGGCACGACCGCGGTGGCTGATCTCGTTCTTCTCCGCCTGGCTGATCTCCGAGTAGGTGCGGGGGTCCTCGGGCCCGGTCGCATCGGGGACGAAGGCGGGGTCGTAGCCGAAGCCCCCCTCGCCACGGGCGCTCTCGATCAGGCGACCGTGGCAACGGGACTCGAAGACGTGCTCGGAGCCATCGGCTTCGACCAGCGCCAGAGCGCAGGTGTAGTAGGCGCCGCGCTCCTCGCCGGCCACGGCCACCTCGCGCAGCAGCTTCTCCAGGTTCTCCTCGTCGCTTGCGCCCGCGCCGCCGTAGCGCGCCGAGTGGATCCCCGGACGGCCGCCGAGCGCTACCGCGCCGATCCCCGAGTCGTCGGCGATCGCCGGCTCGCCCGTCGCCTCGTGCGCCGCCCGCGCCTTGTCGAGCGCGATCGCGGCGAAGCTCTCGCCGTCCTCGGGGGGCAGCTCGACCCCTTCGGGCAGCGGCTCCAGCTCGACCCCGGGCAGCAGTTCGCGCATCTCGCGCAGCTTGTGCTTATTGCCCGTGGCGAAGATCAAGGCGAAGGTCAGGTCCCGGCCACCCGCTCCTGCACCTGGCGCAGCCGCGAGATGCCCATCTCGGCCAGCCCCAGCAGCTCGTCGAGCGAGGCGCGGGAGAGCGGCGTGCGCTCTGCGGTCGCCTGTACCTCGACCAGACCGCCGTCGCCGGTCATCACCACGTTCGCGTCGACCTCGGCGCGCGAGTCCTCGCCGTAGTCGAGGTCGCAGAGTGCCCGCCCGTCGACCATGCCGACGCTGACCGCGGCCACCGAACCGGTCAGCGGCATCGTCTCGATCTTGTTCGCGTCGAGCAGCTTCTGCAGGGCAAGGCGCAGCGCCACGTAGCCGCCGGTGATCGCCGCGCAGCGGGTGCCGCCGTCGGCTTCGAGCACGTCGCAGTCGACGTAGACGCTGCGTTCGCCCAGCGCTTTGAAGTCGACGACGACCCGCAGCGAGCGACCGATCAGGCGCTGGATCTCGACCCCGCGGCCATCCTGCTTGCCGCGCGAGATGTCGCGCGCCTTGCGGTCGCCGGTCGAGGCGGGCAGCATCGAGTACTCGGCGGTGACCCAGCCTTTGCCCCGCCCCCCCATCCACTTCGGCACGCTCTCGTTGACCGAGGCGGTGCAGATCACCCTGGTTTTGCCGATCGAGATCAGCGCCGAGCCGGCGGCGCTGGCGACGAAACCGGGGTCGATGTCGATCGGCCGGATGTCGGCCGGAGCACGGTCGTAGCTACGTGAGGCTGGCATGTCGCGAGTCTGTCATGAGCGTGCCGGTCTTGGCCCCGAGACTCACCCGTTCGGCCACACGCGCAGCCCTCGCTGGGCGAAGTGGGCGTCGAGGGCGAACGCCTCGCCGCCACCGTCGCGCTCGATCAGGGCGAAGGAGGTCGCGTCGACGTAGCTCCACTGCTTGTCGCGATGTTGCTCGAGGATTTGCCAGGCCTCCTCCTCCACGTCGGGCTCCAACCGCACCAGCTCGATCGCCTCGCCGGCGCGGAAGCGGCGACCCCACTCGATCGCCTCCTCGCGCCCGACCCTGACCAGCAGCGCCGTGTAGGTCTCGGCGAAGACGTAGTTGGAGGTGAAGAGAGTCGCCCCGGCCTCGATCAGGGTCGCCAGCGCCGCCCGCGCCCGCTCGTGCTCGGCCTCCGATTCGTTGCGCAGCGCGACGAACGCGCTGGTGTCGACGAAGACCGACCTCATGAGCCGTAGAGGTCGCGGTCCAGCGTGCTCACGCTCGTCCCCTCGCGACCCTTCCCGGGCGCCTCGTCGACAAGGAAGCGAAGCAGTGGGTCGCCGGCCGGATCGGCGAGCCGGCCGCGCTCGGCGTCGATCAGCTCGCGCACCACGGCGGCGATGCTGCCGGCCTTGCCCGCCCGCTGCCGCAGCCAGCGGTACTGGCCGTCGTCGAGATATAGCTGGGTTCGGTGCTTCATGCTGGAATACAGCATAAGCCTAGCGTCGGTCGCCATCGCCGCGCCAAGCCCTCGAGTCGCTTTCGGGGGCAGCGCGGGCGGGACGGCGAGCGGGGCGGCCCGCACAGCGAGCCGCCCCTCCTCCACCCTCATTTGAACGCCACCTTGTCGACCGCCTCCTTGATCTTGTTGACGATCACGTCGGCGAGCTCGGTTCCCTGTTTGCCGCTGTAGCCCTTCATCGCGGCGACCATCCCGACCATCAGCAGCGAGACGAGCAGGATCAGGCCGACGTACTCGACCGTGCCCTGCCCCCGCTCGCCGCCGGCCAGGACCCGGATCGCCCGCACCCGCCGCTCGATCGCGGCGTGTGCGAGGCCCATCAGCGCGTAGATCATCGAAGCCTCCTTTTGGATTTGGCCCGATGCTCCACGGCCGCGCGTCACGGATCTAGACGTAAATGGACCAACTCTGCGGGCGAAATGTCAAAAGTTGGTCACAAGCAACCGCCAGCCCCGCCGGCGGGTACGCTCAGCGGCCGATGCGGGTGCTGGTCGTGACCAACTTCGTTCCGGATGCAGCGGCGCCACAGCGGGGCCGGTGGGTGCGTGATCAGGTCACGGAGATCCGCCGCCTCGGCGTCGACGTCGACGTGTTCAGCTTCCCCCGCGGCTCGAGTCACTACATCCCCGCCGCGCTGCGCCTGCGGCGATTGCTGCGCCACGAGAGCTTCGACCTCGTCCACGTCCACTACGGGCTGACCGCCTGGTCGGCGCTGCTCGCCGGCGCTCGGCCGCTCGTCGTCAGCTTCCACGGCACCGACGTCCGCCACCCTGTGGTCGGCCCGCTCTCGCGGCGCCTCGCCTGGCGCGCGGACCTCGTCGCCGCCGTCTCGGGCGCCCTCTTCGGGCCCGAGGACGGCAGGCCGGGCCTCCCCCCTGTGCCCGGCTCCGCGATCCTGCCCTGCGGCCCCGACCTCGGCCGCTTTCGCCCCCTGCCGCGGGCCGAGGCCAGGCGACGGCTCGGCCTCGACCCCGGCGGTCGCTACCTGCTCTTCCCCGCCAACCCCGATCGCGCCGAGAAGCGCGTCGACCGCGCTGCCGAGGTGGCGGCCGCGTGCGGTGTCGAGCTGCTCACCGGCGGCGCGATCGATCCGGACCTGATGCCGCTCTGGGTCAACGCCGCGAACGCGGTCCTGGTCACCTCCGACTACGAGGGGTTCGGCCTTACCTGCGTCGAGGCGCTCGCCTGCGACGTGCCCATCCTCTCGACTCCGGTCGGGATCGCCCCATTTGCGCTGGCGGGCATCGAGGGAGCCCTTTGCGCTCCCTTCGACGCCGGCGCCTGGTCGGATGCGGTACGTCCTCACCTGGCGGCACCCGACCCCAGGGTCGTCGGCGCCGCCCGCGCCGCCTCGCTGTCGGCGACGCGCATGGCCGAGCGCACGCTTGCCGCCTACGATGACGTGCTCGCCCGCGGAAGCAGCGGCAGGTAATAGATTGAGCTGACGATGAGCGAGGAGAAGCGCGACCCCGGCAACGACGCGCCCAGCGCCCAGGTCGAGGCGGCCGAACGGCGACTGCGGCAGGCGATGGACGCAGCGGTGGCGGCGGAGGAGCGTGCGACGGCGGAGATCAGGGCGCTCGAACTCGACCTGGAGCAGGAGCGACAAGCGAGCGCCGAAGCGCTGGAGGCGCTGCGCCGCGCGCACGCCGCCGAGCTCGAGCGCGAGCGCGCCGCCAAGGACCAGGCGATCGCGGCCGCCGAGAGCCGGCTGGCCGAGATCGAGGCGCAGACCGAGGCCGCCGAGAAGCGGGTCGAGGAGGCCGAACGGCGCACCGCCTCGGCCGCGGGCTCGGGTGCCGACGTCGAGACCCGCGCCCGCGAAGCGGCCGCCGCCTGGCTGCGAGGCCAGGTCGAGGCGATACGCCGAGGGGCGGAGCAGCGATAGCGCCGACAACCGAGTTCGACGTCGCCGTAGTCGGCGGCGGGGCGGCGGGTCTCTGGACGGCGCTGCGTGCCGCGGAGGAGGGCGCGGCTGTCGCGGTGATCTCGCGTACGCCGCTCTCCCAGAGCGCCAGCTTCTGGGCCCAGGGTGGGCTCGCCGCGGCGCTCGAGCCCGGCGACTCGCCCGCCCAGCATGCCGCCGACACGATCGCCGCGGGCCGAGGGCTCTGCCGCCCCTCCGCCGTGCGGACGCTGGTCGAGGAGGCGCCCGCGGCGGTGAGCGAGCTGCGCGCGCGCGGCGTCGCCTTCGATCTCGATCCGGACGGTGAGCTCGCGCTTGGCCTCGAGGGCGGCCACGCCCACCGCCGCATCGTCCACGCCGGGGGCAGTCAGACCGGGTACGAGATCACCGCGAAGCTTGCGGCGATGGTCGCCGCCGAGCCGCGGATCGCGGTCCGCGAGAGGACCTCGGCGGTCGGGTTGTGGAGCGATGGCGAGCGCTGCCACGGGCTGCTGACCGACGCCGGCCCGATCGCGGCGGCGGCGACCGTCATCGCAACCGGCGGCGCCGCGGCGCTCTGGCGCCGGACCAGCAATCCCCGCGGTGCGATCGGCGCCGGCTCGGTCATGGCCGCGGCCGCCGGCGCCGACCTGGCCGACCTCGAGTTCTGCCAGTTCCACCCGACGGCGCTGGCGCTGCCCGGGACCCGCTTCGACGGCCGGCTGATAACCGAGGCGGTGCGGGGCGAGGGAGCGACGCTGCTCGATGCCGCCGGGCGCCGCTTCACCGACGAGCTGGCGCCTCGCGACGAGGTCACCGCGGCGATCCTCGAGCGGATCGCGGCCGATGGCGGCGGCAGCGTGCGCCTCGACCTGCGCGGGCTCGATCCTGCGCGCTTCCCCAACATCTTCGAGTCGCTGCGCGAGGCGGGGCTCGATCCCGCCGCGGAACCCGTCCCGGTCGCCCCCGCCGCCCACTACATGATGGGCGGGATCGCCGTGGACCTCGACGGCCGCTCCTCGCTGCCGGGCCTCTTCGCGGTCGGCGAGTGCTCCTGCACCGGCCTGCACGGCGCCAACCGGCTCGCCTCCAACTCGCTCAGCGAGTGCTTCGTCTTCGGCGACCGCGCCGCCCGCGCGGCGCTTGAGGAGAAGCCGGCGAGCGTCCGCCCGGCGCCCGGGGACTGGCGCTTCCAGCCGCCGACCGAAGCCACCCGCGACGCGGTCTGGCGGCTCGCCGGCCCGATGCGCCATCCCGAGCAGCTGCGCGAGCTGCGCGACGACCCCTACCCGCTCGCCGCGGCGATCGCGACCTGCGCCCTGGAGCGGGTCGAGTCGCGCGGCGGCCACCTGCGCGCCGACTGCCCGAGCATCGATCCCAAGCTCGACGGGGTTCACATCGTGTTCGGCCCCGGCGGCGAGACCCGCCAAGAAGAGTGGCGCTGAGCTAGCGTCAACCTGTGCTGCTCGGAGTCGACGTAGGCGGGACCTTCACCGACGCCGTCCTGCTCGACGGCGAGACAGTCCACACGGCGAAGCTGCCGACCACGCCCGCGGATCAGTCGGTCGGCGTCATCGGCGCGGTCGAAGCGGTGCTGAGACAGGCGGGCGCCGAGGCGGCGGCGGTCGAGTCGTTCGCCCACGGGATGACGGTGGGAACCAACGCGCTGTTGGAGGAACGCGGCGCCCGCACGGCGTTGATCGCCACGCGGGGCTTCGCCGACCTGCTGGAGATCGGCCGCCAGAACCGCCCCGAGCTCTACCGGCTCTGCAGCCCGAAGCCGGCGCCGCTGGTGGACGCGGAGCTGCACTTCGAGGCGCGCGAGCGGGTCGGGCCCGAGGGCGAGATCGAGCCGCTCGCCGGCGGCGAGGCGCAGCGACTGGCGGAGCTGGTCCGTGCGAGCGGCGCCGAAGCGGTGGCGATCTGCCTGCTCTTCTCCTACCTCGATCCGGCCCACGAGCAGGAGCTCGCCGAGCACCTGCGCGCCGAGCTCCCCGGCGTCCACGTCTCCGCTTCGCACGAGGTCCTGCCCCGCTTCCGCGAGTACGAGCGCTGCTCGACGACGACGATCGACGCCTACCTCTCGCCGCTCCTCGGCCGTTACCTGGGAGGGCTCGCCGAGGCGGCGAGCGGCGTGGGGCTACCGGGCCCGGTCGTGATGCAGTCCTCCGGCGGGGTTGCCGACGCCGCGGATGCGGGGCGGGCAGGGGCCTGGAGCGTCCTCTCCGGGCCGGCCGGCGGCGCGATCGGCGCCGGGCTGCTTGCCCGCATCAGCGGTGACGGCAATGCGCTCGGCCTCGACATGGGCGGCACCTCCTGCGACGTCTGCGTGGTCGAGGGCGGCGAGGTGAGGCGGACCGACTCGCGCCAGATCGACGGTCGCACGATCCAGCTGCCGATGGTCGACGTGCACACGGTCGGCGCCGGCGGCGGCTCGGTCGGCTGGCGCGACCGCGGCGGGGCGCTGCGGGTCGGACCGCGCTCGGCCGGCGCGGAGCCCGGGCCCGCCTGCTATGGACGAGGCGGCGGCGAGCCCACCGTGACCGACGCCAACCTGCTGCTCGGCAACCTCGCCGCGGATTCGACCCTTGCGGGCGACGTCGCCCTCGACCTCGACGCAGCCGGCGCCGCCGTCGCGGCGCTCGCCGATTCGCTCGGCCTCGACAGGCTCGAGACCGCCGAGGGGATCGTCCGCGTCGCCAACCAGGAGATGGTGCGAGCGCTGCGCGTCGTCACCGTCGAGCGCGGGATCGACCCGCGTCGCTTCGCCCTGCTGCCCTTCGGTGGCGCCGGGCCGATGCACGCGGCCGCGATCGCAGCGGAGATCGGCATCGAGCGCATCCTCTGCCCACGCGCCGGCGGCGTCCTCTCGGCCCTCGGCCTCTGCGCCTCTGACCGCCGCCGCGACACCAGCCGCACGGTGATGCTGAGCGGCGAAGACTTCACGGCGGAGCGGATCGCCGCCGAGGTCGACGAGCTGGCCCTCCGCCTTCAGGGGAGCGCGAGACCGCAAAAACCCTCCTTCAGGGATGGTTTTTGCGGTCTCGAGGCGGTTTACGAGATGCGCTATGCCGGACAGGCGTTCGAGCTGCCCGTGCCGGGCAGCTCGAATCCAGATCCCGTCGACCTGATCGCTCGCTTCGAGCAGGCCCACGAGGAGCGCTACGGACATCGCGACCCCGACGGCGAGGTCGTGCTGGTCGACATCCGCCTGGCCCTCGTGGCGCCCGGTCCGCAGCCACGACTCGCCGCGGCGGCCGGCAGCCCCCTGCGCGAAAGCGAGCGTCGGGTGCGCTTCGAAGGCGAGTGGGTCCAGACGCCGATCCTGCACGGCGAGCCGCCCGCTGGCCATGAGGCAGAGGGCCCGGTCGTCTTCGAGCTTCCCGAGGCGACCTTCGTCGTCCCACCAGGCTGGCGCACGGAAGTCGACGACGCCGGCACGATCGTCGCAAAGGTCTCCAAGAAGACCCCCCCTGGCGACTTAGCCCCCGATATGCGTCGAAAAGTCGCCAGGGACGCCCGGGGCCTCGATCCGGTCAGCCTGCAGGTGATAATCGGCGGCCTGCGCGCCGCCTGCGACGAGATGGGCGCGACGCTGATCCGCTCCGCCTACTCGGCCAACATCAAGGAGCGCCACGACTGCTCCACCGCGCTCTTCGACGCCCGCGGCGAGCTGGTCATGCAGGCCGAGCACATCCCCGTCCACCTCGGCTCGATGCCGGACGCGGTCGCCGCCGTGCTCGACGCGCAGCACGCGCCGGGGGACGCCTGGATCCTCAACGACCCGTACCGCGGCGGCACCCACCTGCCCGACGTGACGCTGATCTCGCCGGTCTTCGTCGCCGGCGAGCTGCTCGGCTTCGCCGCCTCGCGCGCCCACCACGCCGACATCGGCGGCCCCAGCCCGGGCGGGATGCCCGCCTACTCGCGCAAGCTCGAGCAGGAGGGCGTGGTGATCCCGCCCACCCGCATAGAGGAGGGCGACCTGGAGCGGATAGCCGGCCAGATGCGCTCGCCCCATCAGCGCCTCGCCGACCTGCGCGCCCAGGCAGCGGCCAACCGGATCGGCGAGCTGCGACTGGCCGAGCTGGCGGAGCGCCACGGCCCGGAGCGGTTGCGCGACGGCATGGACGAGATCCTCGCCTACGCCGAGCGCCGCACCCGCGCCGCCCTCTCCGAGCTTCCCGACGGCACCTACGCGGCCGAAGACGTCCTCGAGGACGATGTCGGCGGCGAGCCCCGGGACGTCACCCTCCGACTCGAGGCAATCGTGCGCGGCGACCGGCTCGCGCTCGACTTCAGCGGCACCGACCCGCAGATCGGCGGCAACCTCAACTGCCCGCTCTCGGTGACCAAGGCGGCGGCGTTCTTCGCGGTGCGGGTGCTGACCGACCCCGACGCTCCTCCCTGCGGCGGCGCCTACCGCCCGATCGAGGTGATCGCACCCGAGGGCTGCCTGCTCAACGCCCGCTTCCCCGCCGCGGTCGCCGCCGGCAACGTCGAGACCTCGAGCCGCGTCGCCGACCTGACCATCGCCGCCCTCGCGGGCGCCATTCCGGTGCCCGCCCAGGGTCAGGGGACGATGAACAACCTGACCCTCTCGGGAGAGGGCTTCACCTACTACGAGACCCTGGGCGGAGGCCAGGGCGCCTGTCCCGACGCCGACGGGCCGAGCGCGATCCACGTCGCGATGTCGAACACGCTCAACACTCCGGTCGAGGCGCTGGAGAGCGAATTCCCGCTGCGGGTGCACGAGCTGGCGCTGCGTCGCGGCAGCGGCGGGGCCGGCTCGCGGCGTGGCGGCGAGGGCATCGTGCGCGAGGTCGAAGCGCTTGCGCCGATGCGCTACACGCTGATCGGCGAGCGCCGGCGCCACGCCCCGCGCGGCCGCGACGGCGGCGAGGACGGCGCGCGCGGCGCCGACTTCCTCAACGGCGAGCGACTGCCAGGCAAGAGCGAAGGGGGCCTGCGACCCGGCGACACGCTGCGGATCGAGACGCCCGGAGGCGGCGGCAACGGCCGGGTGTTCGATCGCACACAGCAATAATTTGGCGATTCGGCCGGCCTGGTCTAGAATGCGCGGCCTTGGGCGGGGCTCTCGCCTGGACAGGGGTCCAAAGGCGCCAACCTCCCAGCCGGAGATTTTTCAACCTTCTGAGGTACGACTTCAAATGCCGATCGCATTAAAGGAATGGGCTGTAACGGTGCGCGCTCTCGCCGAGGGCGAGCAGCTGCTGACCCTGCGCAAGGGCGGCATCCGCGAGGACAACAAGCACTTCGAGCTCGAGCACGAGCGCTTTTTCCTCTACCCGACCTTCGACCATCAGCGGAACAACCTGGTGCGCGAGTCCCACCACCCGGAGCTGCGCCGCGCGCTCGAGGAGGGTGTCTGGCCCGACGAGGAGCCACCGCCCGCGGCGCTGATCCAGGACGGCGGCATCCCCCAGCCCGACCGCGTCCGGCTGCGCTGCTGGGCCGAGGTGACCGACCACCTGACGGTCACCAACCCGCGCATCGTCGACGAGCTTTCCCCCTATTACGTCTGGACCCCCGACTACGCCGAGAAGAGGCTCAACTGGAAGCGGCGCCACCCGCTGCACATCCTCCTGCTGCGGGTCCACCGCATCCCGCGACCGGTCACGGTGCGGGTCCGCGACGAGTACCACGGCTGCCGCTCCTGGGTGGAGATCGACCGCGATCTGCCCTTCGAGGGCACCCCGGTGATGGCCGACGAGGAGTTCGATCGCGCCCGCGCCGAGATCCACTCGGCATGCACCTCTTCAGAACCAGTACTCGTCTAAGACCGCGTTAGTAGGCTCGCCCCATTCCTTGGGTCGAGACTCACTCCCTTAGCTTCACCGCGCGCCATGACAGCGGCGACGCGGCGTTTGCCGAGCGCACCCTCGACCGCATGGAGGAACTGCGGCTGCGCCTGGAGGACCGCTTCGAGACGGTCCCCGGTCAGGTCACCGTCGTCATCCACACCAACCCCCTGCTGCTATCGCTGGCGCATCCCTTCCTGCCGGCGGCGCGCTGGTCGGCGGCCCCGGCGGGGCGCCGCTACCTCGCCGGCTGGGCGATGGCGACCGAGCTGCACGTGCTCAACGACCCGCATATGGAACGGCGCGCGGCGGGCGACGATTCGCGCGAGGCGCTGCGCGGCACCGCCGAGCGCCTCTATGCCCAGCTCGTGATCGCCGCCAACAACCCGGACCTCCCCCCGTCCTGGACGCCGCGCCGCTTCGCCCGCTACCTCGGCTGGGCCTGGCTGGTCGAGGGCGGCGCCCAGTACTTCGCCCGCCAGGTCGGCCTCTACCGGGCGGCGGTGATCCGGCGCCTGCGCGAGAGCTCGCGACCCTCGTTCCCGCCCTCGCGCCGCGACGCCGTGATCCTCGGCGGCACCCTCTTCGACCTGCTCGAGACCGAACGCGGCCCGGAGGCCTGCGAGCGCCTCGCCCTGAACATCCTCCCGGGCGGCGCGACCCCCACCCTCGAAGCCGCCTTCGACGCGAGCGCCGGCGAAATCGAGGACGCCTGGCGCGACCACCTGCGCGCGATGGTCCGGCCCACTCCCTCCTAGGTCGTCGTTCCTGAGTATGGTGCTGATTTCGACCTAGTCAGCGTTAGGTTAGCTTCGAGAAGGAGGTCGTGCCGTGGTCGTCTCCGTTCACCTCGCCGAGGTCGGCTGGCGCCGAGCGCCGGGCATGCTGCGCGAGCGCCCGCGCCTGGACGACGTCCCCGGCCTTACCTATGCCGAACCGGTCCTCAGCACCCCGCTCCGCGACGGCCCGGTGCCGCGGCCGGGTCCCGGCCGGATCGGCCTGATCGCCGCCTGGGAGGACGACGGTGCGATCGACCGGTTCCTCGACGACCACCCCCTCGCCGCGCGCTTCGCCGCCGGCTGGCACGTGCGGCTCGAGCCGCTGCGGGTCTACGGCTCGTGGTCGCGGATGCCGGGGCTGCCGACGCGGGAGCTGCCGGTCGAGGACGAGGAGCCGGTCGCGGTGCTGACGCTCGGCCACACGAAACTCCATCGCGGCGTCCCCTTCCTGCACGCCTCCGAGCCGGCCGAGCGCGCGGCGGTCGGCGACCCGGCGGTGCTCGCCTCGACCGGCTTCCTCCGCCCGCCCCGCTTCGTCTCGACCTTCTCGCTCTGGCGCAGCGCGGCGGAGATGCGCGACTACGCGCACAGCTCGGAGGGCCCGCACCAGGCGGCGGTCAGGGCCGACCGTGCCAAGCCGTTCCACCGCGAAGCCGCCTTCATCCGCTTCCGGCCCTATGCCTCGGAAGGCAGCTGGGGCGGCCGCGACCCGCTGGCCGCCGTCTAGCCTTCCCCCGGCGTTCCCTCGAGCACTTCGCGCGCCCGCTCAGCGAGCTCCTCGGCGACGAGGACTTCGCGCGGCCCGGCCGCGAGGAAGTCGGGCACGTCCCAGCCCGCCGCGCGCCGCAGCATGCTCGGGATGCCGTGCTCGGACAGCAATCCCTGGATCATTTCGGCCTCGGCCTGCTGCTGGCCGTAGCCGACCTTGACCAGCTTGCCCTTACTCGACGACAAGCTCGGCCTCGGCGATCTTGCCGTCCTTGAGCCAGAACGCCTTCACGTCGGGCACCTCGGGATCGGCCAGCGAGGCGATCAGGTAGACCTGTTCGGGCCAGCTGACCGCCTCGTTGAGGTCGGTCTGCGAGGGATAGGCGGGGCTCTTGGTGTGCGAGTGGTAGATCGCGACCAGCTCTTCCCCCCGGTCGCGCATCTCCTTTTCGATGATCCGGTACTGGTCCTGGGGATCCACCCGGTAGCTGAACGGACTGGCGAAGGCGTTGCGCGCCCGGTAGAGCGTCTGCGCCTCCTCGCCGGCGCCGCCGATCAGCCCGCAGCACTCGTTGGGCAGGTCCTCGCGCGCGTGCTCGACCATCTCCTCGATCATCGGCTGAGGGATCCGCATTGACCCGACCGAGAAGCCGCTACCACCAAACCGTCGAGTCGAGGTTCTCGATCTCGTCGATCGGTTTGGTGTAGACGCCTGAGGAGAGGTACTTCCAGCCGTCGTCGGGGATCAGGAAGACGACGTTGCCGCTGTCGAGCTCCTCGCCGATGCGCACGGCGATGCGGGCGATCGCCCCGGAGGAGACACCGGCGAAGACGCCCTCCTCGTCGAGCAGCTTGCGCGTCCAGACGACCGCGTCGCGGTTGGAGACCATGATCTTGCGGTCGAGCAGGGTGATGTCGATGATCGGCGGGATGAAGCCGTCGTCGAGCGAGCGCAGGCCGTGGACCATCTCGCCCTGCATCGGCTCGGCGGCGACGATCAGCGTCTCGGGGTCGTGCTCCTTCAGCCGCCGGCCGTTGCCCATCAGCGTGCCGCCGGTGCCGAGGCCGCCGACGAAGGCGGTCACCTCGTCGAGCTCCTCGAGGATCTCGACCGCGGTGCCGTTGTAGTGAGCGAGCGGATTGGCCTCGTTGCCGTACTGGTAGGGCATGTAGTACTGCGAGTCCTGCGCCATCTCCAGCGCCACCTCGACCGCCCCGTTGGAGCCCTTGGCGCCCTCGGAGTAGACGATCTCCGCCCCGTACATCTCCAGAAGCTGGGTGCGCTCGGCGGTGACGTTGTCGGGCATCACGACCTTGAGCTCGTAGCCCTTGCGGCGGCAGATCATCGCCAGCGAGATCCCGGTGTTGCCTGAGGTCGGCTCGAGGATCGTCTGCCCCGGTTCGATCGCGCCTTCGGCCTCGGCCGTCTCGATCATCGATTTGGCGACCCGGTCCTTGACCGAGCCGGTCGGGTTGCGGCCCTCGAGCTTGGCGTAGATGCGCACGCCGGGCTTGGGCGAGAAGCGCGGCAGCTCGACCAGCGGCGTATTGCCGATCGACTCGACGATGTCGCCGAAGCGTCCCCCGCAGGGCCTATTGAGTAGCTCGCGCGCCATCTCGATCTCCCGTTACTTCAGAAAGTATAGCGCTGGAATCGAGCCGCAACGGGCTCGACTCAGCCGCCGGCCATAGCCGGCAAGATGACGACCGTGTCGCTGTCGCTCACGGCGGTGTCGAGGCCGTCGAGCACGCGTACGTCCTCGTCGTTGAGGTAGACGTTGACGTAGCGGTTGAGGTCGCCCTCGGGGCCGAAGAGCTGCTCCTCCGTCGCCGGGTGGGCGGCGGTCAGCGCCCGCAGCACCTCACCGACGTTGGCGCCGGCGGCCTCGACCTCGGTCTGCCCCCCGGTCTGGGGACGGAGCACTGGCGGTATGCGGACGGTGGCCATCGGGACGCGATCCTAGTCGAGTCGAAGCGCCGTCGTTATCCGGCGCAGAAGGCGTCGTAATCCGGGAATTTGCCGAGGTCCTCGTCGGCGATCTCCGGCGCGTTCTCGCCGCAGATCGGGCACTCGGGGTCGCGCCGCACCTTCAGCTCGGTGAAGCGCGTGCCGAGCGCCTCGTAGAGCAGCAGACGGCCGATCAGCGGCTCGCCGACGCCGAGCACCAGCTTGATCACCTCGTTGGCCTGCAGGGTGCCCATCGTCCCCGCCATCACGCCGAGCACGCCGTTGGCCGAGCAGCTCGGCGCCAGCTCGGCCGGCGGTGGGGTCGGGTAGAGGCAGCGGTAGCAGGGCCCCTCGAAGGGGACGAAGGTCGAGATCTGCCCGTCGAAGCTGAGGATCGAGGCCGAGACGACCGACTTGCGCAGGCGCACCGAGGCGTCGTTGAGCAGGTAGCGGGTGGGGAAGTTGTCGGCGCCGTCGACGATCACGTCGTAGTCCTCGATCAGCCCGAGGATGTTGCCGGCGTCGAGGCGCAGGTTGTGCTCGACCACGTTGACGTCGGGGTTGAGCGCCTCGATCGTCACCCGCGCCGAGGAGGTCTTCGGCTGGCCGATCCGTTCGGTGTTGTGGATCACCTGGCGCTGCAGGTTGGAGGCGTCGACCACGTCGTCGTCGACGAGGCCGAGCGTGCCGATCCCGGCCGCGGCGAGGTAGAGCGCGGTCGGCGCGCCGAGCCCGCCGGCGCCGAGCAGCAGCACCTTCGCGTTGAGCAGCTTCAGCTGGCCGTCGACGCCGACCTCGGGCAGCAGCGTGTGGCGCGAGTAGCGCTCGCGCTGCTCGGCGGTCATGCCGGTCGCGGCGACGACCGGCAGCCCCTGCTCCTGCCAGGCGAGGATCCCGCCGGCCATCGAGGCGACGTCCTCGTAGCCGAGCGCCTGCAGCTGCTCGGCCGCCTTGTAGGAGCGGTTGCCGCTGCGGCAGTAGAGGATCGTGCGGGCCGACTTGTTGGGCGCGGCGGCGGCGATCTCGTCGCCGAGCAGCCCGGGCGGCACCAGCTTGCCGTTCTCGAGGTGGGCCTCCTGGTACTCGTGAGGCTCGCGCGTGTCGATCAGGACGACGTCGCCACCCTCGATCTCCTGCGCCGCCTCGAACGGCTCGATCTCCTCGACCTGCTGCTTGATCTGCGTCGCCATCGCTCTCCTAAAGACTGAAAAGGGGAAATACCCTAATTCCGATCCGGCTTTACTTCAAAAAGTATAGCGAGCTTCGCCGGCCCCACGACTCAGGTGGCTCGACTGGCGATCCGCTTGGTCTCCGCCGACCCGAGGTAGGGGATCAGGAGGTACTGGACCAACTCTGGCGTCGCCTCGGCGAGGCGCTCGGTTCGACCGGTGTTGACGTAGCCGGCGACGTGCGCGAGGGCGCCACCAACGAGCAGCTCCTCGAGATCGACCGAGAGCTCGGGGTCTCGCGGACGGCCGGCCCGCAATGCCCTGGCGAGGCGGGTGACGCAGGCGTGCCGGCGTTCTCGCGCGGCCAGCCCGGCCTGCAACGCGTCGACCGCGACCAGGCGCGCGACAGGGGGGTTGGCGGCAAGCAACCTCAGCGCCTCCGCGACCCCTGAGAGCACGCCTGCCCCCCACCGCTCCTGCTCAGCGACCGCCCGCTCGACGCGCTCGCACAGCCACCCGGCCGCCAGATCGTAGGTCGCCAGGAAGCACTGCTCCTTGTTCTCGAACTGCGCGTAGAACGCCGAGCGCGAGACGCCCGCCTCCCGCGTCAGCTGGCCGATCGTCGCCGCCGGGTAGCCTCGGCGGGCGAGGGCGCGCAGCATCGCGGCGATCAGGCGCAGGCGCTGATTTCGCTCGACGAAGCTGCGCGGCAGGCCGTGGCGACCGGTGGGCAGGCGCGAGAAGGCGAGCTCGTCGGGAAGTTCGGCAAGAGCGTCGGGCTCGAAGCGGTCCGGCCCGTCGTCATGCCGCGGCGACCTGCCGGGGCCCCGGCGGTGGCTACCCCCTCCTGCCTTTGCCACGGGCTCCGCATTCGTTCCCCAGCACAGGCCGCGCTTCATACCCCCTGCCGCTGTGAGCGGTGAAGGACCCCGTGGCCCGGTAGGCACGGGCGCAGATGTCGCGGCTGTTGACCAGGAGGCCCTTCTTGGCGCCCTGCATCTGCAAGACCACCTTGGAGAGCGGCACGTCAGGAGCGCCTTGGATCGAGGCGCGAAGGGCGCCTTTGACCGAGTCGATCCGCACCGCCACCTCGGCCTCGATCTGACCGTGCAGGGCAAAGACGACGTCGGGCAGGTTGTGATTGGAGGATCTGAGGTAGACCGGGCCCTCCAGAGGCTGGTCGAGCAGCGGGGTGGTGGCGCGGATGTGGCCGTAGACCGATCCCGCCGGGCACTCTTCTCCGCCGCCGTTACCGGCGGCGAACTGGACGCGGGTGCAGATCGTGCGGATGTGGCCCTGTTCGACGAACTCCGAGCGCGGGAAGCGCAAGAGCAGGTCCTCGAGGTCGGCTTCGCCTGCCCTTGGGCGGTAGGTGGCGCGAAGCGCGGGGAAGGCGCCTCGCCTGGTCCCGCCCCTGAGCTTCAGGGCGAGACGGGGCTTGAATGGGAGTTCCCCACAGCCGCCTACCTGGAAGCGGCTCGAGGGGTCGGCCTTTGCCCCCTTGGCAGAGGTTGCGGCGGCCTCGATCGCCATCGCTTCACAAGAGGTGGGGTTGAGGGTGAAGTCGGGCCTGTCGATCTGCACGTGGATCGTGCGGTAGGTGACCGGGACGCCCTTGAGGATCTGGGGCAGCGGGTCTGAGGTGGCGGTCACCTGGGCGCTCTTGGGATCTACGTGGAGGGCTACGCGGGTGAGCACCTCGCCCAGGTCAAAGGGTCCCGCCTGGGCGGGGACCTTGACCAGGAGGCTGTAGGGGGCTGATCTGTAGGGGCCTGCGAGGTAGACGGCGGTCGGGGAGTGGCCCGGCTGGGGGATCCAGAGGGGTTGGGGGCCGGGGCCGGTCGCGACGGTGGCGCTGCCGACCTGGGAGGCAGAGGGGCAGTCGCCCGTGCTGAGCGCCTGTCCCGCGCAGAGCTCCACCCCGGCGGGCTTTGCGAGCAGGCCCGGGGGCAGGGTTACGCTCAAGCCCTGCAGGTTCTGTTCTCCCGATTCCTGGCTGAGGGTGAGGGAGAAAGGCGAGAAGGCTCCCGCCACGGGGCTCTGGGTGCCCGCCGAGAGCTTCGGATTGAAGCCCGGGGTCTTGCAGCCTTCGGTGATCTTCATCTGGCTTTGGCCCGATACCGGGGCGTTGCCAGACCATGGCGTGAATTCGTATTCGGTGGCATAGGTGCCGCAGCTATCTGGGTTCTTCAGCGGCGCTCTGGGGCCGTCCTTGAACTCGAGGTCGACTTCTTGCACCGGCAGCTGGGGTAGGCCACTGAAACTCGTGCTCAGCCGTCCCGTATTGGGGTCGGCTTCGATCACGCCCGGGATCTTCACGTGCAGGCCGAGTTCGTCGATGGCCAGCCAGAGTCCGAAGAGCTGGGTCGCTTCGCCTGCTTTCAGGTATGGCGCTTCGTCCGGGGAGCGCTGGTAGATAGAGCCATGCAGGGGCTGGTCGAGCGCCGGGGAGACGAAGGTGGCGCTGCCGAGCTTCGATGCTTCGGGGCAGTGGGCTTCGGTGGGTGGGTCTTCTTCTTCTGCCTGGACGCTCTTTGGCGGTTCATAGCCGACCTGTTCAGCCGAGCAGGCCGCCAGGCCGTCGGCCGCTCCCGCGGCGATCGTCATCCCTTCGGGCAGGGTCACCTTGGCGTCCCTCATCGGCGAGGTCGCCGGCAGGTTGACGTCGTTGGTCTGCGGGATGCGGAGCCGGGCGCTCAGGCCGGTCGGGGCTCCCGCTTCCCTTGAGCTCGGTTCGACCGAGAGACTCGGGCTGAAGGAGATCGATTCGCAGTCGGTGATCGGCGCCATCAGGGCCGATTTGCGGAAGACCTGGCCGGGAAGCCGGTAGGCGGTCGCCGCCGCTTTTACTTCCTGTTCCTCACAAGCGGTCGGGTTGCTCAAGAAGGGAAGCGGCAGAAGACCGCTGGACCGTTTCCCTTCGGGCGCCAGACAGGCGGTGCCGACTTCATAGCACGATTCAGCTTCGCCTTGAGTGAGTCGCTGCGGGTCGTGGCTCGGGTCGGCCGGATCCCCCCACACGGTCGTAGCGGCGGAGATCAGCGGGGTCAGGCCGCTCGTCTGATGCGCGATGGCGGTGATGCCGTAGTCGCCGCCGGTGCGGACGGAGACGTCGATGTAGATCGGGAAGAAGACCGCCCAAAAGCCCAGGCGGGCGACCTCGTGGTCGGGCGCCTGGACGTTGTAGAGGGGCTCGGTGATCACCTGCGTCGCTTCGAGTTCGTTGATCAGCACCCTGGCGACGCCGACCTGGGAGGCGATCGGGCAGTTGGCTGCGGACTGGAACTGCCCGGCGCTGCAGGGTGGGATGTTGTTCGTGTTGCCGACCAGCCCCGGTGGAATGGCCACGGAGACGTTTTCGGTGACCCCCTTGCCGTATTGCAGGCCGCCGATTCCTTCGTGGTTGAAGGTGACGGTCGTCGTGAAGTCGGGGTGCATCCCCGCCTGGGAGCTCGTCTCCTGGGCTTCGAAGGCTTCGAGCCCGAATTCGTGGAAGTCCGCGCCGGCGAGGGAGGTGCCGAGCACGCCGCCGATCAGGGCAAAGAGGGAGACCCAGAGCGCGAGTGCTTTCAATCTGGTCGAGGTGGCGCTCATTTTGGGGCTCCAATCGTCTGTCGGTGTGGTCGGGTCGCCTTGCGGTGCCTCTTCTTCGCGTGCTTCTTCTTCTTTGCGTGCTTCCTGGCGGCGTTGCCGGGCCCGGAGTAGCTCGCGCTACTCGGCTGCCCGAGCGCCGGGGTCCCAGAGCTCGATTGACAGCCTTCGCCCTGGCAGGGCGAAGCGCTCCCCGGAGGGAAGCCCCCGCCCACGCGGGCGTCATAGAAGGCATTGGCGCCGCCGATACCCGCGGTTGGCGTCAGCGCGTCAACGGTGCGGAAGAACACGTCGCTTCCCGAGGGCGTAATCGATCCGATCACGTTCGAGAGCGCGGGTTCGCCAAACCCGCTCGGGTAGAGGGGCGTCTGTCCCGATGAGATCAAGGACAGCTCTGGCCCCGGGCCTCCGTGCCACTCGTAGATGTCGTTGTTTTTGTCGACATCGCGGGGAAGGAGCGCTTCTTTGGTTTCGAAGAAGACCTCTTCGCCGTCTTCGCTTAAGTTGTTGACGACGAGCTGGGAGCTCATTACCGATCCTTCCCCGATTTGGAACCGGGCGGGAGACACAGCCGTCGCGCCGCTCGGGTTGCACGAGACGCAGATCAAGCTGTGATCGCTCGCCCCGTAGCGATAGATCTCTTTTTTGCCGGCGTTTTCGTAGGAGGTCAGCTTCGCCGCCGATTCAAACGCCAGCACCGCGCCGTCGGGCGTGGAGCGGGCAGAGCTGTAGCCTGGTCCGTTTGCGTTTGGATTGCCTTCGGCATTGTTGACCACCCGGGTCGTCCAGTTGTTCAGCCGCGGCCGTTGGGTGCTCCCGAGGTCCGCGGCCGACACCGTGGCGATGAAGGCGGTCGAGTCGCTGCCGGCGTCCCAGACATACAGATTGGGTTCTCCGGGGGTGCCTTCTGCGTTGATCTGGGATTTTGAGACGAAGTAGGCGTGGGAGCCGTCTGAGGAGACACTGGCCAATTCGGCGTTGCCGATATCGGTCACGCGCCGGGTCGTCTGCGCGCCGGTGTCGAAGGAGAAGACGTCGCCGCCCTCGACGAAGAAGAGGTGGTGGCCGTCGCTCGAGAGCCCCGCGAAGGTCTGCGTGCCGCCGCCGACCGTGGGAACGAGCACGGTGGACGAGTCGTTCATGCGGACATAGAGGGCGCCGCCTTGGACTATGAACGCGACCACATTGCCGCTTCTGGATGCCCCCTGGAAGAACGCCCCTTCCGTCGCCGTGAGCGGGACGTCTCCAGGCAACAGAGAGATGACGTGGGTCGGGCCGCCGAGAGGGCTCCGATCGTAGATTGCGGGCGTGCCGGTGGGCGCGGCGTCGGGCTCGAGCTGTTTCGCTTGTTGTCCCGGCACCTCTTTGCCCCCGGTTGAGAAGATGAGGAGGTCCCCGTCTGGGCTGAGCCACCTCGCTTCGGCTTCCCTTTCCTCTCCGAGTGAGCCCACTCCAATGAGCTCGAAGGTGCCGTCGGGGCGACGCAGGTAGGCCGAGCCTGACCCGGGGACCTGCAGGGTGCCTTCGCCCCTGCTGACGTGCACCACGGCAAATCGCCCATCGGCCGATATCCCCCCAGGAGACGATGACCCGTCGCCACTCTGTACCCCCGATGGGGATATGAGACTAGGCGTCTGCCATCCATTGGCGCCTCTGACGCTCTGATATATGTCTCGAAGCCCGGTCGATTCCGCCGGTTCGGAAAGCGGGGCGCCTTCGGTTTGGAAGGCGAAGCTTCCGCCGTCGGCTGGAGCCAGTTCGGTCGCGAACGCGCTCACCCCAGATCCTCGCAGGAGAAGCAGCGGGCGCCCGTCGGAGTTAGCGGGGCTGACCAGCTCATAGGCGCGGCAGTCGGGGAGAGACGCGGAGGGACCGGAGCGGAATGCTTCGTTGGGACAGGCTCCGGCCGCGACGGCGGAGGAGGCGGTGCCGCCTAGTTCTTCGCCGACGAGTCAATAGTCGACTGGAGGCAGGGACCAGCTAACCGGCAATGCCGGTCGCAAATTGCGAGAAGGCCATGCTCGACCCG
>JAPVSJ010000063.1:0-42567 GCA_047519745.1 Actinomycetota bacterium | reverse complement strand
CTCCTCTACCGCCACTGCTGAGAACTTCTGTCGCCTTTATGACCCCATAGGGATCAAAAGGCATCAGGAGTTGCGCTCCACCGTCTCGACCGCCGCGTGGGTCGCCGCCGCCAAGTCGGGGTCGCCGAGGTCCACGCCGGGTGGCAGCTCGACGTGCAGCTCACTGGAGGGGTCGAGCCTGGCGCGCAGCCCGTCCGAGCGCGAGCCGAGGACGTGACCGCCGCGCGTGCGCCCGGCGTCGATGAAGTGGAGGTGGTAGCCGCCGACCTCGATCCCCTCGGCGTAGTCGGGGAAGCGGAAGCCGAGCATCGTCCCCTCGACGTCGACCAGCTCGAAGACGTGCTGCTCGGCGACGACCTCGGTCAGCGGGCGATAGGGCGGCGCCTGGCGCGGGACCGAGCGGGCGCGGACCAGCTCGAAGCGCCCGTCGAGGCGAATCGCGCAGGACGCAGCCCCAGCCGGGATCAGCTCGTCCAGTCGCGCAAGCAGGCCTTCGTGGTCGAGGCGGCCGTCGATCGTGCGGTCGATCGCGGGCTCGAAGCGGGCCACGACGGCGAAGGGCGTCCGCTCGTCCGCCCCGATCTCCTCGACCGCGCCATCGACGTCCGCCCGGTAGAAGCGGCTGTCGATCGCGATCATCTCGCCGTCGAGGCCGTTGAGCGTGCCGAGGCCGAGGTCGCCGTGCTCGGCCAGCTCGGCGAAGCTGAGGTCGCCGTCATAGGCGCCGTCGAGCAGAGCGCCGATCGTCGAAGCCTGGAAGAGCACGTGATGCTCGCGCTCGGCGTGCAGTTCCCGCTCGCGCATCGTCTCCACGTGCAGTGCCCTGATCCAACGCTCGTCCAACATGGCGGGCAGTCTTCCATGCAAGCATGGCGGCCATGGCGGCGATCGAACTGCGCGGCGTGGTCAAGAGGTTCGGCCCGATCGTCGCGGTCGACGGCCTCGACCTCGACGTACCCGAGGGCATCTGCCTCGGCCTGCTCGGCCCCAACGGCGCCGGCAAGTCGACGACGATGCGGCTGATCACCGGCCAGGCTCTCCCCGACGCGGGCGAACTGCGCGCGCTCGGCCACGAGCTGCCCGGCGACTCGAAGGCGGCGCGGGCCAAGATGGGCGTCGTCCCCCAGCTCGACAACCTCGACGTCGACGTCACCGTCGAGGACAACCTCGCCGTCTACGCCCGCCTCTACCGGGTCCCCGACGTCGGGGCCGCCGTCGACCGGGCGCTCGACCTGGCCCGCCTGCGCGACCGCCGCCACGACGCCGTCGACGAGCTCTCCGGCGGCATGCGCCGCCGCCTGCTGCTCGCCCGCGGCCTCGTCCACGAGCCGAAGCTGATCCTGCTCGACGAGCCGACCGTCGGCCTCGACCCGCAGATCCGCACGGAGCTCTGGACGCTGATCGACAACCTGCGCTCGGGCGGCACGACGATCCTGATGTCGACCCACTACATCGAGGAGGCCGAGCGCCTCGCCGACGAAGTCGCGGTGATGACGCACGGCAAGGTGATCAGCCGCGGCAAGCCGTCCGAGCTGATCCTCGAGCACGTCGGCCGCCAGACGGCGGAGGTCTACGGGCCGCCCGACCGGCTCGCCACCGTGCGAGCCGAAGCCGAGGCCGCCGGCCTCTCGGTGCGCCCGGCCGGCCCGGCGATCGCAATCGTCGGCTCCGAGCGAGCCGAAAACGGTGCGATCCCCGACGACGCCGTGATCCGCGCCGCGACGCTCGAGGACGTCTTCGTGATGTTGACCGGGGAGAGTGCGGAATGAGGCGCCTCGAACCGGCGGCCATCGGCGGCGTGATGAGCCGCGAGCTGGCCAACTTCCGCACCTACTGGCGCGGGACGACCTTCTCCAGTGTGCTCGAACCGATCGTCTACCTGCTCGCCTTCGGCCTCGGCCTCAGCGCGACGCTGGTCGACGAAGTCAATGGCGTCCCCTACGTGCAGTTCGTCGGCACCGGCATGGTCGCCACCGCGGTGATCTTCTCCAGCGCCCTGCCGGCGATGTTCGGCACCTTCGTCAAGCACCGCTTCCAGAACACCTACGAAGCGATCCTCGCCGCCCCGGTCGACGTCGAGGAGCTGGTCAGCGCCGAGATGCTCTGGATCGGCCTGCGCGCCAGCGTCTACGGCTGCGTGCCGCTGCTGGTGACGATGCTCTTCGGACTCGACCCCGCCTGGGGAATGCTGCTGACGCCGCTCTTCTGCCTGGCCACCGCGCTCGGCTTCGCCGGCTTCGGCATCGCGATGGCGGCGACCGTCGCCAAGATCGACCAGTTCAACTACGTCACGGCGCTCTTCGTCACGCCGCTCTTCCTCGTCTCCGGCGCCTTCTTCCCGATCGACCAGCTGCCCCAGGGCGTGCAGATCGTCGCCCAGCTCAACCCCCTGCACCAGCTGGTCGAACTGGTCCGCGGCGGCGCCTTCGGCTACGAAGCGATCGACCTCGTCCGCTTCGCCGGCCTCGTCGCCTTCGCCTTCGTGATGTGGCGGATCGCGGTCCGCCGCATGTCGGCGCGGTTGATCGACTAGCTCGCCGCCGGATAGCCTGCGCGGTCATGTCGGGCGGCTTCAAACGCTCCTCGCGGTTCGGGCTGATCGGCGTCTTCGTCGTCGCGGCGATCATCGTCGTCATCGCCACCACCACGGGCCAGGGCGAAGCCAACCCTAAGACGACGCTGGCGCTGATCTTCGGCGTGCTCGCGGTCTTCTTCGTCATCCTCTTCGCCCTGCAGCGCGCCGACCTCGACCGGGTCTCGGGCGCCGACGCCAAGGGCAGCGCCAGAGCCACCGCCGAAGGCGGGCGCAAGGTCGAAAACCCGATGACGATGGCCGAGCCCGACCTGTGGGCGGCGATGGCCGTGGCGCCGATCGACGCCGACGCGCTCAAGGCGCGCAGCGAGATGTGGGAATCCGGGCGGCGCAGCCTGCGGCTGGGGATGGTGGTGACGGCGCTGATCTTCGTCACCGTCCCCGCGACCTACTTGCTGGAAAGCCTCCTGCCGCTCTTGATCGGTGCGCCGCTGATCGTGATCGTCGCCATCTGGGGCGGCATCCGCGCGCTCGCCCCGGGCGGCGAGATGGACAAGGGCTACGACAACGTCGGCCGGGCGATGGCTCCGCTCGGCCTCGAGGTGACCGAGCGGCCCACGGTCAGCATCGAGACGCGCGAAGCGACGACCGGTCGCATGGGACCGCGGGTCCACGGCGCCCTGGTCCTCAGCGGCGAGCGCAACGGGCACCATGTCTCGATCCGGCTCGGCGGCGAGGAGCGGACCGGCGCCAGCGAGGTGAGCGTCGCCGCAGCGGCGCCGGAGTTCAGCGCCAAGTCGCGCGACGGCAAGGTGCGCCCGGCAGACGGCGCGCCCGAGAGCGTGGTCGCGGCGCTGCGCGGCGTCCCCAACTCGACCCGCTGGAAGAAAGTCACGGTCGCCGGCGGCCCGGAGGGCATCGAGGTCGTCCGCAAGGGCGGCGGGCAGTCCGACTGGCTCTGCGACCTCTGGCTCGCCGAGCGGCTCGCCGAAACTTGAAAATGGACCGTGCAGCCGCCTTCGAAACGAGGTCCCCGGGCGTGTCCGTCGCATTTGGCTCGAGCCGGGCTCACCTGCGGCACCCGCGGCATCCGCTTAAGGCTGCTTCCTTCCGGACCTGACCTGATTCACGTGCCCACGTCGCGCAGGACCCGGCCGTCAACGCCGCCCGCGGCGCACTGACCCCGAAGGCCGGCCCCTCAGAACGGTATTCGGCCCCGCTAGAGCGGATTGCGGGTTACAAGGCACCGCTGATTCCCCGCCTAGCACGGTCCACACTCGATCCTACCCGGCCGCGACCGTAGGATCATCCCCGCCTTGATCCACGTCGACACCGAGTCCTTCTTCGTCATCGTCCTCGCCGCCGCGCTTGCGGCGGTGACCGTCGCCACCGTGCCGGGACGCTTCGTGCCCCCTGTGGTCGTCGTCGAGCTCCTGCTCGGCATCCTGATCGGCCCCCAGGTTCTCGACATCGCCCGAACCGACAGCTTCATCCAGTTCTTCTCCAACCTCGGCCTCGGAATGCTCTTCTTCTTCGCCGGCTACGAGATCGACTTCGAGCGGATCAGGGGCAAGCCGATGCGGCTCGGCGCCCTGGGGTGGGTGTTCTCGGTCGTGCTCGCGCATGCGATCGGCGCCGGTCTTGCCGCGGCTGGAATCGTCCTCTCCGCCCTCTACACCAGCTCGGCGATGGCGACGACGGCGATCGGCACGCTGATCCCGATCCTGCGCGACGGCGGCGAGCTGAAGACCCGCTTCGGCACCTACCTGCTGGCTGCCGGTGGCGCCGGAGAGTTCGGCCCGATCCTGCTGGTGACCTTGTTCCTCTCGACCGACCATCCTCTGCACGAGGCCGGGATCCTGATCGGCTTCGTAATTCTCGCGATCGCCGTGGCGCTGGTCTCGGTGCGGCTCGCCTGGCGCGGCTGGCCGGCGCTCGAGCGGACCTTCGAGGCGAGCAACCAGCTTGCGGTGCGCGTCACCGTGGTCCTCGTCTTCGGCCTCGTCCTGCTCGCGGGCAAGCTCGGCCTCGACGTCCTGCTCGGCGGCTTCGTCGCGGGGATGATCGTGCGGTTGGCACTGAAGGGTCACGAGCTGCAGATATTCGAGTCCAAGCTGACCGCGGTCGGCTTCGGCTTCTTCGTCCCCTTCTTCTTCGTCACCAGCGGCATCGCCTTCGACCTCGATGCGCTTGGCTCGGTCACCGCGCTGCTCAAGCTGGCGATGTTCTTCTGCCTCTTCCTGATCGTCCGCGGCGCGCCCGCGATGCTGCTCTACCGCGACGTGCTGCAGACTCACCAGCGCGCCGCCCTCGCCTTCTACTCGGCGACCGAGCTGCCGCTCGTCGTCGCGATCACCACGATCGCTATCGAAACCGGCCACATGAAAACCTCGACCGCCGCCGGCCTGGTGGGCGCAGCGATGCTCTCGACCCTGGTCTTCCCCTTCGTCGGCCGCGCCCTCCTCGAGCGCGCCGCGGCTGCCGGAGAGTCCGGCCCGCCCGGCGACGCGCTGCCAACCGCAGAGCCCACCACCGCCTAAGATTCGAGCCCTCCCGGGCGCGTAGCTCAGCGGGAGAGCGCTCGCCTCACACGCGAGAGGTCGCTGGTTCGAACCCAGCCGCGCCCATCGGACTTCCCTTTGCAGAGCCAAAAATCAGGAGTGGCTCTAACCCCGTCTCGAATTTGGCTTTACAGCTCGAATCGCCAGAACGAAGCGACTCCTTGCATCGCAGAGTCTATTGAGTGGCTCGGCGCTTCTCATGCCAAGGCTGGCTTTTTACCGGGCAGTAGCGGACCAACGTCGCTTGAAGGTTGCCTTGTTGGTTACAGCTACAAAGTCCGTCCGACGAGGCGTGCTGGAATGTCGGTGCGGACTCGGACAAGGCGAAGCGCCCCCGAACCACCGTGACGGCCAGGGTCGAGACGACCGACAGCTAAGCCGCCGTCGACCAGCTCTCCCATCGTCGCCCTGAACGGCGGCCTCCGCCAGACGGCCCGCTCCTCGGAGTCACGGACCAAGAGCACGGTGTGCTTTCGGGCTCGGGAGTCGCGGCGAACGACGCCTTCGCGTCCGTGGCCCGGCAGATCGTCGTCTGCGCGGCGGAAACCGGCATAGGTCAGCATCTCGAGCACCGCACCAGCCGGGGTCGTTGCGCCGTCGTCTCCGGCCCGGTTACCACGGCGTGCGCGCTCCTCCCCGGGCGTGAGCGAGACGCCGAGCTTCGCGGCGGCCCGCTCAAGGACCGACCCGAGTGAGTCGGTCGGCCTCGCCCCGATCTCCGCCTTCGGCAGTTCCGCCCATGGAGCGTGCCAGTCGGTCCACCGTCTTCGTACTGGAAAATCCCTTGGCCTGCAGCCGTGCCGACCACGGTCACGGTGAGATCGGAGACATCGTCGTTCGCCCGGCGTGCTTGATCGGCCCTGTCGGTCATCCACTCCCCGCTTTCGGCGCCATGTCTTGAAGAGACTGCACTAAGAAGCGGTGACCGGACTCACCGACTCCGGAATTACCATTGATTCGTAATGGAGGTGAGAACGATGGTCAGCGCCAGCGCATCGGAGGCACAGGTCAAAGCGGTGGCCACCGTGCTCCGCGACGCCGGGTTCGAGAGCGAGTGCGCGGCCGAGTTGGGCGCCCAGGGAGGGGGGATCGAGGCCGTGATGCTCGACATTGCTCCCAAGGCCTTTTTAGTCGGGCTCATCGGCGCCGCCGGCGCCGATGCCTGGAAGCGGGTGAAGCGCCTGATGCGGGAACTGCGGGAGGCCTTCGGCGAGCCCGAGGGCAGCCACGTTCAGCTCTACCTCCGGCCTGACGCGATTACCAAGGTGGAGTTCGAACGCAGCGACCGCAAGGTGGGCCCTCCCGGGTTCCACCGGGATCCCGGGAGCCATCCCGAAGACCTACTCATCACCACGCTGATGTCGGATGACGACCTCCAGCGGATCGTCGAGCTTCTCCAAGAAGACTCCAGCTGAATCACCGCTGATCTCAGGCTGGTCTCGCGGACGCGGGCAGGCCAGGCTCTACCGGCTAGCTGACGAATCGCCCAACGCTCGTCATCCGGGCGGTGAATCAGGCCCAACCATGAAGTTGAAGGGGAAGATCCGTCGCGAGCCGTCGCGGAACAGGATCGGAACTTCTCCGTCGTCGGGAGAGACGAGCAGCGTCGGCCGCGCGCCGACGGAGCGCTCGAAGATCGAGAGGATCGGCGCCGCCGTCGGGTCGGCCTCAAGCGAGAAGACTGGCAGCCGATCCTCGTCATCGAGGTCGGGCCTCGGCAGGCAGGCGTGGAAGTAATGGATGCGCGGATCCGGGACGATAACCGCGGCCCCCACGACCATCAGCCCGAGCACGTGATTTGGCAGCCGGATCTGCGCCAGTGCGTCCCGGAGACTGAGTAGCGACGCGCCGTTAGACCACCAGAGCGCAACCCATGCCTCCTCCTCCTCGCCCTCAAGCTGGCGTAGCGCCGCCTCGACCCGGACGCGCGCTCGCGCGACGAAGGAGTCCTCGGTGAGGTACCCGGCCGCGACCGCGCCACGGAGGTCTCGTACGTGCTCCGGTAGACGCGACTGGATGCGGCGATTGTCGACCTGCTGCTGCTCGCGTTCTCTCTTATCGGGCGTGGGGAACCGTGGCGATGCGCTGAACGGAAGGTGATAGGTAACGACTCCCGATCCCAGGACCAGGTGGGGAAGCACCTCGGCGGCGGCGCGGAAGAAGGATGTTTCGGCGGTCGAAAGGCCAACCGCCTTGAACTCGACCCTCACTCCCTCGGTGGAGCCCGTGGCAGCTAGCCAGAAGTCGGCGTTTGGTCCACCCGTCCGACTCCCGCGGTCCATCTCGACTTCCGCGTCAGGCTCAAAGAAGGGCAAGAGCAGTCTACCGGCGACAATCTCCGCGACGCTCGGCCAGACGTCGGGGTCGTTTTTCAGCTTGGCCACCAGCTTGGTCTTTGGCACCCCGCGCTCGATCAGCGCGTCGAGCGAGCTTACGAGGATGCAGGCTCCCACCACGGCGTCAACGTCGGGACGACGAGAGAGCTCGGCAGAGAGGTGCTCGATCCCGAGCGCCTCGAGCCGCGCTCGTGCACCGGCGATCGTTTCGATCGAGAGGCCGCTCAGCCGCCCTGCCCACTCATCGACAACGTTGTGCAACTGCGGTCCTCCTACTTGCCGCAGCACCCCGCGCCGCTCGTCGTCACCACGGGCAAGGCGCGGGCATTTGAGCATCCTCACCGCTGCGTAGCTTAAGAGCATGGATGCGATAACACTCGAACACGCCAGCGAGGCAGCCGACATTTTCTGGGAGAGGCGCGTCTTCCCGCCGTCCGAACTCGATCGCGCGGTGGAGGAATACAACGCCATCCACAACGCGGTGAACCATTTGTTCGGAGACCGCTGCCTACCGGTCGATCGGTTCGACCTCATCCATCGCGATTGGCACGCGGCGGGAGCGCTGGCCTCTCGCGCGCGTCGGCTCGCGAGCTTTCTCGCGGAGCAGCGACGTCTCCTGCTCGTAGAACAAAGACGCATGCTGCAGCCATCCAGATAGAACCGTCTACGAGGCCGGCCGCTCGGTTCGGTCAGCCCCGGGCGACCGACGAAGTGCCTTGAGGAAGGAACGCCGCCCCGGCTAGGCGCCGATTCAAATGGGCCCGGCCGCTCGAACGAGGACATGCGAGTGAGAAGTCAGGTGTCGCTTTCGCGTGAGATCGGACGTAAGACTGCGCCGATCTCAGCTGCCTGACCCCGAGCCCCGTGACGTCTGTTGACACCCGGCACAGGCGCCACCCTCACCTCAGCGCAGCAAGTGGACCTTGCCTGCTGAGGCCTCAGACTCTCGCCACCTGCGTATCCCCGGTAACGTCTTCCTCTTCGCTCCGGGAGTTGTCCGCGAGTGGGCTCACCGGCCTCCGCCCCCGGCGCCTTCGGGGTCGAGGACGGAGAGACCGAGGGCGCGCGCAGCGCCCGGGCCGAAGCGCTGGGCGTCTGAGAGCAACTCGGCGGCGGCGATCCGATCGCGCGAGGCGCGCAACCAATGAAAATCGCCGCCCTGTGCGATCAGGGCGTCATAGCGGGCGACCGCCTCGCGACCCCCGATCCGCGCGATCGCCTCCTGCAGCGGGTTGAAGAGGTCGTGCAGGCCGAAGCCGCTCTGCACCCGAGCGGCCGGCCGATCGTCGAGCTTCCAGTTCTCGCCGAGGATCTTGAAGAGCCCTGCGAGGAGCTGCTCGGATTCAACCCCGCCGAGCCATTGCAGGTCGTCTTCGCCCGGCACCGGGCTCGTCCGCAATCTCTCCTTCAGCTCTTTGACCAACCTGCACTGGGTCGGGACGTGTCCGCTGCTTGCGAGCAGGGGCTCGAGCATGGTGGTGAAGCCCTCTGAGCGGGCTGCGATCCGCTCGGCGAGGTCGCGGCGGCCGTTCTCGAGAATCCTCCGCGCCAGCCACCGCAAGTCGTAGTGCTGGGTGCCTTCCTCGGGCAGCTCGGCATTGAGCTGTTCGGCGCAAGCGAGTAAGACCGGATTGGGAAGCGGGTCCTCACAACAGGAAAGGAACTGCCGCCAGCGCTCAGGCTCCCCCGCCCCCTCGAGAGTCTTGAGTCCGGCGTAGGCGCCGGCGACGCTGTAGAGGGAGAGCAGCCACTGGGTCTGGGCATCCCAGAGCACCCCGCAGGCGGCGAGCTCTCCCCACCGTTTCGCGTCGAGCGTCGGCCGCGCCTTCGGCGCGTAGCGGATCCAGGCGGCCGCGGGCCAGCTCTGAGACCATTCGTTCGCGCTCTTGCGGGTGATCGTTTCGATGAAGGGGACCTCCGGCCACCAGGCCTCCATCCGCCTGAGCAGCTCGGTCCGCTCGGAATCGGTCAGTTGCTCGACTTCGGCGGAGAGTTCTTCGCTCCGGTGCTGGAGTTCGGGATCGCCGTCCTCACGCGCCAGCAGATCCGTGAGTCCGGGGTGCTCGCGGCCGGGGTTCGGCGTGCGGTCAAGCGGATCGCCGAACCCCGACTCGCCCACCTCCTCGACCCGCTTTGCCTGTTCGGCGATCGCAGCCCGGCGCTGGCCGGCGCGCTCGGCGACTTCCTCCGGCGCCCCGGCCTGACGGAGCTGGCCGGGCTCGAAATGCTCGGCGAGGGCAATCAATTGCCACCATTCCAGCCCCCGGCTGTTAGCCAAGTCGACCAAGTGATCGAGGGCGAGCTCGGGCTCGCGCTCGGCGATCTCCCCGAGCCGATGGGTATGAAGCCGGAGCGCAAGAGAGACGTCGATCGCCGCGACTAACTCGGGGCGATCGAGCTCTGCGAGGTTGAGCCGCTCAAAGAGGCGTTCGACCGGGCGGCGACCGGTGAGGTCGCGGCGTTCCTCGTCATCGTCATCGCCCTCAGCCCCGTCGAGATAGGCAGCAAGAAGGAGAAGTGACTCACCCGGGGTGAGCTGGGAAAGAACAACGGCGATCGCGTAGTCAGCCTCCGGCGTGGCGAGGAGCTGGGTGAAGACTGCGAGCAGGCTCTCGCGCGGAACCATCCGGCTGAGGACGTGGACGCCGACCTGATGGACGAGGTGATCGGGCTCGCGTCTCAGCATCTCGACGATCGGGGCGATCAGGTCGATGTACTGGCGCTTTTCGGCGGCGATTACCGCCTGGCGCAAGACGACGCCGTTCTGGTCTTTCTCCGCCAGCACTTCCAGCAAAATCGCTTTGAGCTGGGGGTGCTCTGCTCGGGCCAAGATGGTGATCGCGTTGCCGCGATCTTGGTCCGTGCCCCTTCCACACGCCGCTGCAAGCACATCGGCCTCCAGTGAGCAGCCCGGCACCGCCTTCAGGAGCCGACCAGCGGAGTCGGCGTCATCGACGATCTGCATTCCCCGCTCCCACATCCAGACCTGGGTCGCGACCGCGTTCTTCCAAAGCGTCCGAGCTGCCGCTTCGACCTCGGCCGTAGGGGCGCCCTCGGGAGTTGCCCGCGCCGCAGCCAGGGGGTCGCGCTCGGCGAGGGCCGAGCGCCACTCGGGGCTCTGAAGGGCGGCGAGGGCCACCGGAACGGCGGCGTCGGGCCGAACACCGGAGAGCTCTGCGTCGATCAGCGGCACCAGGGCGTCGAGCAGTTCGGGCAACGGACCGCGCTCGACCAAGGCCTCGGCGGCGAGCTGCTCGCCGAGCAGGCGGTGGTGGAAACGGAAGCTGCCGCCGTTCTCGGCGAGCAGCAGTCGCTGCTCGAGGCCATGGGCGAGTCGGTCGGCCTGCGCCCCGGAGGGGAGCGCGAAACGCTCCAGCTCGCCGACCGAGAAGGTCCGCCGCCCGGCAAGCGAGCCAGCGAGGGCGACCTCCCGCAGCCAAGTGCGGGCGCCCTCGTCGTCGATTCCGAGAGCCTCGCCCTCGTGGGCTATGGCGGCATCGAGCAACGTGCGCAGGAGGGCGCTGAAGTCGGGGAGTCCCTGAAGCCGGCCTTCGGAGGAGAGCGCGACGATGCGAGCGAGATAGAAAGGAGTGGTCGTCACCTCCGAGAGGTCTTCGAGCGCGGGCATCTGCTCGTAAAGCTGTTCCAGAGTGACTTGGGCCACCGCGAGATAGCTCTTGCGCCACTTCTCGTCTGGCTGGAGCAGGAGCTGCTCCCAATCGCTAGCGACGGGGCCCTCGACCCGCAGCAGGTCGAGGGAAGGCAGTGGCCTGCTCGCCAGGGTGAAGTAGTGCTGGGGGAGCGCACCCGCGCAATCGCTGATCTCGGAGGCGAAGTCCTGCTGGAGGTCGGAGGGGACCTCGTCGAGCCCGTCGAGGAAGAAGTGGAAAGGCACTTGGTCGAGAGCCGCTGCCTCGAACTCGACCCTCCGCTGGAAGGAGCTCCCTTCGCACGCCCAGGCGCGAAGAGTCTCCCTCGGCCCCTGGCGGCGGTTGAGCGAAACGTCGGCGAGCCTGATCAAGACCGCCGTGCGTGGCGCCTGCACGCTGCTTGCCAGAAGGCGCAACATCTCGGTCTTGCCGGTACCCGGTTCGCCGAGGACGACGGTGCGGGGAGAGCCGAGGAGCTCCTCTTCAGGAAGCCCCTCGACCACTTCTTCGCGGCCGTCGCGAATCGCGGCGAAGATGATCTCTGGGTCTTCAGGGTCGGGGCCACGTCGGTCGCGCAGGCGGTTGGGCACGTAGCTCTCGGCGTCGAATTCGACCGGCGAGACTTCGACCTTCGCAGTCGCCGTCGCCGGGTCGGCGTCGGCCAGTCGGGCTGCGCAGTGGGCCAGCTCGTCGAAGGTTTCGACAGGGTTGACGTAGATGTTGCTTCCCGCCGGCCGTAAGGCGGCGCGTCCCTCGGTCAGATCGGCTACCTCGTCATCGAGACAAAAGAAGAGGTGCGGTCCGCGCCGCTTGGGGTCGGTGATCCTCTCGATCAAGGCAAGTAGCTGCACCTCGTCGAGACGGGTGCCGAAGAAGAAGAGTCGGTTGCCGAGTAGCAGCTCACGCACAAGGTTCTCCTTGACGGCGTTCTCGGCACGGCGATAGGAGCCCTTGGTGAGGATCAGCTCTTCCTCCCCCGCCGCGCGGCCGTGCAGGTGGACCACGGTCAGCTTCTCCGGCGGTCTCTGCTCTCCGAGAATCGCAAGAGCCCGCTCAAGGTCGACCGCGGTGTTACCGAGCGACTCGACTTCTTCTGCCTGGTCCCCGGCGGCGTCCTCGATGCACGCGTCATAGTTGAAGGTGAGGATGAAACGAGACTGGACCCTGCTCAGGTTCTCGACCAGAGGCGAGGTTCTCTTGGGCCAAGAGCGGACGTAGGTGCGGACCGCATTTGAGACCTCGAGGTCGACGCCGCGTCGATAAAGGGTGTCGTCGACAACTCTCAGAAGCGGAACGGGGTCGTCGGGATACTCGGCGCCCAGGTCGAAACACTCGACCAGGTGGCGGGCGATCTCAGGGCCACCAGGAAGCTCCGCGCTGACTGGGACACCGGCGCCGACCACAGGGATGGCGTAAGCCGATGGGCGGAGCAGACCGTCGATCGTGCCGGGGTCGGCGCGCAGATCGCCGGAGCGAAGAGGGTCCTCAGAGCGGATCGCAGACTCGCTCATCTCATCCTGCCCGATTAGATCGACCGAGAGTCCATCGACCGCGCAGCGGTAAGAGAATGGTTACTTCGCTCGGCACCCGTTGAAGTCTCTACAACGCGGCGGCGTCGGGTGACTCACAAGCCCAGTCGCCTCCGGAAGCTCGCCTGCCATCCGATGAGCCTTGAGGCAGAACAGCGAGCCTGGTTCCTTCGGTTTGGCAATCTGGTCTAGTCGCTGGTTCGAACCCAGCCGCGCCCATCGGATTTCCCTTTGCAGAGCCAAAAAACAGGAGTGATTCTAACCCCGTCTCGAATTTGGCTCTACAGCTCGATCGCGAGAGTCAAGTCGCGAGTTGTGGTGTAGCGGGACTCGCCGGCACTTCTCTCAGCTCCAGGGCCGCCACCTCCTTTCCGTTCGCCTCGGCCTGGTCCTCGAGGACCAGGCCGATCGACTCCTTTGAGAGATAGCCCCGGCTCAGCAGCCACTCGTCGTTTTGCTCGATCAGGAGCGCTCCGACCAGGCGGATCGCCGAAGCGTCGTTGGGGAAGATGCCGACGACGTCAGAGCGGCGGGCAATCTCCTTGTTGACGCGCTCGATGTTGTTGGTCGAGCGCAGCTTTGGCCAGTGGGCCGGTGGAAAGCGGTAGAAGGCCAGCAGGTCCTCCTCGGCTGCTTCGAGCAGGGCCGCGACCTTTGGCACCGTCGGGGCGAGGCGCTCGATCACCGAAGCCGATCGCTCCTTGGCGTCTTGGAGATCCTCGGCGTTGAAGACCTCGCGCAGGGCGGCGGAGACCATGTTGCGCTGGCCCTTCCTGCAATGGCCGTGCATGTTGCGGATGAAGTGCACGGTGCAGCGCTGCCAGGGGCAGCTGAAACGCCAGTCGAGTTCGTTCGGGGGGACCTGGAAGCACCCGTTGGGATCCTCAACCCGCATAAGAACAGGAGTTGGGCGCTCTCGCCGAAGAAACTGCCGGCTGGCTCCTTCTACAAGCCGATCCGTTCTGCGGCTCTGGCGGCTTCCCAGTTGCCGCAGACACTCAAAGACGCCGACGGCACGATCCACAAGCCCAAGGGCTGGTAAAGGCGCCCTGAAAGCGCAAGAGCCGCCCGAAGGCGGCTCCGCATCCCAGCCGCCGAAGCGAACTGGGGGGATAAAGGCAGTGTAGCTGTCTCCTTCTGGTAGTCGATTGCTGGGCACGCAGTTGCGAGAGGTCGGGTTCCCTGAGCACCAGTGCCCAAAGCGGTGCGAAGCCGAGCTCAGCCCTCGCCGTCGGGGGGCTTGAGCGCCCCGTAGGCAGCCTCGAACTCGGCCAGCGTCGCGGGCTCATGGCCCAGCCGCTCCATGATCGCCTGGGCGGAGGTATCGGGGGCACGAGAAGACGGCCTTATCCCTCGCCATCCATGGGGAGGTGGCCGAAATGCCGGTCGAACTCCTCCCGCGACATGCGCCTTCCGCCTGCACGTTTGAGGATCGCCTCTGCGGCGATCTGTTCCGGCGGCTGCGCTCGAGCTGATGGGAGCTGGTCGACCTGAGCCGAGACATCTTTTGTCTGCGGATCGATCATGCGGGCATGGTAGCCAACTTCCCTCCGGGCGACTTATGACTACAAAATAGCGCCTTATAAGTTCTCTTTTGTGTATTCTTGAGACATGAACACGCTGACCAGGGCACAAGCCATCGAGTTGTTCCACATCGCCTTCCTCGATGTCCTCTCGAAGCGACTCGATGCTGGCCGCTTTGTGCTCAAAGGGGGCGCCAACCTGCGCTACTTCTTCGGCAGCATTCGCTACTCCGAGGACGTCGACCTCGATACCGACGGCCTGGCTGCCTATCTCGTCCGAGAGAAGGTCGAGTCCATTCTCGACTCCGGCCCCCTGCCAATTCTGTTGCGAACGCGGGGGATGGCCGTTGTCGAGCACACCAATCCGAAGTCGACCGATACGACCCAGAGATGGAAGGTCGCGGTCGCAGTGCCAGGCCTCGCCGATCCGGTGCGGACCAAGATCGAGTTCAGCGCCCGCGATAGCGACGGCGAATACGAGCTCGATTCGATCCCCGCCGACGTGGTCGCTCCCTACGCCCTGCGCCCGCCCAGCGTTCAGCACTACATCGGCGACACCCCCGCGGAGCAGAAGATCCTTGCCCTCGAGGGCCGCAACGAGACGCAGGCCCGCGACGTTTTCGACCTCGACCTCCTGCTGCGCCGCCGCCCCCTGCCCGCCGGAACTCTGGACCCCTCGGTTCTCGATGGAGCCGCCAACCGTGCGATGGAATTGCCCTATGCGGCCTTCCGCGACCAGGTCATTCCCTTTCTCGAGCCCGAAGCCGTCGAGCTCTATGCCGACCAGGCGGCCTGGGTGCAGATCCAGACCTTCGTCGCCGACGCGCTGGAGGCGGCCAAATGAGGGCGACCGACGCCTACGGCGACCTGCTGAAGCTCGACCGCAAGTTGATCACGACGCGCGAGGCCTCCACTCGCTGGCGGACCGAGCGGCGGACGACGGCAAAACGCCTGCAGGCCCTGGAGCAGGCAGGTCTGGTGCGTCATCTGCGGCGGGGCCTCTGGTCCCTGGACCCTGAAATCGATCCGTTCGTCCTGCCGCCGTTTCTCACCGCGCCGCTCCCCGCCTACGTCTCCTTCTGGTCCGCTCTCGCCCACTACGGGATGATCGAGCAGATCCCGCGTCAAATCTGGGTCGCCTCGCTTTCCCGGCCCCGCAAGATCGACACCAGCGTCGGCAGCTACGAAATCCACCGGCTCGCCCCAGAGCTGTTCGCCGGCTTCTCCGGCTCCGAGAGCCGAGGCTACCTCGCGGAGCCGGAGAAGGCCCTATTCGACACCGTCTACGTGAGGTCTGCGGCCAACAGCCGCGCCTTCTTCCCAGAGCTCTCGCTTCCCGCCGGCTTCAGCCGCGCCAGGACGAAGCGATGGGCAAAGGACATTGAGAGCCCCCGCCTCCGCACCCTCGTTTCGCGTCGACTCGGTGAGGCTCTGGACAGCGCTGACGAAGCGCGCTAACCGGGCTGCTGCAGGACCGAGAGGATGTTGCCGGCCGGGTCCTTGAACCAGGCGATCATCGGGCCTGGGCCGCGGGCTATGCCCTTCTCGTCCTGCTCGAAGCTGGCGTAGCGCTCGAACTCGACACCCTGGTCGGCCAAGCCGTCGACGGCGGCATCGATGTCGTCTACCTCGAAGTTGAGGATCGTGTAGGTGGCCGGGGTGAAGTCCGGTTTGCGGTAGAGGAAGACATCGCCGCCTTTGAGTTTCAGCGCCATGACGCCGTGCTCCTCATCGAACACGGCGACCTCCAGGCCGAGCGTCTCACCGTAGAAGCGCTTTGCCTCGTCCGTGTCGGGAACCGCGAATCCACTGGTTGCTTTTGCCTCGGCAAGCATGGCGCTCCTTTGGTCGCTGGTCTCTTCGACTCTACCCCGAGAGCTCTGGGATGAACCGGTCGACGTGCTCGGCGATCGTGCGGCGGACCCATTCCTGGGTGGCGGTATCGGCCATCCGGTAGCGGCCGAGCAGCATCTTCTGGTCGTCGAGCGGCAGACCGGCGATCTCCCAGCGCACGGCGAGGCGCTCGAAGAGCAGCTCGGAGCGTCGGTGCCAGGCGTCCTCCCGCGTCGTCGCCGCGGTCGCCGGACCGGCGCCGAGCTTGCCGATCGTGCCCGCGCTAAGCGACTGCCGCAGGGTCAGGACGTTACCCTCGGAATCGGTGTAGTCGACCGTCGGCGGCTTCTGCCGGGGCCGTCGCTGCCTGCGCTTCGCCATCTTCCGCAGTCTGCCAGTCAGTCTTCCGCCGCGGGGCGGCGGCGACCACGCTTGCGCTCGCCGACCAGGCGCTTGCGGTCCAACCGGCGCCGTCGGGCGGCGCGGCTCGGCTTGGTCGGCCGGCGGCTGCGCGGAACGACGAGGCCCGCCGCGATCTTCTCCGCCAGGCGCCGCAACGCCAGCTCGCGGTTGCGCGCCTGGCCGCGCGACTCCTGGGCGACTGCGGTGATCACGGGCCCGGCGCGCTCGACGAGACGCGCCCGCTGCGCGTCGTCGAGCACCCCAGAAGCACGCACGTCGAACACCGCTTCGACCCGCGAGGCGGTGACGTTGGCGTGCTGCCCGCCCGGCCCCGAGGAACGGCTTGCGCGCAGCTCGATCTCCGCCAAGGGAATCGCAAGGCGCTCGTCGATCTTCAGCTCGTCGGCCACCCCGCAACGGTAGCGACGGCAGTTAGCTCAGGCCAGCGCGTCGATCTTCGTCGCCAGCTCGAAATCGGCCGCGGTGACGCCGCCGTCGGAGTGGGTGGAGAGGGAGACGGTGACCGTGTCCCAGGAGATCTCCAGGTCGGGGTGGTGGTTCATCGCCTCGGCCGGCTCGACCAGGCGCTGGACGAAGTTGACCGAGCCGACGAAGTCGCCGCACTGGAAGCTCTTGCGGATCGCCGCACCCTCCTGCTCCCAGCCGGGATGCTCCGCTAGTCTCGCCTCGATCTCGGAATCGCTCAGGGGAGCCATCGCTCCTATGCTTCCACAAATCGGATCGTTCAAACTATGAGTGACGCCCTCCCCACCCTCTGGCAGATCGACGTCTCGCACTACAGCGAGAAGGCGCGCTGGGCGCTGGCCTGGAAGGGCGTCGAGCATCGCCGCCGCTCGCCCGTCCCCGGCGCCCACATGGCGGTCGCCCTCTGGCTCACCCGCGGCGCCCACTACACCTTCCCGGTCCTCAGCATCGACGGCCGGCGGACCGGCGACTCGACCGCGATCGTCGCCGCGCTGGAGGAGCGCTTCCCCGAGCCGCCGCTCTATCCCGCTGACATCACCGAGCGGCGGCGCGCGCTGGAGCTGGAGGAGTTCTTCGACGAGGAGTTCGGACCCTATGTCCGGCAGCTCGCCTGGTATGAGTTCGGCAACGACCGGGAGAGCTTTGCGAAGCTGATGGAACAGACCGCTCCCAAGCCGATCGCCAGGTTCGGCCGCCCCACCGCCGCCTACGCCCGCGCCTACACCGCCCTGCGCTTCCGCGCCGGCGACACTGCGGAGGCCGAGCGGGGCCGCGCCAAGGTCCTCGCCGGGCTGGACCGGCTCGAGGCCGAGCTCGGCGATGGCGAGTACCTGGTCGGCGAGAGCTTCAGCGTCGCCGACCTCACCGCCGCCTCGCTCTTCTACCCGCTCGCCCTACCCGAGGAGGGCCCGCTCAATGCCGACTCGCCCTCGGCAAAGGGCTTCGAGGAATTCCGCGCGCCGCTTGAGCAACGACACGGGATCGAGTGGGTGAAGGAGATGTTCCGCCGCCACCGCAAGCCGGCGAAGGCGCCGGCCTCCGTCTGACTCCGCTCAGCCGCCGATCGGAGCTCGCGGGCTCGGCCCCCAGAAGACAACCGTCCCCAGCATCCCGATGATGTGGACGAGGATGATGTTGACCACCATCGACTGCGCCGTGGCGGTGCCGACGCCGACCGGCCCCCCCGACGCCGTGTAGCCGTAATAGCAGCCGACGACGACGATCGCGGTCGCCATCACCATCCCCTTGGTCAGGCTGTAGAGCACGTCCAGCGGGTCCTGGAACATCCAGAAGATCAGCAGGTAGCCGCCGGAGGAGACGTCGCCGATCTGTTCGACCACGGCCAGATAACTGGCGAAGTACATGATCCCGATCGCGGCCAAATAGATGAACGGCAGCGCGATCCAGGCGCCGAGCAGGCGGGTCGCGGCGAGGAAGGTCACCGGCTGGATCCCCATCACCTCGAGCGCGTCGATCTCGTCGGAGATCCGCATCGCGCCGATCTCGGCGACGATCCCGGTGCCGACCTTGGCCGAGAGGATGTAGCCGAAGGCGTATGGCAGCGCCTCGCGCAGGTCGCAGTAGGCGGAGAAGAGGCCGGCGTAGGACGGCGCACCCTGAGAGCGGACGAAGTAGGCGCCGATCACGCCGCACTGCAGGCCGAGGATGAAGACGAAGGCCCAGATGACCAGGGCAGAGCCGAGGATCAGGATCCCGGCCTGTCGCATGCTCTCGCCGAAATATCGCCCGACTCTTCCCGAGTAGACCAGTCCCGCGACCCGCGAGCCGAAGCGGGCGACCTCGCCAAAGGAGTCCAGCCAGTTGCGGGGGACGTCGAGCCAGCCGATCATCGCCGCCCGCCCATCACCGGATCGACTGCAGTTCTGGATTGGTGGCGAGCAGTACGGCCGTGAAGACGTAGAGGAAGAAGAAGACGCCCATGAAGGCGATCACAACCGCCTGGTTGACCGCACGGCCGACCCCCGCGGCGCCGCCGGTCGCGGTCATCCCCTTGTAGCAGCAGACGACCGCGACGATTCCTCCGAACAGCGAGCACATCAACACCGAGCCCCAGACATCGGTAACCAGCGCGTTGGTGAAGAGCGTCGCGAAGAACCCGCCCAGCGACTGGCCGTAGATCAGCTCGGCGGCGATCCCCGCGCTGAGGCCGAAGACGATCGCGAAGACATCGAGCAGCCCGGTGATGATGATCAGCGCCAGGAACCTAGGCACGACCAGGTTCTTGATCGGATCGACGCCGAGCACCTGCAGGGCGTCGAGCTCCTCGCGGATCTTGCGGGCGCCGAGGTCGGCGGTTATCGCGGTGCCGGCGACGCCACCGACGACGATCGCGGTGACGATCGGCCCGATCTGGCGGACCGCGATGACGACGAAGAAGCCGCCGAGCCGGTCGAGCGCGCCGAAGAGGTTGAGGATGCCCGCCGCCTGCAGCCCCGGCGCACCAAGGCAGAGGGCAAAGGTCGAGATCGTCATCGGAAACCAGGAGAGCTTGAGCACGAAGAGGAACTGGCCGACCAACTCCTCGCCGTAGGGGTAGGGCGGCCTGATCGCCGAGACGATCGTCTTCGCGGTCAGGATCATCATCTCTCCGACCTGCTCGAAGAACGACTTGGCGGGCAGCAGGGCTCTCGTCACAGCTTGTGCCGCCACCAGCTCGTCGCCCGCTCCAGCGGGCTGGCGTCCCTGGCTCTTTCGCGCCCCGCCTGCCGCGCCCGTTGCTCGGCGGCCCGTTGGGCGCGCGAGAGCTGCGCGATCAGCGTGTCGCGGGTCTGCTCGAGCTCCTCCACCTTGGCGACGTGGGCGCTGGCGCGGCGCGGCGCGGTCGGCAGGTCGCGCGGCAGGTCATGCGGGTAGGTGGCCAGCTCGGCCTCGAGCCGGGCGATCTGGCGGCGCAGCTCGTGTCGCACCTCGATCGCCTCTCCCTCATCGGCCAGGTCGGGGAGCTCGCTCGGCGCGGTCGCCGGGATGTCATCCAGCCCGCCCGGCATGCTCGCGCAGGCCGCGGCGACAACCGCCAGCTCGCGCGGGCTGATGCCGGCGTCGTGGGCCCGGCGCAGGGCGTCGGTCGCGATCTCCTCCAACTGCGCGGCGGGCTCGATGCCCTCGGCGACGAACGTGCCCTGGCCCTGGCGGCTGACCACGAGCCCCTCGCGCTCGAGCCCGGCGTAGACGGCGCGCACGGTGTTGACGTTGACGCCGGCCCAGTCGGAAAGGCGCCGGAAGCTGGGCAGCCGCTCACCGGAGGCGAGGTGGCCGGTGGCGATCAGCGCCCGCAGGCGCCAGGTCAGCTGCAGCCCGACCGGCAGCTCGTCGTTCGGATCGATCGAAAACGGGTTCAGCTCATGCGCGGCCTGCTGTGCCATTGAAACGACACAATAGAAGGGGCCAGTGTGTTAGTCAACTATCACAGCCACGCAAGAGGCCGCACACCCCGCTGGTCCAGCCTTTGCCCGACCACGACAGCAGCAGCCCATAGCGGCGTCCGGTCTGGGTGGGCAAGCCGCAGGCGGCAGAGTCCCGAGCGCTGCTGACGGAGACGACCCTGCCTACGCGGATTCCGCCGGCGCTCTTATAGACCCGCTGCACCCGGTACCGGAAAACCGCCCGCCGGCGGTCCCGCGGAACCACCTTCACGAGTTCACCGGCGATTGCCGCGTCTGCCTGCTTGATGGCCTCGCCACGCGTCATCCGCGCGCAGGAGCACGCCTGGGCGCTCCCGGCAAAGACCAGGGCGCCCAAGACGACAACTGCCGCGATTGCGCAGCGCCTCAACCGCACAATCCCACTGTAGAGAGAAACGCGAGATTTCACAAATCGCCGAAGCAGCTACGGCGTCAAGACGATCTTCAGCGCTTCCCGCTGGTCGTAGAGCTCGTAGGCCTCCGCCGCCTGCGCGAGCTTCATGTGGTGGGTGACGAGCGGCGAGGGGTCGAGCTTGCCGGCCTCGAGCAGGCCGAGCACGCGGTCGACGTGGGCGATCACGTTGGCGAGGCCGAGCCGCAGCGTCAGGCCCTTGAGCCAGGCGAGGCCGAGCGGAACCTCGCCCTTGCCCGCGTAGGCCCCGATTCCCGACACGGTGCCGGCGTCGCGGGCGAGGCTGACCGCCATCGCCAGCGGCCCGGGGTCGCCGACCGCATCGACGACGACGTCGACACCGCGACCCTCGGTCGCCCCGCGCACGGCCCGCTTCGGCTCGTCCTCGCCGAGGTGGAGAGGGACAGCGCCGAAGCGCTCGGCCATCGAGAGCCGCTCCCCCACCGAGTCGATCGCGAAGACCTTGACCGCTCCCGCCGCGAAAGCCGCCTGGACCGCGCAGAGCCCGACCGGGCCGAGGCCGAGCACGGCGACGGTGTCGCCGGCATGCGTGCCGGCGTGGGCGATCGCGTGGTAGCCGGTCCCCATCACGTCGCCGGCGAAGAGCGCCACCTCGTCGGACATCCCCTCCGGGACCCGCCGCAGGGTCAGGTTGGCTCGCGGGACCAGAAGCTGCTCGGCCTGGGCGCCCTGCAGATCGCCCAGGTGCGAGCCGTGACCGAAGGTCTGACCGTGCTCGCAGCGGTGGTAGTCGCCGCGCAGGCAGGCGACGCAGGTGGCGCAGGCGGTGTGGAAGCAGCCGAGCACACGGTCGCCGGCGGCGACGCGCTCGACGTCGGGCCCCGCGACGAGAACCGTGCCGACGAACTCGTGCCCGATCGTGAAGCCGGGCTCGACCGGGACACGGCCGTGGTAGATGTGGAGGTCCGAGCCGCAGATCCCACTCGCCTCGACCCGGACCACCGCGTCGTCGGCGGCGACGACCTCGGGATCGGGCTTCTCCTCGATCCGAACCTCGCCGGGTGCCTGAAAGGTGACGGCGCGCATGCGCCGCAACCGTATCCGACCGGGGTCTACCCGACCGAAACGCCGGCGACTTGGAAACGCCCGGAATCGACGCCCGGGTTCGCGGTCTCGGCGATCCGCGCTTCCAGCGACAGCTCTTTCTCGAAGTCGGCCTCCTCGCCGTGGCGGAAGGAGACGTCCTGGTCCTCGAGCAGCTCGATGAAGACCTCGACGAAGCGCGCGTCGAGCTGTTTGCCGGAGACGCGGCGCAGCTCCTGGATCGCCTCGTAGCTCGAGGTCGGGGTGCGGTAGGAGTCGCGCGCGGTCATCACGTCGTAGGTGTCGGCGACGGAGATGATCCGCGCCAGCTCGGGAATCGCGTCCCCTTCCAGGCCGCGCGGGTAGCCTTTGCCGTCGATCCGCTCGTGGTGGGCGAGGATGATGTCGGCAACCGGGCCGTAGCCGTCCAGCGAGGAGACGACGCGGGCGCCCTGCTGCGGGTGGCGGCGGATCAGCATCCAGTCTTCGTCGGTCAGCGGCACGTTGGCCTTCAGGATCCGGTCGGGAAGGATGAACTTGCCGATGTCGTGCAGCAGCGCGGCGATGTGGACCAGCTCCTCCTCGCGCTTGGAGAAGCCGGCCTTCTGGGCGATCGCCCGCGAGTAGCGCGCGACGGCGGCGCTGTGACGCGCGGTCATCTGGTCCCGCAGGTCGAGCGTGCGCAGCAGCGCGCTCAACATGCCGACCTGGAAGCTGGCCAGCTGGTTGGTCCGCACCTCGAGCTCGCGAGCGCGGTCCTGTGACTTGAGCAAGGCCCCCAACAGGTACTGGAAGATGACCAGGACGATGCCGAACAGGGCGACCCCCGCCAGGCCGATTTCGTTGTAGATGAAGGCGACGCCGACGGCCATCAGCGCCGCCGCGAGCTCGGAGGGCAGCAGCGGGATCAGCACTGTGCGGACTTTTTCGAAGAAGGGCGCCCGCTCCAGGTAATAGGTATAGGCGCCGATCATCGTGAAGTTGATCGCCAGCGCCGCCAGGAAGGCGCCGAAGACGAGGACGTAATAGGCCGGTTCGGAGGGGACGATCTGGGTCGCCACGATCACTTCGTGGAAGGCGACGCCGACGATCAGCGGGAAAGCGGTGAAGGTGAGGGAGTTGACGAGCAGGTCGTGCAGGCCTTCGCGGAAGCGAAGCCAGCCGGCGAAGATCGAGATGATGCCGATCAGCGCCGCCGGCGTGCCGCCCAGCAGGACCATGGCGAGGACGAGAGCGAGGAAGTTGCCGGAGATCTTCAGGTGCGACTCGGTCTCGATCGACATGATGTCGCTGAAGGCCGAGAAGCCGAGCAGGATGCCGAACAGGGCCAGGTTCCAATCGGCGTTGGGCGCCTGCCAGATGGCGGCGACGACGACGCCGACGAGGGCGAGCGCCAAGAGCGCGTTGCTCAAACGTGTGGGCCGCTCGTTTTCCATGGTCGCGCTTGGCCGGTTGCCGTGCCCCGGCCCGGTATCTGGGGATTTCGCGCGCAATGCGCGATTCCTCTGACCGGAGGCGAAGCTGGCAACGACCGCAACTTGCAGTATCAAGGTAGTCGCTCGCCATGGCCCCTACAACCCACCTAGACAACCTGGCCAATACCTTGCAATTCCTGCACAAAGCCGCGCGATCGGGTCCAAAAAGCGCGAAGGGCGCCGTAAGGCGCCCTTCGAAACTGGTAGGCGGGCACCAAACGGCCCCTGCCATAACTTCTAAGTCTTTATCGTTTCCAGGCCATTTGGTTAATCCCTTCGGTCGAAGCCCATTTGTCTGGCTCGCACAAGTTTCGGCGAGGTATCTCTTCGATCTGCTGTGAAGTTTGTAGCACAACCCGGCGGAAACCTGTGCATCTGCAATGAAACTTGTGCATAAACGTTGTAGGACTTGGACTTATTAATGGGTAATCCACGCCTGAGAGACCCCTTGCGGAGGCCCGCGTTCCGGCGGCTGGCGATCTCCTACGCGGTCAACGAGATGGGCGACTGGCTCGGCGTCGTCGCCCTCTCGCTGCTCGTCTTCGACCGGACCGGCAGCGCCCTGGCGACGGCGTTGCTCTTCATCGGGACCGGCTTCCTGCCGGCGCTGTTGACGCCGTTCTTCGTCGCTCGCCTCGAGCGCCCCCCACCCCGCCTCGTGCTGCCGGCGATCTACGCCGCCGAGGCGGCGGCGTTCGGCGTCCTCGCCCTGCTCGCCGATCACTTCTCGCTGGCCGCGGTGGTCGCCGTCGCCGCGATCGACGGCGCCCTGGCGCTCACCGCGAAGACGCTGACCCGCGCCGTCACCGCCGCCCTGCTCGAGCCGGAGGGCGAGCTGCGTGCCGGCAACGCGGTGCTCAACATCGCTTTCACCGCCGGCGTCGCCGTCGGCCCGGCGCTGGCCGGCGCGGTGGTCGCCGCCTTCGGCGTCCAGTCGGCGCTGCTGCTGGACGCCGCCTCCTTCTACCTGATCGGCTGGATCCTGCTGACCGCGAGGCCGCTGCCCCAGCCCGAGCCAGACCCCGAGGCCGGCCTACGCGAGCGCGTGCGCGCCGGCCTCGGCTACATCCGCCGCAACCCGACCCTGCGGCGCCTGCTCGCCGCCGAGGCGGGGGCGCTGATCTTCTTCTCGGTCGTGGTCCCGATCGAGGTGATCTACGCAAAGGAAACGCTCGGGGCGGGCGACACGGGGTACGGCATCCTGCTCGCCAGCTGGGGGGTCGGGATGGTGGCCGGCAGCGTCGTCTTCGCAAGGCTCCGCCGCGCCTCGCTACCGGTTCTTCTCTTCTTCAGCACCGTCGCCATCGGCGCCGGTTACCTCGGCATGGCGGCAGCGCCGGTGCTCGCCGTTGCCTGCGGAGCGTCAGCCGTCGGCGGCCTCGGCAATGGCATCCAATGGGTCGCCGTGATCAGCGCCGTGCAGGAGCTGACCGCGCCGGCGATGCAGGCACGCGTGCTCGGCACGCTCGAATCGTCCGCCTCGGCGACGCCCGGCATCGGCTATGTGCTCGGCGGCCTGATCGCGACGCAATGGAGCCCGCGCGCGGCATTCTTCGTGGCGGGGGCCGGGGTGATGGTCATCGTCGTCGTCTCGGCCCTTGTGCTGGGCAGGAATTGGCCGCTGGACAGCGCAAAAGAAGGTCCAGGGGACTTTGACGCCGCCGACGACGAGATTATGGTGGAGTTAATTCCCGCAGAGGCCCTGCCGGGTCCACAACGGAGGTCATGACGTGAGGAAGCTGCGCGCAGCTCTTGCTGTTGTCGGACTGGTGGTCATCGCTCTCGGCCTCGCGTCGTGTGGCAGCGGCTCGGGTGGCAAGGAGGGCGGCACGCTGCACGGGACCTACGCCTCCTCCACCGAACTCGATCCGACCAGCGCCTACACGGCCGAAGGCCTGACCGCGATGTACAACACCTACCTGCCGCTGCTGACCTATGCCCATGCGGACGGCAAGGCGGGCACGGAAGTGGTCCCGGCGCTGGCCGAGAGCCTGCCCAAGATCAGCGATGGCGGCAAGACCTACACGCTGACGCTGCGCAAGGGGCTCAAGTACTCCGACGGCACCCCGGTCAAGGCCTCCGATTTCGCCAGCACGGTCGAACGCGTCTTCAAGCTCAACTCGCCCGGCTCCGGCTTCTACACGGGGATCGTCGGCGCCGAAAAGTTCGCCGAAACCAAGCGTGGCGGCATCCCTGGGATCGAAACCGACGACAAGACCGGCGAGATCGTGATCCACCTGACGCAGCCGCGCGGCACCTTCACCAACGAGCTGGCGCTGCTCTACGTCGCCCTTCTGCCCAGCGGCACCCCGGCGAAGAACCTGACCAACGACCCGCCGCCGGCCACCGGGCCCTACGTGATCGCCAAGGTCGAGCCCGGCCGCGGCTGGACCTATGAACGCAACCCGCAGTGGGCGAAGAACAACGGCAAGCTGATGCCCGACCTCCCCGGCGGGCATGTCGACAAGATCGAGATCACGGTGGTCCGCAACAAATCGACCTCGGTCAACGAAATCGAACGCGGTAAGTCGGACTGGATGCAGAGCATCCTGCCGGCGGACCTCTACAACAAGATCAAGGACAAGTACGAAGGCACCCAGTTCCGGGTCGAGCACCCGATCAACACCTACTACTTCTGGATGAACACCAGCAAGCCCCCGTTCGACGACCTCAAAGTGCGCCAGGCGGTCAACTACGCCGTGGACGACGCGGCGCTTGAACGGATCTACTCCGGCGCGCTTGCCGCCAGCCACCAGATCCTGCCCGAAGAGATGCCGGGTCACGAAGCGTTCGACCTCTACCCGCACAACATGGCCAAGGCCAGGGAACTGATCGCCCAGGCCAACCCGACGGATCGCAACATCACCGTCTGGGTCGACAGCGAAAGCCCCAACGACAAAGCCGGCGCCTACTACCAGGGCGTCCTCAGCGAACTCGGCTTCAACGCGAAGCTGAAGACGATCAACGCCGGCGTCTACTTCCAGCTGATCAGCAACACCTCGACCCCCGACCTCGACACCGGCTGGACCAACTGGTTCGCCGACTACCCGCATCCCAACGACTGGTTCCAGTTGCAGCTCTCCGGAAAGAGCATCGCCCCGATCGGCAACACCAACCTCGCCCAGATCGACGATCCCAAGCTGAACGCAAAAATCGCCAGGCTCGCCGCCGAACAGTTCGGGCCCAAGCAGGAAGCCGAATACGCGAAGCTGGACCGTGAATTCATGGAACAGGCCCCCTGGGCCCCCTACGGCACCAACACGGTCTCGACCTTCGTCTCCAGCCAGATCGACCTCGACAAGGTGATCTTCAACCCGACCTTTGGCCAGGACCTGACCAGCTTCCAGTTCAAGTAATGGAGGGGCGCAGCCCCTGGTATCTGGCCTACCGGCGGCTGCGGCGCAACCGGGTCGCACTCGGCTTCGGCGGCCTCTTCCTCGCGATCGTCGTCTTCGCCCTCGCGGCGCCACTGTGGGCCGACCAGGTAGCCGACACCAGCCCAAACGCGACCCACACGCTGCAGAAGGTCGAGGTCGGCGGCGAGAAGCGCGAAGTCGTCAACCGTGAAGGAAAGCCGGTCGGCCCGCTCTGGCTCGGAGCCGGCGGCAAGTTCTTCCTCGGCGCCGACGGCAGCCTCGGCCGCGACGAGATGGTGCGGCTGATGTACGGCGGGCGGACCTCGCTCTTCATCGGCTTAGTCGCGGCGCTGATCACGACGCTGCTGGGAACGGTCCTCGGCCTCCTCGCCGGCTACTACCGCGGCTGGGCAGATGCCGTGATCGCAAGGACCATGGACGTGATCTGGGCCTTCCCGGTGACCCTGCTGGCGATCGCCCTCGGGCTCAGCCTCGCGGTCGGCGGACTGCAAGTCGGCCCCCTCCACCTCTCCGGCGGCTCGATCTGGATCCCGATCCTGGTCATCGGCGTCGTCTACACGCCCTACGTGGCGCGGCCGATCCGCGGCGAGGTCCTGGCCCTGCGCGAGAAGGAGTTCGTCGAGGCCGCCGTGTCGCAGGGGGCGGGCCCGCCGCGGGTGATGTTCGGCGAGCTGTTGCCGAACCTGCTCTCGACCGTGATCGTCTTCTTCGCGATCGGGATCGCCAACAGCATGCTGCTCGAGTCGATCCTCTCCTTCCTCGGCGTCGGCGTGCAACCGCCCAACACCTCCTGGGGAACGATGGTCGCCGACGGCTTCGAACTGATCACCAGCTCGCCGCTGCTCACCGTCATTCCCGGCACGATGCTGCTGCTCACAGTGCTCTCGGTCAACGTCTTCGCCGACGGCCTGCGCGACGCGCTCGACCCGAAGGCGAAGCTGCGACTCGAGGCCCACGCCGGAATCGCCGAGCCCGAGGGAACCCCCGTCTGATGGCCCGCTTCGTCATCAGGCGCCTCGCCGGGATGGCCGCAGTCCTCTTCGCCGTCTCGGTGCTGGTCTTCGTCATCTTCAACGTCATCCCCAACGCCGATCCGGCGCGCCAGATGGCCGGCCGCTCGGCATCTCCGCAACTCGTCGCCAGCATCACCAAGGAATGGGGCTTCGACGACCCCCTGCCGCAGCAGTACCTGACGATGATGGGCAACATCTTCAGCGGCGACGTCATCTCCTACGAAACGGAAGAAAACGTCGACGAACGGATCGTCGAAGGCATTCCCGCGACCTTCTCGCTCTGCATCGGCGCCGCCGTTATCTGGATGTTCTTCGGCATCCTCTTCGGTTACCTCTCGGCCGTCAGGGCGGGTGGGCTGCTCGACCGGGCGCTGACGATCGTCGCCGTCGCCGGCATCTCGGTGCCGGTCTTCTGGCTTGCCGCGCTCCTCCTCAACTACCTCACCTACGAACTCGAAATCTTCCCCTCGGGCGGGTACGTGGGGCTCACCGAAAACCCGCTCGAGTGGGCCAACCACCTGATCCTTCCCTGGGTCACCCTGGCGATCGTCTACGTCGGCTTCTACAGCCGCGTGCTGCGTTCGAACATGCTCGACGCGATGGACGAGGACTACGTGCGCACCGCGCGGGCCAAGGGGTTGAGCGAGCGCCAGGTGATGACCCACCACGTGCTGCGCAACTCGCTCGTCCCGATCGTCACCCTCTTCGGCCTCGACTTCGGCGCCCTGCTCGGCGGCGCGATCCTGGTCGAGGGCATCTTCAACCTCAACGGCATCGGCCAGTACGCCTACGAATCGCTGCTCAACCTCGACCTGCCGCCGATCATGGCGATCACGCTCTTCGGCGCCTTCTTCATCGTCCTCTTCAACGCCCTGGTCGACGTCGCCTACGCCTACCTCGACCCACGGGTCAAATTGGGGACCTCGGCGCAATGAGCGAGCCGCTGCTCAGCATCGATGACCTGCGGGTCAGCTTCGCCACCGAAGCCGGCCCGGTGCGGGCGGTGGACGGCGTCTCCTTCGAGCTCGCGGCCGGGGAGGTGTTGGCGATCGTCGGCGAGTCGGGCTCGGGCAAGAGCGTCACCGCGCAGACGATCATCGGCCTCACCCGATCCGCCAATGCGAGCATCGAGGGCTCGGTGAAGCTGGGCGACAGCGAGCTGATCGGCGCCGGCGAGGAGGAGCTGCGCGAGGTGCGCGGCGAGCGGATCGCGATGGTCTTCCAGGACCCGATGACCTCGTTCAACCCTGTGCACCGGGTCGGCGACCAGCTGGTCGAGGCGATCCGGGCGCACCGCCCGCAGGTCAGCCGCAGCGCTGCGCGCGAGCGGGCGGTCGAGCTGCTGGGGTCGGTCGGGCTGCCGGATCCCGAGCGGCGCGCCGACCGCTATCCGCACGAGTTCTCCGGGGGGATGCGCCAGCGGGCGATGATCGCGATGGCGCTGACCCTGGAGCCGGAGGTGCTGATCGCCGACGAGCCGACGACGGCGCTCGACGTGACGGTCCAGGCGCAGATCCTCGAGCTGCTGCGGACGCTGAACCGCGAGCGCGGTCTGGCGACGATCCTGATCACCCACGACTTCGGCGTCGTCGCCGAAATGGCCGACCGGGTGCTGGTCATGCACGAGGGCAAGATCGTCGAGCGGGGCGAGCTCGACGACGTCTTCTACGCGACCGAGGACCCCTACACGCGCAAGCTGCTCGGCGCCGTCGTGCGGCTCGACCAGGCTCCGCCGCTGCGGCCTGCCCGGAACACGGGGGCGCTGCTCGAGGTGACCGATCTGGTCAAGCACTTCCCGGTCAAGCGCGGGCTGCTGTTCGACCGCGAAGTCGACCAGGTGCGCGCGGTCGACGGGGTCAGCTTCAGTGTCGATCACGGCGAAACGCTCGGATTGGTGGGCGAGTCGGGCAGCGGCAAGTCGACGCTCTCGCGGGCCGTTCTGCAGCTGCTGCGACCGACCGCGGGCTCGGTCCGCTTCGAGGGCCGCGAGATCGCCGGCCTCTCGCGCCGCCAGATGCGGCCGCTGCGCCCCGAGATGCAGATGGTCTTCCAGGACCCCTACGCCTCGCTCAACCCGCGCAAGCGGATCGGGCAGATCGTCGGCGAGCCCCTGCGGGTCCAGGACCGTGCCGCGGGGGCCGAGCTGCGCCGTCAGGTTCAGGAGCTGCTGGAGCGGGTCGGCCTCTCCCCCGAGCACTACGACCGCTACCCGCACGAGTTCTCCGGCGGGCAGCGACAGCGGGTCGGGATCGCCCGCGCCCTTGCGCTGCGGCCGAAGCTGATCGTCGCCGACGAGCCGGTCTCGGCCCTCGACGTCTCGATCCGCGCCCAGATCCTCGCCCTGCTGTCCGACCTCCAGGAGGAGTTCGGGCTGACCTACGTCTTCGTCGCCCACGACATCGGCGTCGTCCGCCACGTCTCTGACCGGATCGCCGTCATGCACGACGGCAAGATCGTCGAGCAGGGGCCCGCCGACCAGGTCTGCGAGCGGCCCAGCGACGCCTATACGAAGACCCTGCTCGCGGCGGTGCCCGTCCCCGACCCGCGCGAATCTCGCGCCCGTCGGGGATCATCTGCAGCGTGACCCTGCCGCTCTCGCCGCCGATCAAGCCCCAGCTCGCGCTGACGCGCAAGCAACTGCCCGAGGGCGAGGAGTGGGCCTACGAGCAGAAGCTCGACGGATTCCGTGCGATCGTCTTCGTCGACGGCGAGGACGCCTACATCCAGTCGCGCGGCGGCAAGGACCTGACCCGCTACTTCCCCGAGCTGAGCTTCGCCCCCGGCCGCTACGTGCTCGACGGCGAGCTGGTCATCCGCGACGCCGAGGGCAACCTCGAATTCGACGCACTGCAGCAGCGCATCCACCCGGCCGAGTCGCGGATAAACCTGCTCTCGAAGGAGATCCCGGCCGGCTACGTGGCCTTCGACCTGCTCGCCGAGGGGAGCGAGGCGTTGCTCGACACGCCGTTCGGCGAGCGGCGCGCCCGGCTGGAGGCGCTGGCAAAGCAGACGAAGGTCGAGCTCTCGAAGCTGAGCGAGGATCCAGAGCAGGCCGAGGTTTGGCTGCGCAAGACCGAGGGGACGATGGCCAAGCAGCTCGACGCCACCTACATCCCAGGCAAGCGCAAGGGGATGGCGAAGATCAAGCGCGAGCGCGAGATCGACTGCGTCGTGATGGGCTGGCGGCCGGGCAAAGAGGAGGGCACGGTGGGATCGCTGATCCTGGGCCTGTACGACGGCGACGAGCTGCGCTCGGTCGGCCATATCTCCGGCTTCAGCATGGAGGCCAAACGGGCGATGCCCGCGATGCTGGCGCCACTGGAGACCGGCGACAGCGGTACCGCCGAGCCCAGTCGCTGGACCGGCGGGCGCGAGCTCGAGTGGGTGGCGTTGCGGCCGGAGCTGGTCATCGAAGTGGGCTACGACCATGCGGCTGCCGGACGAATTCGACACGGCGCCCGCTTCCGCCGCTTCCGGGACGACAAAGATCCCAAGGAGTGCACGTTCGACCTGCTTGACCAGGGGGATTAGAAGAGGGCTTCCTGGCCGGCGGGTCCTGTCACGGCGGCCCTCCCCCATGTGCTCGGACGCGCTTTCGCGCGCCCTCCGCTATGGGGGCCCCCCGCCGCCGTGCCACCCGCCGGAGAAAGCGCTTTCGTCTGCTTGCTTCCTGCCTCGGCCACGACCCCAGCCTCGGACGGCTCGGGTCGTCAGCTTGCGTTGCTCTGGGCGCATGTTGGGTAGCGGCATGAGTGCATCCTCTGAAGGGATTGACCGTCCAGCTGAAGCCGTAGCGGCCGCCGGGGACGTGGTTCAGCGCCGAGCGGGCGCGCACCTCGTGGAAGTTGATCCCCATCGCCTCCGGGGCATCGAAGGTGCGCACAACCGTGCCGTCGCCCACCCCGGGCAGGCGCAGATCGTTCTCCGTTCGCTGCTCGTCCCAGCGCATACGAACATATGTTCGCAAATGCCGACGACGACGCCGACTGCGGCATTTCCCACCCCATGGTGGGGAAAACCCAGCAACTTGGGCCGCGGAGCTAGATGCTTGAGCCGGTCTCGTCGCGCTTGAAGGTCTCGAGCTGATCGAGGGCTTTGGCGCGGGCTTTCGCGCGCAGCGGTGGCAGCAGCGCGACCAGGTGGCCGCTGAAGCCGAGGGCCTGGCTGGCCCAGCGGTGGAAGTCGAACTCGTCGACGTGGTCGGCGATCTTGCCGTCGGCGGCGAAGCGGAACTTCGCCTGGATGTCGTTGACGACGGGGCGGCCGGTGGAGAACGTGTAGCGGGCGATCCAGTGCGCCGAGCCCGACTTCTCGTCGGCGTCGTGCTCGTGCAGCTCGATCTTCAGGTCGGTGGCGCGGCTGGTCAGCATCCGCCACATCGCGCCGACGTCGGCGCCCTCGAGGTCGCCGAAGGCGGGATCGCGGAAATGGGCGTCCTTGGCGTACTCGGCGGTCATCGCGGCGCCGTTGCACTGTCCGAACGCCGCGTAGAAGCGCTCGATCGTCTCGCGGTTTGCATCAGCCCCCACGCGCCCCAGACTAACCACTAACTACTGGGGCAGCTTGCCCGCGATCACGTAGCGCAGCACGTCGACCACCTGCTCGGCCGTGCGCGCCGTGCCCTGCGCAGCCCGGTCGACCTCCTTCAGCGCGTGGTCGAGCTCGGCGTCGTGCAGGGTGACGTAGGGCGTACCGAGCGCGGCGGCGTAACCGGCATCGAAGGCGGCATTCCACTGGCGGTATTTGTCGCCGAAGCGGACGACGACCAGGTCGGCCGCGCCGATCAGCGTCTGGGTGCGGATCGCGTTTACGCCGGCTCCCATGTGGTCGCGCCAGAACGGCTCGCTCTCCTCGCCCAGCGTGCCGACCCCGGCGTCGTCGGAGGCGGCGTGGTCGGTGACCGGCGCTGAGAAGGCGACTGGAAGGCCCGCCTGGCGCACCCCGGCTTCGATCCGCTCGCGCCAGTCGGAGTGGATCTCGCCGGAGAGGTAGACGCTCCAGGTTCGCTCGGCCACGTCTCTAGGCTAGTGAAGGTGAGGGCGCGGAAACGAATCGGGCGGGCCGGGGTGGCCGCCGACCACGAGCAATACAAGTGGTGGGCCCTCTCCTGCACCAGCCTCGGCATGCTGCTCGTCGCCACCAACTCGGGCACTCTCGTCATCGCCCTGCCCGACCTGGAGCGGGCGCTCGGGACCAGTCTGCTGGAACTGGTCTGGGTGATCCTCGCCTACATGATCGCCTCGACCGTGCTGGTCCTCTCGGCCGGGCGGCTCTCCGACCTCTTCGGCCGCAAGAACGCCTTCATCGCCGGCTTCCTCGTCTTCGCCGTCGCCTCGTTCGGCGCCGGCTTCTCCGCCGACGGCACGCAGCTGATCCTCTGGCGAATCGTCCAGGGCATCGGCGGTGCCTTCATCTTCGCCAACGGTCCGGCTCTGGTCACCGACGCTTTCCCAAGGGAGGAGCTCGGCCTGGCGATGGGGACGAACACGATGGTCGCCGCCGTCGGCCTCGTCCTCGGACCGGTCCTCGGTGGCGCCCTGGTCGCGATCTCCTGGCACTGGGTCTTCTGGTTCAACGTGCCACTGGCACTGGCCGGCGCCGCCTGGAGCGCGCTGATCCTGCGCGAGCTCTCCCGGCGGGACTCCGTCCGCGGCTTCGACCTCGCCGGCACGGTCACCTTCGTCCTCGGCCTGACCGGGCTCGTCTACGGGATCTCGCGCGGCGGCATCTCGGGCTGGGACGATCCCCTCGTCATCGGCAGCCTGCTCGCCGCCATCGTGCTGCTACCCCTCTTCGTCCTGATCGAGCACCGCGGCCGCGCGCCGATGCTCGACCTGACGATCTTCGGCAACCGCATGTTCGCCGCGGCGACCGGCGCCGCATTCATCAACGGCCTCTCCCGCTTCGCCCTGCTCTTCGTCTTCGTCTTCTACTTCCAGGGCGCCCAGGGCGACGACCCGATCACGGCCGGGGTCAAGCTGGCCCCGATGGCGCTGGGCATGCTGGTCGCCTCGCCCCTGGCCGGCATCTGGGCCGACCGCCACGGCTCGCGTGCCCTCGCGGCGCTGGGCATGCTGGTCAGCGCCGCCGCGCTTGCCCTGATGACGACGCTGCAGGCCGACAGCCCCTACTGGCAGAGCATGCTCTGGCTCGCCCTGGTCGGGATCGGCTCGGGGATGTTCAACTCGCCCAACACGGCGGCGATGATGGGAACCGTGCCGGTGCAGCGCCGCGGCATCGCCGCCGGCGCCCGCACGATGTTGCAGAACACCGGCGCGGTGATCTCGATCGCCTTCGTGCTGGCGATCGTCACCGCCGCGGTGCCGCAACCGGTCCTCTTCAAGATCTTCTCCGGGCTCGCCGCCGGCCTCTCGAGCGCCCAGCTCGACCCCTTCATCCACAACATGCACACGGCCCTCTGGGTGCTGGCGGCGACCTCGGTGGTCGGCGCCGGCGTCTCGCTGCTGCGCCCCAAGCACGAAACCGGCGCGGAAGGGGCGGGGGTGCGCCCCGCCGAGGCCTTCCAGGAGGCGATCGCCGAGGAGATCGAGGCGATGCCGTGAAGGCGACTGCGCGAGCTGGAGGCCCTGACGCTCAGCGAACCGCGCCGGGGTGCTCGTAGCGCCACTGGAAGGCGGGCGAGTGCGGCGCTTCGCCGCGATCGCAGAAGGTCCCGTGCACGATGCAGGTCTGAGTCCCCCAGGGGCCGCTGAAGGCGTTCCAGCTCGCCGGCCTGCCGTAACGGGTGACCGGCAGCGCCTTCAGACAGGCGCTCGCGCAGACTTCGTCCTCGTCGCCGGTCCACGCGCTTTCCCCACCGTACCTGCCCTCAGGCAACGGGCTGTTGGTCTCGTGGCAGTAGACGGCGTCGCACGGATAAGGGTAGGACGCATGACTGGCGCGGGCGACGAAGACGAGTGGATGATGGGCGCCTTCGGCTTCGACCATCGAGTCCTGACCGAGTCCCTTCCAGTGTTGCCCCAATTCGCCCCACGTCCACCGGACGACGTGCGCATGCTGCGCGTAGTAGACGGCCGGCGGCGCCTCACCGACCTTCACAACCTCGACCGTCACCCCCTCCCAGTCGGATTCGTGGTCGAAGCAGTCGAAGTCGATCACGCTGAACCCTGGTGAGCACATCCAGCCGGTGAGCGATGGGTTGTACGGCAGGTACCACCAGTAGTCGATGTAGGTATGCGGGTCCGAAGGCCGGTGCACGACGTGGTAGTAGTAGGCGCTGCCGATTGACTGGGGGCTTTCTTCCCGGTCGGCGGGGCCGAAGCGCACCGGATCGAACTTGAGGTAGGCAAAGGACTGGTCGAGGTCCGCGCCGCTCTTGACCCCCTCGCATTCGTCGCGGATCGCGCCGTGCTTGCACATGCTCACCGCTCCGCCGGCGAAGGCCGAGCCGACGTCGACGGGCCAGTTGTACAACTCGCGGTTGTCGAAGAAAAGCACGGGCCGGTACGCATAGGCCAGCTGGCGGTCGGCCAGCGTCGAGCGGCTTTCGGCGACCAGGCGAAGGCCGGCGTCGAGCAGGGTCGGCCCTTCCAGTTCGGCGAGCGAGGCCGCTTCGCCATGGCGATCCCTGGTCCAGTTCATCCACGCCGCGGCGCGATCCGGTGCGCCGGACTCGAGCAGGGCGAAGGTCGGCACCCCAAGGCTCGCAGCCGCCGCCGCCAGCGGATCGCTGGTAGATGGAACCCCGATCGACGCCCGATCGACGTCCACCACCACCGCGTGCTGCGCGCCGGGGCGCCATGGAGTCCCGCCGCCACCCGGCTTCGCCCGCCGCCCGCTGCGCAGCGCCCGCAGCGCCTCGCTGCGGCTTTCGGTGCCGACCACGAGGAATTCGAGGCCCGTGCCGTTGCTCGCCGGCACGGCGACGCTGTAGTGGACGTCCCAGGCGGCGAGATCGGCCGGCTGAGCGCCAACCTCGGCGGGGAGCGATCCGCGGTGCGGGCCCACCGAGACGAACACCAGGTCGATCCGCCCCGGGATCGCCACCTGACTTCGGATCGGAGGGCCGTCGGAGTGCCGGTGCGCGGTGATGTAAAGGGGGAGGCCGACCACGAACAGCGCCGCGCTGACGGCGGCGAGCAGCAGGAGGGGCCACTCCGTGGGAGTGTCGCCGAAGAACCACGCCACGAGCGCTCTGAAGATCCGCCAGAAGATGACAAAAAAAACGAGTAGGGCGACGCCGAGGCCGAACCAGAGGTTGGGGGAGTGCGCGCCGAGAAGCTGACGAAACGCCACATCGAAGCCGAACAGCGCGAGGATCGACCCGGCCATGGCGAGAAGCCAAGCCCCCACCGCCTTGAGCGCATTACCCACGGCGGCCTTCACCAGTTCGCCGCGTTCCTCAGCCAGCCGGCGGTGCGCTTCGCGCTGACGGGTTGAGGGACTCCTCGAAGTGCTTGCTCAGCATCGTCACCTGGCCCTGGTAGTTGGAGCCCAGGTCGGCGCCGTATAGGCGCTCCGCGGGAGCGCTGGTGCGCTCCAGCGCGAGCTTGCAGACCGGCTGGCGGTGCTCGACCATGAAGGAGACGTCGCGCGCGCGCACCTCGAGGGCGGCGCGGCTGCCGTGGCGACCGCCGGCCGGGTCATAGCCGAAGCCGGGGTCGAAGAAGCCCGCGTAGTGCGTGCGCAGCTCGCCCGCGGTCGGGTCGTAGGCCATCATCTCGGCGGCGATCTGGGGCGGGATGCAGACGCCCTCGGCCGAGAGCAGCAGGTAGAAGATCTCCGGCTCCAGCACGATCCGGCCGCCGGGCTCAGGGTAGACCGGGTCCCAGTAGTCGGTCCAGCGATAGGCACGGATCCGGGAGAGGTCGATCGGCAGGCTGTTCTTCTTCGCCCGGTAGCCGACGATCCGGTCGCCGGGCCCGGAGAGGTCGACGCTGAGGAACAGTCCTTCGGCCAGCGCCAGCTCCGACTCGCGCAGCGCGTGGGAGTCGAGGTAGAGCAGCGGGAACTCGTCCTGCAGGGCGCGGATCTCGGCGTCGGCGAGGCGCACGTCGCCGCGGGCCAGCCGCAGCTGATTGAGCGAGAGCCCGGTCTGCACCTGGATCGCAAAGGAGCGCGGCACGACCTCCAGGTAGAGGCGGCCGTGGTAGCCGGGGCGGATCTCGTCGAAGCGGTGGTGGCGGTCGGTGAGCACCCGGGTGAAGACGTCGAGGCGACCGGTAGAGCTCTTCGGGTTGGCCTTGGCCCGCACGTCCTCGGGCAGCGCCAGCTCCTCGATCAGCGGCACGAGGTAAGGGCGGTCACGCTCCAGTACGGCCCCGTCGCGCAGGTCGACTTTCTGGAAGGCGAGCCCCTCGATCTTCTCTTCGACGGTCGAATCGACGTCGGGCAGGAAGCTGCAGCGCAGTGCCCAGGCGAAATCGCCAAGGCGGAGATCGATGCTGGCGGGCTGGATCGCCTCGGGGCGGATCCGGTAGTCGCCCGAGCCGATCCACTCGGCCGCGATCGCCTCGCTCAGGGCCTGCGAGGGAAACACCCCCGGGGTCGCCCCGCGGCGCGGCTCAGTTGCCGCGCTTCCGGCGGCTGCTGCGGGGTCGCTCATCGAGAGGAGATTATGCGGCGCGCCTCGGCGACGCCGAGGTACGGAGTCAGCGCAAACTCGGCAAGTTCCGGGAAGAATCGCTCGAGCTGGGCCGTTTCGCCGGCCAGCACACGGCGGCCGAGCAGCGAGGCGATGCCGCCGACTACGGCCTCATCGGCGGCCTCGGGCTGCCGACCGGCGCTGGTTCCTTCCGGGGCGCCGTCGCGCAGGCACGGAACGAAGCTCTCCAGCGCGGCCTGAAAGCGTCCATAGACGCCCGGCCCGGCGCGCAGACCCTCGACCAGCAGCAGCTTGGCCTGCCCTGGCTCGGCGCTGAGGCAGGCGAGGGCCGCTCCGAGCCCGGCACACACCCCCAGAGCCCACTCCTCCTCGTCCGCGCAGGCGCTCACCATGTCGGCGCGCAGACGCTCGATGGCCTCGTCGTAGGCAGCGAAGAAGCACTCGTCCTTGCTGCCGAAGTGACGGTAGAAGTCGCTCTTGGAGACGCCGGCCCGGCCGGCGATCGCCGAAACGGTCGTCCCGTCGTAGCCGTGCTCGTCGAGTGAGGCCGCGATGGCGGTCAGCAGGCGCTCCCGCTGGTGCTCCGCGATGAACTCCCGGGAGAGGCCGTGACGACCACGTGGAAGCGGCTTCATGCAGTACTAAAGTCTGCCAGTGCTAAACGCTTCTTGCCTGCCGGTCCGGCCGCGAGGGACGGTTACTCGGCCATGCCGGCGCCCAGGTACGGCGCCATCATGAACTCGGTGAGTTCGGGCAGGAGGTCCTCGGCCCGCTCTGCCTCACCGCGACGAATCTGCTGGTAGACGATCCAGGCGACGCCACCGACCAGCGTCTCGGCGATCGTGTCGGGCAGCCGCTCATCTCGTGGCAGCGTCTGCTTTGTCAGCTCGACGAACGTCTCCAGCGAATCCTCGTAGCGCTTCGTTGTCGCCGGTGTGGCGGAGAGCGCCTCGATCATGCACATCCGCGCCAGGGTCGGTTGCTCGGCGACGAAACCGAGAAACGCGGCGAGCCCGGCCTCGATCCGGTCCTGCCAGTCCTCGTCGCCGTCGGCGACGGCTTCCTCGACACGACGGAGGACCTCATCCCGGGCGGCGTCGAAGGCGGCAAGGAAGACCTCCTCCTTGCCCTCGAAGTTGTCGTAGAGCGTTTTCCGAGCGACACCGGCGCGCTTGACGATGTCGGAGATCTTGGTCGCCTCATACCCCTGTTCAGCGGTCAACTCGGCCAGCGCATCCATGATGCGCCGCTGCTTGTGCAGGGCGATGAACTCGCGTGGAAGCGCCGGGCGGACGGATGCGGCAGGCCGTTTCTGTGCCTGTCTCTCCTGCGTCCCCCCATTTCCCCGTGGCGGCATAGGAGCAAGGATACCCGGCATAGCCGAATTTCCCATGCACGTCAGTGACTTTTCTGGTACCTTTGGAGCGCTTGCATATTTTCTAAAAGAAACGCGTAGGTTCCTTATGGCACCAGAGAGGGTCATGCTCAGTAGGGAGAAGCTGGCAGAGGCGACCGGGGGTCGGTGGTCGGACTCGGAACTCGGCGAGGCGCTGGCCCTGCTCACCCGCGCCGACGGTCGTTTTCCCGCCGGAGTGAGGACGCTTCCGGCCGACCTGGTCAAGGCGGTCCAGCGGGAGCGCTTGTTGACAGCGATGATCGGCGCCGCGACTGATATCGGCTACAACACGCTCACGGTCCAGAACGTGCTCACCCGCGCCGGGATCTCACGGCCGACCTTCTACGAGCAGTTCGAGGACAAGGAAGATTGCTTCCTCGCCGCCTTCGACACCGCGGCGGGCCGGATGCGGGCGCGGATCGAGGCGGCCCGCCGCGACGCCGGGCCGACCTGGCGCGACCAGCTGCGCAGCGGGATCGCCGAGCTGCTGCGCTTCATCGTCGATGAGCCCGAAGAAGCCCGCATCGTGATCGTCGAGGCGCGGGCGTCGAGCCCCGCGGGGCTGCTGCGCCGCGACGAGCTGCTCGACCACTTCGCCGGTTGCATCGATGCTTTGGTCAGGGAGGACCTGGAGGAACCCCCTTCGGCGATCGCCGCCGCCGGGGTCGTCGGCGGGATCGAGTCAGTGCTCTATGCACGCCTGCAGAAAGGCGAGACCGAGGATCTCGACGCGCTCCTCCCCTCGCTGATGTATTTCGCCGTCCTCTCCTACGCCGGCCGCGAGGCCGCCGGCGAGGAGATGGACGACGCGGCTCTCGCCTAGCGTTTGCGCCGCTTGCCGGAGCGCTTGCTCGGGCGAGCGGCGAGCCGCAGCGTGCGCTCGCTCTCCTTCTCGACCGCCTCCGCCATCGCGATCTGGAAGGTCGCCAGCAGCGCACCGGCGGCGAGAGGCCGCATCCGTTCGAGCGCCTCGCTCATCCGTGGCCAGTCGAGCTCGGGCCGGCCGGCGCGATCGAACGGCTGCCATACCTCCTTGACGAAGAGGTCGACGAAGGCGCGCGCGGCGCCGTCTGCATGGCGGCGCAATTTCTCCGCGGTTACGAGGGCGCCCTCAGCACCGACTCCAAGCTCGGCCAGCTCGGCGGCGGCACGCAGCAGTTGTGGGCTGATCACCTCGACCCGCCCGTCGGGCAGGGTGCGGAAGATCCCCAGTTTCTCCGCCCGCCGGGTCAGCTTCGGATCCGCTACCTCACTCCAGATCCCCGCCAGCTCGTCGGCGTCGACGATCTCCGGCGCCTCGTCTTCGAAGGGAACGCGGAGGGCGCGGGTGAAGTCGAAGATCGCCGCAGCCGAGCCATCGCCGCTGTCGAGCACGCGCCGTATCGCCTCCAGGTTGAGGCCGTCGGCCTGCATCTCACGGGTCAGCTCGATCCGGGCGACGTGCTCCTCGCCGTAGTAGCCGGTACGGCCGCGAACGGTGGGTGGCGGCAGCAGGCCGCGCGTCTGATGGGCGCGGATGTTGCGGACGGTCATCCCGGTCCGCTCCGCCAGCTGGCGGATCGTCATCTCGCCCTTGGCGGGCCTGGAGCTCTCGGAACCGTTACTGCTCATCACACTGCATGGTAAGTGGCGGGCGAGCTACGCCTCTAGCCATGGAGCGACAGGCGCCGGCCGTTCATCTCCCCGGCGGCATCGGAGCAGAGGAAGGCGATCGCCGCGCCGATGTGCTCGGCCGGGGTGAACGAGGAAAAGTCCCCTCCAGGGTTCTCCTCCTTCATCTGCCGGGTGAGGATCGCCTCGACGACGACGATGTTCGCCGTTGCCTCGGTGCCGCGAAAGCCGTCGGCGTAGGCGAGCGTCCAGGCCTCGGCGGCCGCCTTCGCCGCGGAATAGGCGGCGTTGGAGTTCGATGGCGCCTGCGCCTGCTTGGCGGAGACGAGGACGAAGCGGCCGTGCTCGGAGCCGAGCAGTGCATCGTGGAAGGCGCGGGTGGTGTGCTGGACGGTGCGGATCAGGAGGTCGTGGAGCAGGTCCCAGTCGGCGAGCGGCGCCTCATGGAGCGCCTGCCCCCCACGCCAGCCGCCGACCAGATGCAGCAGGCCGTCGACCCGGCCGAAGCGCTCGAGTAGCGCCGCGCACCAGTCCCGGGCCGCCTCCTCGTCGAGCAGGTCGACCCCCCGCCCGTCCCAACGCTCGACGGGCAGCTCCAACCCGACCCCGATCTCGTCAGCCCGATCCTGAGAGCGATCCGCACCGGCGACGGTGGCCCCCTCAGCCGCCAGGCATTCGGCCACGACCGGCCCGAGCCCACCGCCGATGCCAGCGATGGCGTAAATGCGGCCGTCGAGGTTGCTCATATGGGGGAGGCAGGATTCGAACCTGCGTAGGCAGAGCCAATCGGTTTACAGCCGATCTCCTTTAACCACTCGGACACTCCCCCGAGGCGGTGCGAGTTTACCGGGGGGAGCGTCAGGTCTCGACGCCCAGGCGGGCGGCCATCTGCTCGTTGAAGGCGGTGAGGGCTGACATCGGGCGCATGAAGACGGTCAACTCCTTGACCAGGCCCTGCTCGTCGAGCTCGAGGAAGTCGATGCCCTCCAGCTCGCGGTCGCCGACGCGGGCCTTGAAGCGCAGGACTACGGTGCGCTCGTCCGCGAGCTCATCGGTGTAGATGAAGTCCTCCAGGGTCGCGGCGACATGGGTGAGGACCTGCATGACGATCTCGCGGCCCTCGAAGCCACGGAAGAGAATCGGGCTGTGCAGGACGACGTCCTCGCGCAGCGTCGCCGCGGCCGCCTCCAGGTCCTTTGCCTCGACGGCAAGGCGGAATGGGTGGAGAGCGGTCATCGTGGCTCGAGCACGAACAGGGCGATGTCGCGGTCGGTGCGCGCCTCGTATTCGTCGAAGCCCGAGTACTGCTCGTTGTGCCTGCGCCAGAGGTCGGCCCGCTCATCGCCCTCTGCCACCCGCGCCCGCACCGGCCGCCGTTCGCGCCCCACCTCGACCTCGGCATCGGGGTTGGTCTTCAGGTTGAGCGACCAGGCGGGGGTGCGGCTGTGGCCGGCGTTGGAGCCGATAACGACCAGGTTCGCGCCGTCGGCGAGGTAGACGACCGGGGCGGTCCGCTGCTGCCCCGATTTACGGCCGGTGGTGGTCAACAGCAATACGGGCGCCTGGTTGATCTTGCCGCCGATCCGCCCACCACTGAGCCTGTACAACGGCACGTTGAACCTGCCGACCCAGCGCAGGCCGCGCGCGCCGATTCGCTGCGACATTCGCGAGTAGAACTTATCCCCAGAGGGCATCGGCTCAGTATTTCAGCCCCTGACGCGTCGGAGGGGTCGTCAGGCAAGGATGCAGGGAGCGTGGCGTGCTTTAGCACGCGAGCGACCGAAGACGCCGCATGGCGGCCCCTCCGGCGCGTCAGGAAGCTTCGCGGAGCATCTGTGCCTCCGGGAGATGCTGGAGTTTCTTCAGCGTGTTGTTCTCGATCTGGCGGATCCGCTCACGGGTGACGCCGAACGTGTTGCCGACCTCCTCGAGCGTCAGCGGCTCCAGCCCGGTGAGGCCGTAGCGAAGCTCGATCACCTGCCGCTCGCGCTCGGGCAGCGCCGAGAGCGCCTTGCGCACACCCTCCTTCTGCATGTGTTCGCTCGCCTCTTCGAACGGCTCGGCGATCGTGTCGTCGGCGACGAAATCGCCGAGCTCGGAGTCGTCCTCGTCGCCCACCGGTTTCTCCAGCGAGACGGGCAGCTGGGCGACGCGGAGGATCTCGCGCACTTCGGGCAGCGGCCAGCGCAGCTCCTCGGCGATCTCGGCCGGCTCGGGCTCGCGGCCGAAGCGCTGCACCAACTGGCGCTCGACATGGGCGACCCGGTTCAGCTTCTCGACCATGTGGACCGGGATGCGGATCGTCCGCGCCTTGTCGGCGATCGCCCGGGTCACCGCCTGGCGGATCCACCAGGTCGCGTAGGTGGAGAACTTGTAGCCGCGCCGGTAGTCGAACTTCT
>JAPVSJ010000062.1:0-45492 GCA_047519745.1 Actinomycetota bacterium | reverse complement strand
TCTCGCGCTGCATCTTCTGCGGCTACTGCGAGATCGCCTGCCCCTTCGACGCGATCACGATGGGCCACGACTACGAGATGGCCGACTACGACCGCGAGAACCTGATCTTCACCAAGGAGATGCTGCTCGCGGAGCCGCTCGAGCGGACGCCGCTGAAAGCAGAGGGCGAGTAAGTGGAAGCGGTGCTCTTCTTCATCGCAGCGATCGGCGCCCTCAGCGGCGCGATCGGCGTCGTCGCGATGCGCAACCCCTTCTACAGCGTCCTCGCGCTGATCGTCCATCTCTTCTCCCTCGCCGTGCTCTTCCTCCTCCTCAGCTCGGCCTTCGTCGCGGCGGCCCAGGTCGTCGTCTACGCGGGCGCGGTGATGGTCCTCTACGTCTTCGTCGTCGCCTACGTCGGCGGCGGCGAGGAGTCCGCCTGGGAGCCGATCCCCGGCCAGCAATTCCTCGCCCCCCTCCTGGGCATAGCCGTCTTCATCGAGCTCGCGATAGCCGTCCTCTCCTCCGCCCTCCTCGCCCTAGACACGAAGGGACCGGACGTCAAGCCCGGCTTCGGCGACCCAGCAGCCATCGGGCACCTCCTCCTAGAACGATTCCTAGTGCCCTTCGAGGCGTCCTCGATCCTGCTCCTGCTCGCGGCGGCAGGAGCCATCGTCCTCGCCGGTCGCAATCGGGAGTCGGCATGAGCGCGCAGTGGTACGTAGTCCTGTCATCGCTCCTCTTCGCCGTCGGAGCCATGGGAATCCTGATCCGCCGCAGCCCGGTCGTGATCCTGCTCTGCCTCGAGCTGATGCTGAACGCCGGCAACCTCGCCCTGGTCGCCTTCAGCCGCATGGTCGGCAACCAGCAGGGGCAGGTCTTCGCGATCGTCGTAATGGTCGTCGCCGCCTGCGAGGTAGTCGTCGGGCTGGGCCTGATCGTCGCGATCTTCCGCCGCAAGCTGCCGCTCGACGTCGACGAGCTGCGGGAGCTGAGGGGCTGATGAGCGCGACCTCGTGGGCCTGGCTGGCCCTGCTGCTGCCGCTGCTTGGCTCGATCGTGATCGCGCTCGGCTTCCGGGTGATCCCGGCGCGCATCGCGGGCGCGATCGGCACCGCCGCGATCGGCCTTGCCTTCGTCTGCGCGATCGCCGCGCTGGCGAGCCTGCTCGGCGAGGACGCCGGCGCCCGCCATCACGCCTCCTCGCTGTGGACCTATGCCGGCGCGGCCGGGCTCGACATCAAGCTCGGCATCTACGTCGACCAGCTCTCGGTCTTCATGCTGCTCGTCGTCACCGGCGTCTCGAGCCTGATCCACCTCTACTCGTTCGGCTACATGCAGTCCGACGAGGGCTACCACCGCTTCTTCAGCTACCTCAACTTCTTCGTCTTCTCGATGCTGCTGCTGGTCCTCGCCGGCAACTTCGTCCTCCTGATCGTCGGCTGGGCCTTCGTCGGCTTCGCCTCCTACGCGCTGATCAGCTTCTGGTACCGGCGCACTACGGCGACGAAGGCGGGGATGAAGGCCTTTGTGATCAACGTCGTCGGCGACATCGGCCTGGTCCTTGCGGCGCTCCTCATCTTCCGCGAACTCGGCAGCTTCGAATACGGGGCGGTCTTCGCCCAGGCTCCGCACGTCTTCGCCCGCGGCGAGTGGACGGTGACCGCGATCTGCCTGCTGCTGCTCGTCGGCGCCTTCGCCAAGTCGGCGCAGATCCCCTTCCACACCTGGCTGCCCAACGCGATGGAGGGGCCGACGCCAGTCTCCTCGCTGATCCACGCGGCGACGATGGTCACCGCCGGCGTCTACCTGATCGCCCGCACCCACGTCCTCTTCTACCTCGCCCCCACCGCCGCCGACATCGCTGCCTTCGTCGGCCTCGCGACGCTGCTCGTCGCCGGCACGATCGCGCTGACGATGACCGACCTGAAGCGGGCGATCGCCTACTCGACGATGAGCCAGATCGGCTACATGATCATGGGCGTCTCGATCGGCGCCTACGCGCAGGGGCTCTTCCACCTGATGACCCACGCCTTCTTCAAGGCGCTGCTCTTCATGACCGCCGGCTCGATCATCTCGGCGATGGCGAACCGCCAGGACATCGACCGGATGAGCGGCTTCTGGAAGGCGATGCGCTTCACCTCGCTGATGTTCGTGATCGGCGGCCTCGCCCTGGCCGCCTTCCCGCTCACCTCCGGCTTCTTCTCCAAGGACTCGATCCTCGCCTACGCCGAGGCGCGCGGCGGGATGTACACGTGGATGGCCGTCGGCGGCTACGTCGGCGCCTTGCTCACCGCGCTCTACACCTTCCGCCTGATCTTCCGGGTGCTGCCGGGCAAGCCCTGCGAGGAGGCGCAGCACCTGATCGACACGGGCGAGCTCTACCACGGGCCGGCGATCAACCCGGCCAACGAAGAGCTCGAGGATCCCGACGTCGGCTTCCCCGGCGCCCACCATCACATCGCCGAGCAGTCGCGGCCGATGGCGGTGGCGATGGCCGTGCTGTCCGTCGGCGCCCTCTTCGCCGGCCTGATCCAGGTGCCCGGCGTCGACAACGTCCTCTTCGGCTTCCTCGACCCCGCCTTCGCCGACGTGCCGCTGAGCACGATCCACCCGACGGTCGGCGAGGAGTGGCGCGGGCTGGCGATCGGCGCGGTGATCTCGCTGGTCGGGATCGGGCTCGCCTGGGTCCTCTGGGTGGCGCGACCGGAGCTGCCCGGGCTCTTCCGTGAGCGCCTCCGCCCGGTCTACCTGCTGTTCGTCAACAAGTGGTACTTCGACGAGGCGATCGACTTCCTCGTCGTGCGGCCGGCGCTCGCAATCGGCCGCTTCGCCAACTCGACCTTCGAGCGCTTCGTCGTCGACGGGCTGGTGACCGGGACCAGGGAGACCGTCGGCGAGGCGGGCGCCATCGTCCGCGTCGCGCAGAGCGGCTTCGTCCGCAGCTACGCCCTGCTCCTGATCGCCGGCTTCGCCGGGCTCGCCCTCTACTTCCTACTGAGCAGCTCATGATCAACTCGCTGCTCTGGACCCCGCTCGCCTTCGGCCTCATCGGCCTCTTCCTGCCTAAGCGCTTCGCCGGCTGGTGGGCGGTGCTGGGGACGGTGGTCACGCTGGGGATCGCGATCGCCCTGCTCGCCGGCTTCGACTCCGGTGCCGCGGGCCTGCAGGACAGCGTCGACGTCAACTGGATCCCCGGCCTCGGCGTCGACTACAGCCTCGGCATCGACGGCCTCAACGTCTTCCTGATCCTGTTGACCGCGGTCGTCTGGCTGGGCGGGACGGCGTTCGCGGCCTTCCGCGAGCAGGAGCGCCCCCACCTCTTCTTCCTGATGATGCTGCTCGGCGAGACGGCGACCCTGGGCGCCTTCGTCGCCCAGGACCTGTTGCTCTTCGTCCTCTTCTTCGACCTGATGCTGGTCCCGTTCTACTTCCTCTTCGGCGCCTGGGGGACCGATCGCGAGGGCGGCCCGACCGCGTCGGCGGCGACCCTGAAGATGATCGTCTACACGCTGATCGGCTCGCTGCTGATGCTGGTCGGCGCGATCGCCACGGCGATCATCTCCGCCGACGGCGGCCAGATCACCTTCTCGATCGCGGAACTGGCCAAGCACCCGATCGGCGACGGCAGCCAGCAGTGGATCTTCTGGTTCTTCGCCGCGGCCTTCCTGGTCAAGATGCCCGCCTTCCTCCTGCACGGCTGGATGCCCGACGCCTACCGGGCCGCGCCGCTGCCGGTGCTGGCGGTCTTCTCCGGGGTGCTGGCCAAGGTCGGCGCCTACGGCTTCCTGCGCGTCGTCCTGCCGCTCTTCCCCGCCGCGACCGTCCAGTTCCAGACCGTCGTGCTGCTGATCGCCCTGGCCTCGATCCTCTACGGCTCGGTGATGGCCTTCACGCAGACCGATGTGCGACTGATCGGCGGCTACTCCTCTGTCGCCCAGCTCGGCTTCATCACCGCCGGGATCTTCGCCCTGCGCGCCGACGGCGCCGACGGCGCCGTCCTGCAGATGGTCAACCACGGCCTGGTGGTCGCGCCGCTGTTCATCATCGTCGCGATCCTCGCCGAGCGCAGCGGCAGCGAGGACCTGCGTGAGATGGGTGGCATGGCGATGCGCGCCCCGGTGCTGGCGGCGCTCTTCCTGATCGTCACCCTGGCGACCCTGGCGATGCCGGGCTCGGCCAACTTCATCGGCGAGTTCTACATCCTCAACGGCCTCTTCCAGGCGAAGATCGTCTTCGCCTTCGTTGCCATATCGGGGGTCGCGATGTCGGCTTACTACGCGCTGCGCCTCTACCAGCGCACGATGCACAACCGCAGGCCGGACACGGTCCCCTCGCGCGAGATCGGCCTCCGCGACGGTCTCGTGTTGGTGCCCCTGGTGCTCTGCATCGTCGGCCTCGCCCTCTACCCGCAGCTGATCCTCAAGCGCACCGATGTGTCAGTGAATCGAACCGTGGCTTCGACCTGCCAAGTTGGCTACTCATCCATCACCCAGTTGGAAAAGGCAACGAAGGAAGGGGAGCCTCCCTGCCTTTCCCCCTCACTCGCCAAACACCTCATAACTCCTGCCCCATGAACTTCAACGCCCCCCACATCGACTACGCGGCGCTCTCGCCGGCGATCGCGCTGACGGCTGCTCTCTGCGTGGTACTGCTTACCGCGGTCTTCAAGCCGCTGCGCCGTACCGCCCCCGGGCTGACCCTGATCGCCCTCGCGACGACCGCCGGTCTCCTGATCTGGAACTGGAACGAACCGACCGACCTCGTCTCCGGCGCGCTCCGCCTCGACGACCTGGCGATCTCGATCTCGTTGATCGCGATCGCCGCGGCGGCCTTCGCCGTGCTGCTCTCGATCCGCGAGCCGGCCGCCGAGCAGGCCGGTTCCGGCGAGTACCACGCGCTGCTGCTCGGCTCGGTGCTCGGCATGGTCCTGCTCGCGCAGGCGCAGAACCTGGTCAGCTTCTTCGTCGCGATCGAGACCCTCTCGATCCCCCTCTACATCCTCTGCGCGACCGACATGATCCGAGAGCGCTCGCTCGAGTCCGGGCTCAAGTACCTGATCGTCGGCTCGCTCGGCTCGGCGACGCTGCTCTACGGCATGGCCTTCCTCTACGGCGGCTCCGGCTCGACCGATTTCCTCGGCATCTCCGCGGGCATCGGCCACGCCGGGCTGCTCGGCGACCCGCTCGTCCTCGTCGGCATCGGGCTGGTTGCCGTCGGGCTCGCCTTCAAGACCTCGATCGCCCCCTTCCACCAGTGGACGCCCGACGTCTACGAGGGTGCGCCGACGCCGATCACCGCCTTCATGGCGGTGGCGACCAAGGCGGCGGCGTTTGCCGTCTTCGTCCGCTTCTTCGACGTCGCCCTGATCGGCGAGGCGAGCGACTGGCAGCCGGCGCTCGCCGTGCTGGCGGCGATCTCGATAGTGATCGGCAACGTCGGCGCCCTCGGCCAGGACTCGCTCAAGCGGCTGCTCGGCTACTCCGGCGTCGCCCAGGCGGGCTACATCCTCGGCGGCCTCGTGGTCGCCAGCGAGGCCGGGGTCAACGCGATCGTCTTCTACCTCGCCGGCTACCTCTTCATGAACCTCGCCGCCTTCAGCGTGATCGTCGCCCGTGAGCGCGAGACCGCCTTCGGCGACGACATCCGCTCCGTGCGCGGGCTGGGCAGCGAGCGGCCACTGCTCGCCTGGCCGCTGACGATCTCGATGCTGGCGTTGGCCGGGCTGCCCGCCACCGTCGGGTTCATCGGCAAGCTCTACTTGATCGAGGCACTGGTCGAAGGCCACTACACCTGGCTCGCGGTCTTCATCGCCGTCGGGACGATGATCTCGCTCGCCTACTACCTGCGTGTGGTGGCGGCGATGTGGATGCCGAGCGCCGAAGCCGCCGACGCAATCCCGGCGATAGCCGGCGCCTCTCCCGAGGCCGATCCGATCGACCCCGAGGCGGGCCGCCGTCCCTACCTCGTCGCTCCGGCATTGCTCGCCGCGGCGGGCGCGGTCTTCTTCGGCATCGTCCCGCAGCCATTGGTTGAGTTCGCGCAACACGCCGGCGCCTCGCTCTTCTGATCTGACGACGGCCTCGTCAGACTGCCCGCGTGATCGTCCTCCTCACCGCCGCGACTATCGCCGCCGCGACGGCTGTCGGCGTCTGGGCCGAGCGGCGCAAGCCCCAGGCGGCTGCCGGCGCGGCGCGGCGCTCGTTGACGCTGATGCTCTACGTGCTGCTGCCGCCGGTGATCTTCTTCAACATCGCCTCCAGCAGCATCGACGTCAGCCACGGGGTCGGGCTGCTATTGGGGCTCCTCGCCTCCTCGCTCGGGGCGCTGACCGCCTACCTGTTGGCGAGCCGCGTTCTGCACCTCTCGCGCGCTCGTACCGGCGCGGTCGTCTGCACGGTGCTCAGCGTCAACACGGGCTACCTCGGCTATCCATTGACCGTGGCCCTGCTCGGCCGCGACCAGCTCCCGACCGCGGTCCTCTACGACGTGCTCGTCACCGGCCCCTGCCTGCTGCTCGGCGCCTTCGCAGTCGGGGCGGCCCTGGGGACGAAAGCAGGGGAAGGGCCGCGCGAGCGAGTGCGCGCCTTCTTCACCCGCAACCCACCGCTCTACGCGGCCATCGCCGGCCTGCTCGCCCCCAACGCCCTCGCCCCACAGGTCCTCGTCGACCTCTCGCAGGTGCTGCTGGTGGCGATCCTGCCGATCGGCTTCTTCGCCGTCGGCGCGACCCTGGCCGAGAATGCCGAGCACGGCGACCTGCCGATGCCGCCGCCGCTGACCAAGCCCGTGCTGGTGGCGCTCGGCTCCCGGCTCATCCTCGTGCCGGCGCTGCTGATGCTGCTCGCCGCCCCGCTGATCGACCTTCCCGCCCCCTACCGCCTGATGGCGGCGATGCCCTCCGGGATCAACTCGATGGTCGTCGCCCATGCCTACGGCCTCGACATGGAGATCACCGCGGAGGCGGTCACCTGGTCGACCGCGATAGTCGTCCTTGCGGCCCTCGTCTCTCTCCTATTCTGAGCAGATGCTCCACCACGTGACGCTCGAGGTCGCTCCGGAGGACATCGAGCGCTCGATCGAGTTCTGGGAGTTGCTCGGCTTCCGCCGGGTCGAGCCGCCCGCTGCGCTGGCCGAGACGTTCATTTGGATGGAACGGGAAGGCACTCAGATCCACCTCGAACGCAACGACTCGCCTGTCATCCCTCCCCATGGCCACGCCGCGGTCGTCGTCGCCGGCTTCGAGCAGACCGTCGAGCGCCTGCGCGAGGCCGGCTTCGAGGTGACCCACGGCCGCGAACACTGGGGCGCGCCACGCGCCAAGGCGCTCGGCCCTGGCGGGCATCTGGTCGAGCTCATGGCAGCCCCTCCAAGCCAATGACGAAAAGTCCGCAACGAAGGTCGAACGATCCACGCTTTTGCCGTCCTCGGCACTTGCGAGATTGAGCAACCCGATGCCGTTCGACGCAAAAGTCCTCGCCGACTCCCGATCGCCCGCCGGATACAGGCTGACGACGCTCGAGGCGACCTTTCCGCGCTTCGTCCTTGCCGAGTTCAACACGCACCGCGTCTTCTCGCGCAACTCGGCCAGCTCGCGCGCGATCCCGATCGCCAAGCAGCTGCGCCGGGTGCTAGAGGACCCCTACGTGCCGATCGAGTTCGGCTCGAACCAGCCGGGCATGCAGGCGGGACCGGCGCTCGCCGGGGAAAAGCGGGAGGCAGCGGAACGCGAGTGGCTAAGTGCCCGCGACGACGCCGTGCGGCGGGTGCTCGGTCTCGTCACCGACCCGGATGCGATCGCCGCGGTCGACGATCTGTCCGAGGCGCTGGACGAGGCCGAGGAGGCGATCCGCAACAAGGCGAAGCCGTCCGCTTGGCTGAACGTGCACAAGCAGGTCGCCAACCGGCTGTTGGAGCCCTTCATGTGGCACACGGTGATCGTCACCGCGACCGAGTGGGACAACTTCTGGAACCTGCGCTGCCACCCCGACGCGCAGCCGGAGATCCGGCTGGTGGCCGAAAGCATGCGCAAGGCGACGCTGGATTCGGAGCCGGCCGAGCTCGACTGGGACGAATGGCACCTGCCGCTGATCCGCCCCGAGGACCGCGAGCAGGCTGCGATCGAGGATCTGATCAAGATCTCAGCGGGCCGCTGCGCCAGGGTCAGCTACCTGACCCACGCCGGCAAGCGCGATCTGGACGCAGACATCGAGCTCCACGACCGCCTCTTGGAGAGCGGCCACATGTCACCCCTGGAGCACCCGGCCAAGCCCCTGAACGCGAGCGAGCTGGAGAGCGGCGAATGGAGCGGCAACTTCAGGGGCTGGCAGTCCTATCGCAAGCTGATCCCAAATGAGGCGAATCCACTCGGCCCTCCTACCGTGCCCGCGAGGGCTGAGACTGAGCAATTCGCCCACGCAGGACGGTCCGGGTAGGGGTGGAGCGTCTTGTACTTTTTCGGTGCCGGGCCAGCGGACGACTAATCGCGATACACCGAAAAAGTTAAGCGGAACCCCTGCCCGGACCGTCCTCCCCATCTGAAGGCTGGTCCAATTCGGCGGCGGCTTTTTCCGCTGGCGTCGGCCACGGCTCAGCTTCGCCGCTCTGCCAGGCCGGAGGTTTTCCGCCTGGGACCCAGCCCATTAGGAGCGCGGCCAGGTAGATGAACCAGAGCAGGGTGAACTGGAAGAAGATGAAGGAGACGGCGCCGAGAGCGATGCCGGCCGAGCCCCAGAAGCGGGGCAGCAGGCCGGTCCGCATCGCGTAGAGCGCCGTGTAGACCATGGCAACTACGAAGCCGATCTGACCGCCAAGGCCGAAGCCGGCGGCCAGCGGCCGCAGGGGCGCTTCGGTGATCGTGTCGTTGGCGGCTTCGTTGGCATGGTCGCTGCTCAGCGAGATGCCCTTTGCCGTCAATCTCGGCACTTCGTTGGCGACGAAGTCCGAGGCGGCGTGCAGGGTGGAGACACCGCCGAGAATCGCCAGGACGGCGAGAAACAGCGGGGCGGCGATGACGACGCCGACGAGCTGGCCGCGCATCTTCTCGCTGCGCGCCTTGGCGGCGCGGAAGAGGTAGTAGAGCGGCACCGCTAGGAGGCCGACGCCGATCGCCTGCAGGATGCTGGAGAGCAACTGGGCGCTGCGATGGGCGTCGACGTTGCGCAGGAGCTCGGATTCCCCGCCGCCGCCGCCGACCCCCTGGCTGGCGACCACGATCGCCGCGATGATCAGGAGGATCGAGGCGAAGGTCACCAGCGCCACCGGCCGCGACCAGCGATCCTCCCAAGCCAGAACCGCCGCCTTGTCGGGCAACAAGCTCGCTCAACCCCGCTCGTGGAAATAGAACTGGGGCAGCGCGCCCTCGATCACTTCGGCGGTCATCCTCTGCGCAACCTCTAGGTTGCCGGTTCGCACCGCGATGTCATCGAGGGTGACGATGCCCGCGAGGCTATCGCCATCGACCACCGGCAGGCGTCGGACCCGGTGCTGAACCATCAGCGCCGCCGCCTCGTCGAGCTCCATCGCCGGCTCGCCGCAGATCAGTGGCCGCGAGGCACACTCGCCCACCGGCGTCTCGGGATCGACACCCTCGGCGAAGATCCTCACGGCAAGGTCGCGATCGGTGATCATCGCCACGGGCGAGCCGGCGAGGTCGACGATCACCACCGAGCCGACGCGGCTGTCGCGCATCTGCCGGGCCACCGATACCGCGCTCGCTTGCGGCGTCGCGGTCACCAGCCCGGCGGTCATGATCTCGTCAAGCCTCACGCCGCGTACGCTACCGCCCCATGGAGAAGACGGAGCGCATGCCGGTCGTCCCGCTCGAGGCGGGGGCCGGGCCGGACAACCCCCCCTGCCCCGCCTGCGGAGAGCCGCTCTTCGGCTGGATCGACGGCCGCCCCGGGCTGGGCGGCCCCGTGAGCCGTTGTGAGAGCTGCGGACTGGGTGTCGTCGGCGGCAGCGGCGGCACCGAGGAGGCGCTGCGCGAGCTCGACCGGCTCGGCACAGCGGACGGCACGACGATCGTCAACCGAGCGAGCTTCTCCGCCTGGATCGGTGGGGCCGGCTGGGCAGGCCTGGAGCGCGGCAGCCGCTACCTGTTCACGGACGAGGCGGTGCGGCGTCTCGTTTCCACACGCGACCAGGTGGTCAAGTCCGTCCGCTGGTCCCCTGGCAGAGGCATGGCGACCATGTGGCAGACCCTCGTGAACAGCGCAACCTTTGGGCGCAACATCGTCGCCGGAACCTCGAGCCCCGCTTCCAAGTCCTGGCAGCAAAAAGTCGACTGGGCGGTTGTCGTGATCCTTGCGATTCCCGCCTTCGCCATCGCGCTGCCCCTCGAGCTGGTGGGCGCCGTCGCTCGCCGCGGCAGCGCCCTGACCTTGCGCTTCGAACTTCTCTAGGAGAGGCCTTCGCGCGCCTCGCGTACGAGCGTGACCGCCTCCGGGAAGAGGACGCGGATCGCGTCGCGAACCTGCATCGCCTGCTCATCGCTCGAGCCGGTCAGCTCGATCCGCTCGATCGAGGCCACGGTCAGGTCAGCCGCGAGGCGGATCGCGTTGTCGGCCCAGGCGACGCGCTGCGAGGACTGCATCTGCTCGCTGAGCTCCTCCATGCGGGAACGGAACTCGTCGGGGTCGCCAAAGAGGTTGAAGCCCTCCACCTGAGGAATGTAAGCAGAATGAGTCAGTGAGGGCACAGAGTCCTTGCATTTGGCGCGCCACGCGCGCGCCCAGACCGCCTAGCGTCGCGCCCATGCAAGGCGAGAGGGGCTCCGCGAGTGTCGAGCAGGCCGGACTGGCTGCACTGATCGCGTTGCTGCTGCTTGCCGCAATATCCGCGCTCGCCTCTGGCGGCGAAATCGACCCGCGGCATTCCCTCGGCAGCGCGATCGGACGGCGGATCGCCTGCGCGCCCCGCCTCCCCGATGCCTGCCGCCATCACCCGCTGGTTCCCGCCTACGGCTGGCCGCTTGCCCGGCTTGCCCGTGCCCTTGCGCCGTCCCCAACCGCCCTACCGGGCCCAGAAGGGCTGCCTCTGGTCCCGGTCGACTTCCGCCGCTGCATGCAGCCGAGCTGTGCGGTCGCAGCCGGTCCCCATCTCACCGCATCCGGCCGGCGGATTACCGCCTTCACCCAGATCGAGGACCGGCGCCGCTCGCTCGGCTGGGTCGAGCTGACCTATTGGCTCTATCGTCCGGGGCTCGGCTGGGAACGCGTCGTGCGACGGGCGACGCAGACCCAGATCGACGCCGCGAGGCACGTCCCAGTCCTGCTCGAGGACGACCCCGCTCTGGTGCCGCTGGAGACCGTGCCGGGACGGGACCACTACGACTTCCCGCCTGGCGAGGAACCATCCTGGCGCTGGCACATCGATAGCCGCTATCCAGGTTGGTCCAGCTAACCGACCTCCGGAGCCGCCCTGTCGTCTTCCGCTTGCTTGATCAGTCCCCTCCAATCCGTCGTGCGGAAGACGAGCAGGATCGCCACGAAGCCGAGCACGACGGACCAGGCCGCCATCGCGATCTGCGTCCCGACCGAGAAGGAGAGGACGGCCGAGCGCGACGGGCCATTCAGGGTCGCGACCAGCAGCGCCTGCTGAGCACCGGCACCGCCGGGAGTGAAGGGGACGATGTTGGCGATCGCCTGCACGCTCATCACCAGCATCACGTTGCCGAGCGAGCCGCCGATGTTGAAGGCCTCGAGGAAGAACCAGAAGGCGGCGAAGCGGAAGAGCCAGCCGACCCCCTGCCAGGCGGCGACCTCACGCAGGTAGCGGCGCGGCCTGGTGAGGATGGCGACACCCTGTTTGACCCGGTCCCAGAAGCGCCGCACGCGGTGCGCCAGCAGGTAGATCGCGATCGCGATCGCCACCAGCATCGCGCCCAGCGTGATCAGGAAGATCTGTGGGTGTTCGGCCCAGAAGGAGATCTCGAACGCCGGCAGGTCGGGAAGCTGCGGGGGCTTGGGCAAGAGACCCTGCGAGACCGCGTAGAGCAGCACCAGTAGGCCGATCGTCGTGTCGAAGACCGTCTGCACGAGGAAGGACGAGGTGACCGCGGGGTAGGAGGAGCCGGGGATCTGACGCTTGACCAGGAAGACTTTGGTCACGTCGCCGGCATGGGCGGGGACGATCGCGTTGATCCCCGCCCCGGCGAGGTAGGCGGCGGCGAGCTCCAGGAAGGAGATCCGCACCCCCGGATAGGCCGCGTGCAGGACGTTGCGCCAAGCCCAGGCCCGCGCCAGCTGCATCCCGGCCAGGCAGCCCAGCGCAAGTGCGAAGGGGGTCCAGTGGATGTCCGAGAGGTGCTCGAAGAACGCAGTCGCCGCGTGGGCGAAGGATTCGGCGCTGGAAGCGAAGTCGGCGAGCGGCATCGCAGCTAGACTAGCCCGCTCGTGTCAGAGCCCGAGACGACTCAGGCCGTCCCCGCGGCCCCCCGCGATCCCGCCGACGAGGCGATGTGCGCCCGTGCCCGCGAGCGCTTCACCGGCGACCGCGGCAACCGCTTCCGGCGTCGCCGCAAGCGCCATGCCGAGCTGCCCAATCTGATCATCATCGGCGGGCTGAAGTGCGGCACGACCAGCATCCACCACTACCTCGGCCTGCACCCCCAGATACACATGTCGAAGCCGAAGGAGCTCAACTTCTTCGTCGAGGAGCTCAACTGGGACCTCGGCCTCGACTGGTACGCGAGCCGCTTCGACGACCGCTTCGAGGTGCGCGGCGAGTCCTCGCCCCACTACACCAACCTGCCCCGCTTCCAGGGTGTGCCGGAGCGGATCAAGGAGCACTGCCCCGACGCCCGCCTGCTCTACATGGTCCGCGACCCGATCAAGCGCATCCTCTCCCACTGGGTGCACGCGACCGGCGCCGGCTATGAGACCCGCGAGCTGGTCCCGACCCTGTCTGAGCCCGACTCCTCCTACATGCAGCGCTCGCTGTACTGGATGCAGCTGCAGCCCTACCTGGAGCTGTTCGAGCGCGAGCAGATCGAGGTGATCACGCAGGAGGAGCTGCAGTCCGAACGCGAGGAGACGATGCGCAAGGCGTTCCGCTTCGCCGGCGTCGACGAGAATTTCACCTCGGAGCAGTTCGACCGCGAGTGGGAGAAGTCGAGCGCCAAGCAGGGCGACAAATACCAGGTGATGGAGAAGCTGGTGAAACTGCCTGGCCTGCGCTCCTTCGATCGCAACTTCGATCGCCTGCCCGAGTCGCTGCGCTGGATCGTCGAGAAGGTCGTCCACGACCCGGAGAAGCCGCCGGCGCCGAAGCCGAAGCTCCCGGACGACCTCTTCGAGACGATCCGCGACCGCTTCGGCACCGACGTCGCCGCGCTACAGGAGTTCGCCGGCCGCGAGTTCGCTGGCTGGCACGACTACTCCTGAGTACGCTGCGCCCGTGAGGCGCCTGCTCCCAGACCCCGGGCAGACCACCGTCGAGGAGCAGCTCGACGGCTACCGGCCCTGCGATCGCCCCCATTCCGACCGCCCCTTCCTCGCGATGAACTTCGCCGCCACGGTTGACGGACGGGCGACGATCGCCGGCGTCTCAGGGCCGATCGGCTCGGCCACTGACACGGCGATGCTGGTCGGGCTGCGCAAGCGCTTCGACGCGGTGATGATCGGCCACGGCACGAAACGGGTCGAGGGCTATGACGAGATCAGCCGGCGCCTGGTGGTGGTCGAGAGCGGGCCCGAAGGCCGCGCCGACCTGCCCGCGCTCCTGCGCTCCCTGCGTGAGGAAGGCGTCAAGGCGCTCCTGTGCGAGGGAGGCCCGACGCTGCACGGTGCTCTGCAGGCGGCCGGCCTCGTCGATGACCTCTTCCTCACGATCGCCCCGAAGCTCGCCGGCGGCATCGCGCCGCGCATCCTCGAGGGCGAGCTGGGCGACGTGGTGCCACTCGAGCTCGTCTGGCTGCTCGAGCAGGACGGCGAGCTCTTCGCCCGCTACAGCCGCCGCTGAGCACCGCCCCGGTACCTTTCCCCGACCGGAACCGAGGAGAGGACGCCGCAGTCATGGATTTCAAGCCGAGCCCCCAGGTCGAGACGCTGCGCGAGCGCATCCTCGACTTCATGGACGAGCAGGTCTACCCGCAGGAGCGCCAGATCATGGAGGGACTCGACGCCGAGGTGGCGAGCGGCGTGCCCTATCCGAGGGTCCTGGTCGAGATCCGCGAGCGGGCCAAGTCGGCCGGGCTCTGGAACCTCTTCATGCCCGACGAGCGCTTCGGCCCCGGGCTCTCCAACTGGGAGTACGGGCTGCTCTGCGAGGAGATGGGGCGCAGCCCGGCGGCGGCGCCGATGGCCTTCAACTGCTCGGCGCCCGACACGGGCAACATGGAGATCCTCGCCGAGCACGGCACCGAGGAACAGCGCGAGCGCTGGCTCGAACCGCTGCTCGAAGGCCGCATCCGCTCCTGCTTTTCGATGACCGAGCCCGATGTCTCCGGCTCCGACCCGACCCTGCTGCAGGCCCGCGCCGTGCGCGACGGCGACGAGTGGGTGATCGACGGCCACAAGTGGTTCACCTCGGGCGCCGTCGGCGCTGAGCTGGCGATCGCGATGGTCGTCACCGACCCCGATGCGCCGCCCTACGCGCGCGCCTCGATGATCTGCGTTCCGACCGACAACCCGGGCTTCAACCTGGTGCGGCCGATCCCGGTGATGGGCCACGCCGGCGGCCCCGGCCACTGCGAGATCCGCTACGAAGAATGCCGCGTGCCGGTGGCCAACCTGCTCGGCGGCGAGGGGCAGGGCTTCGCCATCGCCCAGGACCGGCTCGGCCCGGGGCGCATCCACCACTGCATGCGCGCGATCGGCACGGCCGAGCGGGCGCACGAGATGATGTGCCGCCGCGCCAACGAGCGCCAGGCCTTCGGCGGCCCGCTGGCCGACAAGCAGTTCGTCCAGGAGGCGATCGCCACCTCGCGGATGGAAATCGACCAGGCCCGCCTCTTGACGATGTACGCGGCGTGGAAGATGGACACCGAGGGCAAGCGCGCCGCCCGCCAGGCGATCTCCGCGATCAAGATCGTCGCCGCCAACATGGTGATGGAGGTGCTCGACCGGGCGATCCAGGTCCACGGCTCGCTGGGCATGACCGACGACACCCCCCTCGCCGCCCTCTGGCGCTTCAGCCGCATGCTGCGCCTCGCCGACGGCCCCGACGAGGTCCACAAGATGGTCCTCGCCCGCCGCGAGCTCAACCGCTGGTCGAAGCGAGCCGAGGCCGAGGCGAGCGGCCAAGAGCCCGAGCCCAAGCACGCCCCGCGGCCGATCTGAGCCGAAGACCGACCGTACTCAGCCATGCCAGAGAGCGCTGATCGGCACCGCCCAGAGCCGATCGCCCAGGGGAAGCGTGCGCTCGCCCGCGTAGAGCAGGAACCCGCTGCGGAAGGAATCCCCTCGCTCATCCCTCAGTGCCCCCATGGCGCGCCAGTCGCGTGGGCCGAACGAGGCGGCCGCCTTGACCTCGACACAGGCGATCTCCCCCCTGCGGCTCTCCAGAATGAGATCGATCTCACGTCTCCCGCTTCGGTAGTGAAAAAGTCGAGCGTCGGTTTGCGCCCACTCCGCATGGCGGGCAACCTCCATCGCCACGAAACTCTCCAGAGCCTTCCCAGTGACCTGATCGTCCTCAGCGAGCCGCTTGGAATCGGCGCCGAGGAGATGACACAGCAGACCACTGTCGGTCACGTAGACCTTGGGCGTTCGAGCCTCCCGAGCGCCTATCCCAGGGCACCAGCCCGGAATCCGACGGATCAAGAATGCGGTTTCGAGTAGGTCGCAGTAGGCGTCCACCGTGCGACGATCGAGTTTGAGCCGCTTCGCGGCACTGCTGACAACGAAGAGGTTCGCCGATTGGGCCGCAAGGAGTCGGAGCAGGCTGGGCAGCTCCCGCAGTTTGTGCGCATCGCTGATCTCGCGAATGTCGCGTCCGAGAGCCGACTCCAGGTAACTCGCGAACCATGCATCGCGACGGCGTCCCACACGGCGTAGCGCCGCTGGATAGCCCCCTCGAGCCACGCGCTCGACGAAGGCAGGGCGTCCTTTCGGGGCATCTGCGACTCGTGCGGGCTCGTTGGCGAAGAGCGCGTCGACGATGCTCGCGGACGAGCCCTCGATCTCAGACTGGGCAAGCGGGGAAAGACGAATGATCTCCATCCGGCCGGTGAGGGCCTCAAAGGTACGTCGCGTCGCGAGGAGATTCGCCGACCCAGTGAGTAGAAATCGGCCGGGACGCTTGTCTCGATCCACCGCCGCCTTGATCTCCAGCAACAGGTCGTTCCCGCCCCGCTGAACCTCGTCGATGAACGCAGCCCCGTCCAGTTCGGCCAGCGTTCCAGCGGGATCGGCCAGGACGGCCTCGCGGGTCGCGCGCTCGTCGAGATTGACCACCGTCGCCGGGAAATCGCTTTTGACGATCTCGAGCGCGAGCGTGCTCTTGCCAACCTGCCGTGCCCCCACAACCACGACGACTCGCGTATCGCCAAGCGCCTCAAGAATGGCGCCGCGCGCGCGGCGATCGATGAGTCGGCTCATACGTTGCAATTATGGCATTTTTGGCGTTGCAACTTCTACAAACTGTCCGTCGCAATTTATACATCGTATTCCCAATCCGTGGCGCCTCTGCTCCCAATCTGTCGAGGAGTCCGATCCCAGTTGCCAGCGGCATTCCGCTTTCTGAAGGCTGATTGGACACTGCGCATCCAGCCCAGCTGACGAGCTATTAATTATCAATTCTGATAATCTATTCCTATGGCCAAGGGGCAAGCGAAAACAGAAGTCGGAGACCGAAATCCGCAATTCGTCGCCTTATTGGAGTCCGCCGCGCACCTGCAACGACTGGTTCCAGGTGCGGTTCTGGTGGGCGGCACCGCGGCCATCCTCTACGCGGACCATCGCGAATCGAGCGACCACGATCACGTCCTCGCCGATCTTGCCGACCGCTTCGAGATGGTGCTCGAAGCGGTCGAGGAAGACGAGGGCTGGGCAACGAACCGGATCGCCCCCGGAAAGGTGATCCTGGGGAGTCTCGACGGGATCGAGGCAGGGGTCCGGCAGATGATCCGCAAGGCCCCGCTGGAGATCGCCACGGTCATCCTTCCTTCGGGAGCGGAGGTCACGGTCCCGACGATCGAGGAGACCCTGCGCATCAAGGCATTCCTCGTCGTGGGTCGCAATCAGACCCGCGACTACCTGGACCTCGCCGCCCTCGCTGAGCACCTCGGTGTAGATCGGGCAGCCGAGGTCCTGGCGAGAATCGACGACTACTACGCCGATCAGCATGGGCAAGGGGACGGTGTCGCGTCCCAGCTGATGCGACAGCTCTCCGATCCGCAGCCCGCGGACCGCTCGGTCATCGATCAGCTCTCGTCCTACCGGCGCCTGCGCCAACGCTGGAGTAAGTGGAGTGCGGTCTGCGAGGTTCTTGGAGCCGTCGCCGCGCGAATGGTGAGCCCATGACCGCTCTTGCCTTCCGCAATGTCGACGCCTCGCCCGACGACCCGGTATCGGAGTGGCCCCAGGAGGCGATTCAGACCGCGCTCGAGCGCGGCGGGCTATCCCATTGGCGCCGGCTGGCCGTGGCGATACAGGCGGCGCCCTGGGGCCCGGTCGCCCGCCAGGTCGAGGAGGTGCTCACCTACAGTCGCCCCTACGGTGTCGCGGAGGCGATGGAACGAATCGTCTCGCGGGCTCGCGAAGCGGCCGAGGCGAGCGAGCGGCAGGTAGTGGCCGCCGAGATCGCGCAACTGGTCGACGAATCCGGCCTCACCCGCTCCGAGTTCGCCTCCCGGATCGGCACCTCCCCTTCCCGCCTCTCGACCTACGTGACCGGCAAGGTCACGCCGTCAGCCGCGCTGCTCCTCCGGATGCGCCGCACCGCTGAACAGTAACACCAGTCGCGTGCTGCGCCTCGCCGACGGCCCCGACGAGGCCCACAGGTGGTCCTCGCCCACCGAGAGTGCAGCCGCTGGATATTGCCTCACCAACCCACAGGCAATTTAGCTGGTAATTAATTACTAGTTAGATCCCGTAGTTGGACCAAAGCGGTCAAGGGCGGGACGCCCATGGAAGACAGCGACCGCGCTTAGGCGGCCGCTGTCCCGGTAAGGCTGTGGGCAGAAAACGCCCGTTATCCGCCCGTCGACATGGATCAGCCGGTCGACGACGCCCCGAAGACGATCAACGAGAAGTAGTCGTCCACGGCCGTCCCCGCGCCGTTCAGTACATTGACATCAAATGGTCCGCTGGAACTCGAGACCGACACTTGATCGTCGTTGGGCCCATTCCCCGTTGCAATCACGTTGGTCGTCACATTCGCACTGATGCCCGGGAAGGTGACGGTGTAGTGGCCGGTGCTGGGGTGCGTGATGGTGGGGATTCCACCCACGCGGTTGAAGTAGACCTGCGCCAATGGGTTCGTACCGGTGCCGGGCGAGGTCACGCCCGCTAGGGCCAACCCACGCGCGGAACTGGCGAAGCCTGGATTCGGATAGTTACCGGAGAGGACGCCCCCGGCTGGACCAGTCGACGGCCCGGGGTCCCCTTTTTCTCCTTTGGGCCCCTGGTCACCTTTCGGACCCTGCGGAAGCTGACCCGATTTGAAGTCTCCCGCCAGCAACGAGCCATCCTTTACTTTGGCGCTGTTTACCGAGTTTTTCTTCAACTGCTTGGTGCCGACGGTGTTCTTGCCGAGGTGGCCGGCGGCGAAGGCGGTCGCGCCGCCGAGGATCAGGAACACTGCGAGGGACGACATCACGTTCGCGTACGTGAGTCGCTTGCGAATCTGCTTCAAGAGATCTCTCCTTGCGTGACGGGCGGGGAGGAGCGTGGGACGAGCCACCCGACCCGGTGGGTGAATGGCCGGACACTTTCAGTTCAGGTCGCTCCCGTCAAGGCGTCTGGATCGATGCGCGCTCCTGACGCAAAACGCGGGGAGCCGACTGGCCCCCCGCGTTCCTAGCTCAAACTGCGACTGGATCAATGACTAGCCGCCGAAGACGGCAACCGCGCCGACGATGCAGGAATCACCCGCGAGGAACGGCCCATCGCCTTCCGGTGGGCTGCCCTGCTTGGCCCCGGTACCGCCGATTGTGGAGTTGCTGCCGATCACCGCGAGACATGCGGATCGAGTCGGGATGCTGCCAATCCATCACCGCGACCCGTTCGACCGCCTGCTCATCGCCCAGGCACAGGTGGAGAACTTCACTCTGATCACGGCCAACGAATGCATGGACGATTACGACATCGACGTCGTCTGGTAGGTCGATTTCGAAGAGGCCGGGTTAAGCTCGGCCCAGAGCGATTCGCCTCAGCTGCCAGTCAGTGCAGCGCTCCGACTTTGACCGCATTGATGTTCGCGAAGCCGAAGCTGGCGGAGCCGTTGCACGACGACAGCGTCACCGAACCGCTGCTGGTGAGGTGGACAAGAATCGAGCCAGAGGCGCTGTTCTGGGTGACGCCGGCCTGCTCGACGGTGCTGTAGAGATTCGAGTTGTGAGTGCCGTCCGACAGCACGCACACGGTGGACACCGTCGGCTGAGTGGGGGCGTAGGCCGTGTACTTCGCGAACGCGATGTAGTTGCCCGCAGGCAGGTTCAGGGCCAGCGGCGGCGTGCTCCCCGAATCGCTTGCGTCCCCGACTTCATAGGCATCGCTGGGCCCGATTTCGCCCGTTTCACCCTTCGGTCCCTGAGGGCCTTGGGACCCCTGCGGGCCAATATCTCCCTTCGGCCCCGCGGGAAGCTGACCCGTTTCGAAATCCGTGGCCTTCAGCGAGCCATCCCTGACCTTCGCGCCGGTAACGGCGTTTTTCTTGAGCTGCTTGGAGCCGACGCTGTTTTCGGGCAGCTGACCTGCCGCGAAGGCCGTCGCGCCACCGAGAACCAGGAACACCGCAATCGTCGACATCGTGTTTGCGTACGTGAGTCGCTTGCGAATCAGCTTCAAAGAGCTCTCTCCTGGAGTCGCGGGAGGAGTGAAGCCCTGGACGAACCCCCAACCCCCGGATGAATGATTGACGAGACAATCACAGGTCCCCGCGGTCTCGTCAAGAACTTTGCATCCAGACCCACGAGAGACGCCCCGGCCAGTCAGCCCGGGCGTCTCTCGTAGTTGAGTCACCCAAGGTGACTTTCGAACTGACGCTCAGCAGTAGACGGTGATCGAAAATCCGTCGCCGCCTGCCGGATCTTCCTGCACACCTGCCGGGTTAGTGGTAGTAACGTTGACCTTGTTGGCATCGACGGGAGGCTGTTCCCGATTGTCGGTCGCGATGATCCGAGCGTCCGTTCCGGCGGGCGGTTCACCTCCAGTTGCATCGGTTGCGGTGCCCCCACTAGCGCAGCTGGTAATGGTTCGATTGAAGGTAACGGCGTAGCGGCCCGTAGAGGTTTTTTCAGCCGCAATCGCGCCGGAGCCACCTTCCAGCGTGCCGTTTCCATTGACAACCGCCCACAGCAGCTCACTCCTGGCGACGAAGGCGCTCGGCGATTGACCGCCGAACTTTTCGGCGTTCGGAACCGCGCCGAGGGTTCCTACGTTGATCTTTGCGCCAGTGACGGCTTTGTCGGCGATCTTCGTCGTCGTAACAGCATTGTCGGCGATCTTGCTATTGGTCACGGCTCCGTCGGCGATGCGGCTTTCGGTGACCGCGCCTTTCTTCAGCTTCCCGGCCGTCACCGCTTCCTTGACGATCTTGCCGGTCTTGATCGAGTTGGCCTTGATTTCGTTGGCGCCTATCTTCGTCGCGGCGAAGGCGGTGGCGCCTCCGAGCATGAGGAAGACAGCGACCGACGACATCACGTTTGCATACGTGAGGTGTCTGCGGATCTGCTTCAAGAGTCTCTCCTTGATCGCGGGCCGAGGGACTCGGACGAGCCTCCTTACCCAGTTGCAGCGGATTCGGGGACGAAATCAGCTCAGTCCCTTCCCGTCAAGGGCTTTCGACTAAAGCGCTGGACCGAGGGTGCAGCTCAATCCCGCCGCTCGGCCTCGTCGGCCGCATCGGCGAGGCGCTCTACAAGGCGGGCGAAGTGCTCTATGCCCGGGTCGACCTTGCCGTACTGGCCGGCGGCGTAGCGGGCATAGACGCCCTCGAGGATGATCGCCAGCTTCCAGTAGCCGAGGGCGACGAAGAAGTCGAGCTGGGAGAGGTCGCGGCCGGAGCGCTCAGCGTAGCGGTCGCGCAGCTCCACGCGGGTGGGGAAGCCGGGGGCCAGGTTGGCGGGTTGGCCGAGGGCGATCGGCTCTTCGCCGTCCTCGCCCCGATCGGGCCAGTAGACCATCAGCAGGCCGACGTCGGCGAGCGGGTCGCCGAGGGTGCAGAGCTCCCAGTCGACCACCGCGGCCACCTCTCCCGCGGGCGTGAGGATCATGTTGTCGAGCCGGTAGTCGCCGTGGACGATCGTCGCCGGGCCCTGCTCGGGGATGCGCGCCTCGAGGCGCTCGTGGACGGCGTCGATCGCCGCCAGCTCCCGCGTCTTCGACTTCTCCCACTGGCCCTGCCAGCGGCGCAGCTGGCGGGCGACGTAATCCTCCTTGCGGCCCAGGTCGCCGAGCCCGACCGCGTCGGGGTCGATGGCGTGGATGTCGACCAGGGTGTCGGCGACGCGCTCGCCGATCGCCCGGCGATCGGCTTCGTCGGGGAACGTCTCCGCCTCGGCGAGGCCGCGCAGGATCGGCCCCTCGACGAATTCCATCACGTAGAAGGGCGCCCCGTTGACGCTCTCGTCCTCGCAGAGCCCGACCACGGGCGCGACGGGCACGGCGGTCGGGCCCAGCGCCGAGACGACCTTGTGCTCGCGCCCCATGTCGTGGGCAGAGCCGAGCCGCTTGCCGAGCGGCGGGCGACGCAGCGCCCAGCGGCGGCCTACGGCGTCGCTGACGCCGTAGGTGAGGTTGGAGTGACCGCCGGAGATCCGCTCAAAAGAGAGCGGCATCTCAGCCCCCCCGACGTGCTGCTCGAACCAGGACTCGACCCCGGCCCGGTCTATTCCCTCCGGCGCCGTTGCGGTGCTGTCGGGGGTGCCTGTAGCCTCGTCGCCCATCGGCTCGCAAGCATATTCCGAGCTAGGCGTTTGGCCCCGGAGCCAATAGCGGCCAGCGTCGTCGCATGAAGTCGCTGTAGCGCGGAACCGTAAAATCGACCTCCCCGTGCGCGGGGCTGTAGATCAGGCCCTTCTCGATCAAACTGGCTCGCTGTTGTGAGGTCTGCCTCTGCGCCTTGCCGAGAAGGCGAACGACATCGGCGCTCCGCTGAGGTCCGTCGCCCAGCTCCGCAATCGCGGCCATGTAGCGACACTCGGCCGTAGTGGCACGGGCAAGGCGCATGCCGAAGAACTCCTCGTCGAGCTCGTCCCGCACCCGCGGAGATGCGTGTTCGACGTCCTCTAGTGAGATCGGGTTCGCCTCAGCCGCATTCCACACGGCCCTACCCCACTCCTGAAGAAAGTACGGGTAGCCCTCCGATCTCTCAACGATCGCGTCCAACGCCGCGCCCTCGAAGTCGACATCCTGACGTCCCGCGGGAATTCGAAGCGCCTCTCGCGACGCGGCCTCGGACAGCGCGCCCAGCCGCGGGAAAGTATAGAGCCGCTCGGCATAGGTCTTCGCCTCGATCAGCCGGAGCGGCAAGTTGGGCAGACCGGCGCAGATCAGCGCAACGGGCAACTCCATCTGAGTCGTCTGGTGCAGGGCGGCCGTGAGAGCGGTCAACCCGTGCTCGTCAAGCTCATGCAGCTCATCGAGGGCCAAGAGAAGCCCGGTCCCGGCCTCGCGTGCCGTCGCACCGATCTCGACAAGGAGCTCGATCGTGTCGCCTTCGAGCGCGCCACTGTTGACTGCGTCGCGCGGCGGCTTGCCCTCGACGCCAAAACGGATGCCACCATCTGAATCGATCGAAGCGGAAAACGATGTCAGCGCGCCGCGCAGCCGCTTGACCAGCCTGCGAAGCTTGGATCCGTGCTCGAACTCGCTGAAGGCGGCGTCGAGCGCTTGCGCCAGGACCGGTCGCAGCTCCACCCCGGTGCGAAGCTCTCGATGGACGACGAACCAGTCTCGCTGCCGCGCCTCATCGGCAAGCTGACGAACCAAAACCGTCTTCCCGACGCCGCGCAGGCCGTGGATCGCAAAAGGCCGATCGGGCATGCCGCGCTCGAGCCGTCCGAGCATGACGCGACATGCCTCGATCTGCTCCTCTCTACCGGCGAGAGCGAGCGGCCGCGAGCCGGCTCCAGGCGTATAGGGATTGCGGTAGGGGTCCATCCGTCTCTATATTTCTAGCAAATCTATGATTTCTCATAGAAAGAATAGAAACGTCTAGAGATTCCGCCTGCCTGTAGCCTCGTCGCCCATCGGCTCGCAAGCATATTCCCAGCGCGTATAGGGAATTCTCCTGCCGTATCTGGATATTTCTATACATGGGGAGACAGCAATAGATTCCCGACGACGATTCAGGCTCAGCCCATCGCTCGCCAACCGGCTGACGATCGGCTTCGCGATCGCCTTTGCCGTGCTCACCGGTCTGGCCGTGATCGGCGTCGCCCGCTTCCTGCAGCAGCGCCAGGACTACGAGAACGCCACCGCTCGCTCCTACCAGCGCGAGATCGTCGCCCGCAACCGCCTGGCGGAGGGACAGCACCCCGCCGCGGCGCGGGCGGCGGTGATCTCCCAGCAGCATCAGAGGCAGGCGCTGCGCGACGAAATCTCCAGCGAGACGCGTGACACGGCGCTGCTGGTCGGTGCGGGGCTGATCGCCGGCCTGACCGGAGCGGCGCTGCTCTTCACCGGGTTGATCTCCTCGATGCGCAGGCCGCTCGAGGACCTCGTCGACGCGTCCGGGCGATTGGCCGGCGGCGATCTCGACGCCCGGGTCAAAGTCGGCGGCCTTTCGGAGACGGCCACGCTCGGCAGCGCCTTCAACGAGATGGCCGAAGAGCTGCAGCGCCGTGCCGGCGAACGCGATCAGCTCGAACGGATGAAGGACGAGTTCGTCCTCACCGCCTCGCACGAGCTGCGCAGCCCCCTCACCTCGGTGCAGGGTTTCGCCGAGCTGCTGCTGCTGGAGCGCGAGAAGCTCAGCCCGAAGCAGGCGGAGACGGTCGAGGTGATCCTCGACAACACCCGCCACCTGGTCCGCCTGCTGAACGACCTGCTCGACCTCGCCCGCAGCGACGCCGGGCGGCTGACGATCCGGCCGGTGCGGACCGAGGCGACCGGGCTGATCGAAGATGCGGTGCGGACGATGCGGGCGCAGCTCGACGCCCGCGGGCAGGAGCTGACGCTGGAGATCGCGCCCGACCTGCCGGAGATCGAAGCCGACCGGGACCGGATTCGCCAAGTACTGGTGAATCTGCTTACGAATGCGAACGAGTATTGCCCGCAAGGAGCGAATATCGGGGTGCAGGCGCGCCGCGACGATGCCGAAGTGGAGATCGACGTGATCGACGACGGACCGGGCATACCCGAGCAGCAGCTCGAGCACATCTTCGAACGCTTCTCGCGTGGCGACGCCGGCGAGACCCAGCGGGTCGGCGGCACCGGCCTCGGCCTGGCGATCTCGAAATCGCTGATCGAGCTGCACGGCGGCACGATCGGCGCCGAATCGACTCTCGGCGAGGGCTCGACCTTTCGCATCCGCCTGCCCGCGACCGCCCCCGAGCGGATAGGGGCGATCTGATGGTCCGGATCCTGCTGGCCGACGACTCGGAGACGATCCTGCTCCTCCTGCGCACCCGCCTCGAGATGGAGGGGCATCAGGTGGAGACCGCGACGGACGGCCAGGAGGTCATCGACAAGGTGGACGCCGGCAGCCCGCCCGACATCCTCCTGCTCGACGCGATGATGCCCGGCAAATCTGGTATCGACGCCCTCCGCGAGCTGCGCGCCGCCGGCATCGACACCCCGGTCCTGATCGTCAGCGCCCACACCGAAGGCGGCGATGGCGGGGACCACGAGGATCTCTCGATCAGCGGTTACATCGCCAAGCCCATTGACTTCGATCAGCTCTTCAAGCTGATCGCCGAGCTGACGAGCTGAGCGCCGCTACGACTTGGCGATCTCGAGGCGGATCTCCTTGCCCTTCAGCTTCGTGCCGTCGAGGAACTCGACCGTGCGGTCGGCCTGATCGGGGTCGACCTCGACGAAGGAGAAGCGGTGCAGGACGCGGATGTCGTGGATCGCCTCCTCGGGCAGGACGGCGCCCTCGCGCAAGGCCCAGCGCAGGTCCTCCTCCTCGATGCCGCTGCGCTCGCCGCGGTTGACGAAGAGCTTGACCGACTTGCCGTTGTCAGCCTTCTCGACGGGCGCCTCGGGCTTGGAATCCTCGCTGGTCTCCTCGTCGACCGCCTCGACTTTGTCGGGGTCGGCGGGCACTGCCTTGGCGCGCTCGCGACGGCGCGGTCGGGGCGCGTGCTCGATCCGCTCCTCCGGGCTCTCCCACTCGCCGATCGAGGTCTTGACGTCGCGCTCGATCCGCTCGATCTCGTCGCGCTGGGCCGGGGTGACGAAGGTGATCGCGCGGCCGGTGCGACCGACCCGGCCGGTGCGCCCGATCCGGTGCACGTAGACCTCCGAGGAGGCCGGCACGTCGAAGTTGATCACGTGGGTGACGTGCTCGATGTCGAGCCCGCGGGCGGCGATGTCGGTGGCGACCAGCAGCCGCACGCGGTGGTCCTTGAAGGCGATCATCACGCCGTCGCGCGAGCCCTGGCTCATGTCGCCGTGCAGCGCCTTGACGTCGAGGCCTTTGTCCTTCAGCGTCTTCTCCAGCTTCGAGGCGCCGATTTTGGTCCGGCAGAAGATGATCGCCTGCTCCGGTTCCTCCGTCTTCAGCAGCTCGACCAGGCGCGGCGCCTTCTCGTTCGCCGGGACCTCGACGAAGGCCTGGGCGATCGCGTCCACGGTCAGCTTTTTCGGCGTGATTTTGATCGTCACCGGGTCGTACATGTAGCTCTCAGCGAGCCGTTTGACCGGCGGCGGCATCGTCGCCGAGAAGAGCGCCGTCTGGCGCCCGCTCGGGCACATCCGCAGGATCTTCTCGACGTCCTCGATGAAGCCGAGGTCGAGCATCTCGTCGGCCTCGTCGAGAACGATGTAGCGAGCCGCGGTGAGGACCAGCGAGCGGCGCGACATCAGATCCATCATCCGGCCGACGGTGGCGACGACGACGTGGGCGCCGGCGCGCAGCTGCGCCTGCTGCGATTTGATCGGCGCGCCGCCGAAGACGGCGACGATCTCGACGTCGAGGTGCTCGGCGTAGGCGCGCAGCGCCTGGGTCACCTGGATGCAGAGCTCGCGGGTCGGGGTCAGGACAACCGCCTGCACCTCGTCGACGGACGGGTCGACGTACTGGAGCAGCGGCAGTCCGAAGGCTGCCGTCTTGCCGGTCCCGGTCTGCGCCTGGCCGATCACGTCGTGGCCGGAGAGAAGCTCCGGGATCGCTTTCTCCTGGATCGGGCTCGGCTCCTGGTAGCCGAGCTCGTCCAACGCCTGCTGGATCTCCGGCGCCAGCCCCAGATCCTTAAAGGGGATCACTTCGACGGGTCCAGGAGGAGCTTGCCGCTGCTGCGGCGGGCGATCAGGTCTTCGTGCGCGCGGGCGGCTTCGGAAAGTGGGTAGACCTCGCCGACGCTGACCTCGAGCTTGCCGGCCGCGACCGCCTCGAGCAGCTCGGCGATCATCGGGCCGGACTCGTGGGGACGCATCAGCAGGTGGACGAGCCAAAAGCCGATCACCGCCTTGGAGCCGCGCAGCAGGGCGGCGGTGGAGACGTCGCGCTGTTCGCGCGAGGCGATACCGAAGACGACCATGCGACCGAGCGGAGCAAGGGCCGAGAACTCGGCGTCGAAGGCATCGCCGCCGCTCATATGGAGAACGGCGTCGACCCGCTCGCCGTCGTTGGCGGCGAGGATCGCCTCCTTCAGGTCCTCGGCGCGCGAGTCGACGGTCGCGTCGGCGCCGAGGCGCTCGACCATCTCCCGCTTCTCCTCACTGGAGGCAAGCCCGATCACCTTCGCCCCGGCCTGCTTGCCGAGCTGCACCGCCAGCGAGCCGGTGCCGCCCGCAGCCGCCTCGACCAAAAGCGTCTCGCCGGGTTCGATCCGTGCGCAGCGGCGCACCAGGGCCATCGCGGTAATGCCCTGCAGCAACAGCGCCGCGGCCTGGTCGTCGTCGACCTCATCGGGAACGGGAATAAGCATCTGCTCGGGCACGACGACCTTCTCCGCATAACCCCCACCACCAAGAAGCGCAGCAACCCGCTTCCCATCAGGAGTACGACCACTCACCTCCCCACCGGGAATCAGCGGCAGCGACTGCTCAGCCAGGTAGTCGTTTTGGGTCGCATGCGTATCGGCAAAGTTGATCCCCGACCGCGCAACCTCAACCACAACCTGCCCCTCACCAGCTTCAGGATCAGGCAGCTCGACCAATTCCAGCTTCTCGGGACCCCCGAACTCCTGTATCTGAATCGCCTTCAAGGCGCCGAACCATAGTCGGCCCTGGAAATCGGGCGTCGCCTTATACGCTCCCGCCTATGTCCCTCACCGTAGTCGGCTCGATCGCCTTCGACTCCGTCAAGACCCCGTTCGGGGAGCGCGAGCGCATGCTGGGCGGCGCCGCCGTCCACTTCTCGCTCGCCGCCAGCTTCTTCACCGAGGTGCGCCCAGTCGGCCCGGTCGGCGAGGATTTCGGCGCCGCCGAGTTCGCGGTGCTCGAGAACCGCGGCGTGCGAACCGGCGACATCGAGCGGGTCGAGGGCGGCCAATCGTTCTTCTGGCGCGGCCGCTACGAGTACGACCTCAACGTCGCCCACACCGAGGACACGCGGCTCGGCGTCTTCGGCGAGTTCGAGCCGAAGCTCTCCGCCGAGTCGAAAGCCGCCGACACCCTCTTCCTCGCCAACATCCAGCCGGACCTGCAGCGTCAGGTCCGCGCCCAGTGCGACGGCGCCCGTTTCTGCGCCCTCGACTCGATGAACCTCTGGATCGACACCGCCAAGGACTCGCTACTGGCGGCGATCGCGGAGGTCGACTGCCTGATCGTCAACGACGCCGAGATACGCCAGCTGACCGGCGAGTCGAACCTGGCCCGCGCCGCCCGCGCCGCGATGGAGCTCGGCCCCAGCGCCGTCGTCGCCAAGCAGGGCGAGTACGGCGCCGCCCTCTTCACCCGCGACCGCTTCTTCGCCCTGCCGGGGATCCCGCTCGACGACGTGCGCGACCCGACCGGCGCCGGCGACAGCTTCGCCGGTGGCTTCCTCGGCTACCTCGACAGCCACGACGGCGAGCTCGACGAAGCGAGCCTGCGCCGGGCGATGGGCTACGGCACCGTGCTCGCCTCCTTCAACGTCGAGGACTTCGGCACCGAGCGGGTCGCGGGGCTGACCCGCGAGGAGATCGACGAGCGCTTCGCGACGCTGCACGAGATGACCCAGTTCGAGCCCTTGCCCGTGCGTTAACGGGCTGAGGCGTCCGAACTGCGAAAATGATCGCCTCGATGGCAGGCGACTCCCTCAGCGTCACCGACAACCGCACCGGCAAGGCCTATGAGCTGCCGATCGTCGACGGCACGGTCCGCGCCATGGACCTGCGCCAGATCAAAGTCGACGAGGGCGAATTCGGCATGCTCGCCTACGACCCGGCCTTCACCAACACGGCCTCCTGCCGCTCGGCGATCACCTACATCGACGGCGAGGCCGGGATCCTCGAACACCGCGGCTACTCGATCGAGCAGCTCTGCGAGCGCTCGACCTTCCTCGAGGTCGCCTACCTCTTGATCTTCGGCGAGCTGCCGACCGGGCCCCAGCTCGACCGCTGGACCTACGACATCGTCCACCACACCTTCGTCCACGAGGACCTCAAGCAGTTCTTCGAGGGCTTCCGCTACGACGCCCACCCGATGGGGATGCTGCTGGCCGGGGTCGGCGCGCTCTCGACCTTCTACCCGGATGCCAAGCACACCGAAGATCCCGAAGAGCGCTACATGGCGGCGGTGCGGCTGATCGCCAAGGTGCCGACGCTGGCCGCCTTCTCCTACCGCCACAACATAGGACTGCCCTACGTCTACCCGGACAACGACCTCAACTTCGCCGAGAACTTCCTCTCGATGATGTTCAAGAAGACCGAAGCCAAGCACGTGCCCAAGCCCGCCCTCTCGAAGGCGCTCGACGTGCTCTTCATCCTCCACGCCGACCACGAACAGAACTGCTCGACCAACGCCGTGCGCGGCGTCGGCTCCTCCGACGTCGACCCATACTCGGCGGTGGCGGCCGGGGTCGCGGCGCTCTACGGGCCACTGCACGGCGGCGCCAACGAGGCGGTGCTGCGGATGCTGCGGCGGATCGGCTCGGTCGACAACATCCCCGGCTTCCTCGAGCGGGTGAAAAACCGCGAAGAGAAACTGATGGGCTTCGGCCACCGCGTCTACAAGAACTACGACCCGCGGGCGCGGATCATCCAGCAGCACATGGAGGAGGTCTTCGAGGCGACCGAGTACAACGCGATCGTCGAGATCGCCCGCGAGCTGGAGAAGCAGGCGCTCGCCGACGAGTACTTCACCTCGCGCAAGCTCTACCCCAACGTCGACTTCTACTCGGGGATCATCTACGAGGCGCTGGAGATCCCGGCCGAGATGTTCACCGTGATCTTCGCAATCCCGCGCACCGCAGGCTGGGTCGCCCAGTGGATGGAGATGAAGGACGATCCCGAGCAGAAAATCGCCCGGCCGCGGCAGATCTACACCGGCGAGCGCGAGCGCGAGTACCTCGCCGTGGACGACCGCGAAGGGCCGGAGAAAATCGTCGGCCCGCCTGCGCGGCGTCCCAAACGCCCGCGGCGCGGTGCCTAGCTGGAAGCTGACCGTCCGGCATGGGTCCGACGTCTCGCACGAGTCGTTCGACGACCTGGGCGCCGCCGTCGCGGCGATGCGGGAGCGGGCTTTGGCTATTCGCGCCGAGGGGCCGGCGAAGCCGGTTTCCTCGCTGCGGGACTTTGGGCCTGAGCAGCAGGTTCATGCCCGGTTGCAGTTGACGGGGAGGGGGCTGCTGCGCAAGCCGGTGGCGGGGATCGACGTGCGGGGGGACGGGACCTTCATGCCATATCGAGGCGGCGTGACGCGCGAAGAGCTCGAGCCGTCGAGCCACGAGACGCCATTCGACCTGGTCCGCGAGACTCTCGAAGCATGAGTGAGGCCGAGATCCCCAAGGGCAGCTATGCAGCCGGGCGACGTGTGAAGTTGCCGGCTGGCGCCGAAGCCCCCTACGCCGTCTTCGTCAACGGCGTCGAGCAGCGCGAGGAGGTCGACTACAACGTCCGCGCCGGTGAGATCGTCTTCACCCGCGAGATCGTCAAGGAGAAGGTCGGCACCGGCCGCTGGCTGGCGATGTACCTCGGCCTCTTCGGCACCTACCGCAAGGACGAGACGATCGACCTGCAATTCCAGCGGGGGGGCAAGACCGAGTTGCTCTCGGACCTGCCGGTCAGCCCGTAGGCGCCCTATTGTGGTGTAGAAGGTGAAACCGCTTTCGGACCCGTAGGTGTCTTGACTCTCGGAGCCACAACCTCGGACACCCCCGAACCGAAAGGAACGCATGCCCGCTGTCGCCGTAGTCAACCAGTCCACGATCCTCGATGACCAAGCCGCCGCGACGATCGCGAGTGCCCTCGAGCAGCAGGCCAACGACGACATCTGTCCGGCCTGGGGGCTGGCGCCCGTCACCGTGGCCGTCAAGTCGCCCGGCGGCGGCGACTGGCAGCTCATATTCCTCGACGACACCGACGAAGATCGAGCCCTGGGCTACCACAAGGACACGGATACCGGCATGCCGGTGATGGAGGTGTTCGTCCGCACCTGCCGGCAGGCGGGCGTGAGCGAGTCGGCCTGCGCTTCGCACGAGCTCGCCGAGGCGCTTGCCGACCCGTTCCTGACCACCGCCAGCTTCGACGGACGCTCGAAGTTCTGGGCGGTCGAGATCGGAGACGCGGCGCAGTCGAGCAACTACGAGGTGAACGGCGTCGAGGTGCAGGACTTCGTCACCCCCGCCTGGTTCGACTCGACCCCGCCCCCGGGCGCGAAATTCGACCACACCGGGGCGATCACGAAACCGTTCGAAGTCCCCAGCGGCGGCTACTCGCAATTCCTCGACCTCAATGACCCGAGCAAGGGCTGGCAGAACGTGGGGATGGAGCTCGGAGCCGGCGACGCGCGGCAGAGCCTTCGCAGCGACCAGCTCGGCAACCCGGCCTAGATTCCGACCGGGGCTGACTACTTGAAGATGTAGAGCAGAGCGAAGGCGATGATCGCGAAGGTGGCGACGCCGGCGATCAACGGGCGGTCTTCGGCGACGATCGCGGCGGTGGAGCGGTCGTCGGCGCGGTCGTAGATCAGGTAGAGGTAGCGGAAGATGCAGTAGAGGACCGGTGGGATCGTCCACATCATCTTGTTGCCGATGATCGGCGAGTTGACAGCGTAGATCGAGTAGCTGATCACGGTCCCGGTGGTGACCATCGCGACCATCTGGTCGAGGAAGGGCAGCGAGTAGTGCTCCAGGACCGGGCGGCTGCTGGTGCCCTGGTGCAGCTCGGATACCGCCTCCTGGCGGCGCTTGGTCACGCCGAGGAAGAGGGCGACCATGCCGGTGCAGAGCAGCAGCCATTCGGAGGCGTGGGCGTCAACCGCCACCGCGCCGGCTGCCACCCGCAGGATGAACAGCCCGGCGAGCGTCATCACGTCGATGATCACGATCTGCTTGAGGCCGAGGCTGTAGGCGACCTGGGCAATCCCATAGCCGACGACCATCAACCCGACCTGCCAGTTCACGGTGGCGAAGGCGAGCCCGATCGCGGCAAGCGCCAGCAGCGGCGCGATCGTCTTCGCCGCCCCCTCGGAGAGCTCGCCCGCCGCCAGCGGCCGGAAGCGCTTCTTCGGGTGCTTGCGGTCGAGCTCGACGTCGACCAGGTCGTTGACGTAGTAGCCGGCGCTGGAGATCCCGCAGAAGGCGACGAAAGTGAGGAAGGCCTCCAGCACGTCGTGCGGCTGGTTGAACTTGCCCGAGAAGAGCAGGCCGGCGAACACGAAGGTGTTCTTGATCCACTCCTGCGGCCGCCCGGTCTTGATCGCCGCCCGCAGCGGTGAGCGCCGCGGAACGACGGGTTCGGCCGGTTTCGCGGGGATAGTCGGGTGCTCTGAGGTGATCGTTTCCATGATCGGGACGCGGGACGAGGGACCAATACGGCGGTATCGGTCGCGACAGGGTAGCGCCGCTCGACGGTCACCTCCTCCCTATGGGTCGATGAGAACGCCTGGATTCAGCATCGCGGCTGGATCCAGCTCCAGCTTGGCCGCTCGTAGCACGGCGGCGAAGGGAGCGGGGCGCTGGCGGTCATACCAGGGGCGGTGGTCGCGGCCGACCGCGTGGTGATGGGTGATCGTGCCGCCGCCCTCGATCACCGCCTCCGCCGCAGCCGCCTTGATCTCGTCCCACTGCTCGACCTCGCCGCCGCGGACAGCCGGGGCCATGATCGTGAAGTAGGGGGCGGGGCCATCGGGGTAGACGTGGGTGAAGCGGCAGCTGACGCGCGGCGCGCCCACACCCTCGGCCGGCGCGTCGCAGACCTCGGCGACCTTCGCGCGCACAGCCTCCATCGCCGTCGCGTGGAAGTCCTCGAAGCGGTCCCAGGTGATCGCCGTCTCGAAGGTCTCCGAGAGAACGCCACAGGCGACGAAGGTGTCGCGCAGGTAGGGCGCCAGCAAAAAGGCGCTGCGCCAGGCGCCGACGGCCCCCGCGTCCTTGCCGTCTTCCCCACCGCTTCCTCGCACCTCACCCGGGATCCCGCCGTGCTCGCGAGCGATCGCCAGCGCCAGGTCCATCGGGGCGTCGACGGAATGGTGAGCGGACTCGAAGCCGAGCACCAGGAGGCTCTTCTCGCCGCTGCCGGCGCCCGTCATCCCCGCCTCCGTCGCGTCGAGCAGGCGACAGTTGCTCGGATAGAGGCCTGACTGCGAGATCTCGCGCACAGCGCCAGCCGCCCTGAGGAAATCGTCGAACTCGACTCCGCAGGAGCTCTTGAACTCGGGCCGCGGTCGCACCCGCATCCAGGCCTCGCCGATCACTCCGAGGATTCCCTCCGAGCCGATCAGCGCCCGGTCCGGGGACGGCCCAGCTCCCGAGCCCGGCAACCGCCGGCTCTCCCAGGTGCCACGCGGCGTGATCGCCCGCACCGACTCGACAAGATCGTCGATGTGGGTGTAGAGGGTGGCAAAGTGCCCGCCCGCCCGGGTCGCAATCCAACCCCCCAGCGTCGAGTACTCGAACGACTGGGGGAAGTGCCGCAGGGTCAGCCCATGCTCGCGCAGCTGCTCCTCCAGCCTCGGCCCGGTGGCCCCGGCCTGGATCCGAGCCGCCATCGACTCCGCATCGACCTCCAGCACCCGGTCCAGCCTCCGCAGATCCAGCGAGACAAACGGCCGATCTCCCAACCGCCCCTCGACCCCACCGACCACGCTCGTCCCACCGCCAAACGGAATGACCGCCGCCCCCTCCGCCTCACACCAGGAGAGCACCGTCTCGATCTCCGACTCGTCCCGAGGCAGCGCCACAAGATCCGGCGGATTAGAGAATTCCCCCCGAAACCCCCGCACCACATCCCGATAAGCCTTCCCAAGCGCCCGACTAACCCGCTCGTACTTCTCATCCGTAAACAAGTCACCGAAATCGGAGGGCGCCTTCAACCGAGCCGCCCGAACCTCCACAGCGTCGAGCGGCACCACGTCCTCCGGCTTGCCCCCAAAGCCGAATCGAGCCCTTATGCCCGCGGCGGCCTCCCGCAGCTCCTTCTCAGAGGGCGCCTGATCCTCATACCCCCACCCCCAATGCTTGAGCCTGCGACTCATCGACGGGAACAATCGCAGGCCGTGAAAAATGGAGGATTGTGTCCCCCATAGGGGGCACAACTGTCCATCCTGGAAGAGAAGGGACGGGCGTGGGCGGTCGGCGCGTGGGCGGAGTGGTCGTGGGGGCGCCGCAGGCCAAGTCGGGGGCCGCGGGTGGAGGAGTGAATGGCAGAGCCATTCGCGACGAGAACCGTGGTCATCCGACGCAGGCATGCGGTGTCATCCACGGCCGCTCCGACAAGCGTCGCCCGGCCGCGCCCGTCTACCAGTGCACGCCTTTCATCAGATGCGCAAACGCAACGGCCTCGGTGGTGGGCGCCCGGTCAGGCGCCTCGTCGCCCTTCCCCTTGGCCGCCTGCGACTCAGGAAACAGCTTGAAGGCCGTGTTGAGGATTTTGTCGCTGACCGTCGGGGCGACCGCGTAGAGCAGCTCGCCGAAGGTGCCCATCCGCGTCGCCACCTTCTTCGGCTTGCCGATCATCGCCCCGGCGATCATCTCGGCGGCCTCCTCGGGGGTGATCGCGGGGAACATGTCGTACATCCGCGTCGGCGCGATCATCGGCGTGCGCACCAGCGGCATGTAGATCGTCGTGATGCTGACGCCGTCGTCGAACACCTCGGAGGCGATCACCCGACTGAAGGCGTCCAGCGCCGACTTCGAGGCGACGTAGGCGGAGAAGCGCGGCGGGTTGGTCTGGGCGCCGATCGAGCTGACGTTGATGATGTGGCCCGACTTGCGCGCCTGCATCGAGGGCAGCAGCGCCAGGATCAGCCGCAGGGCGCCGAAGTAGTTGATCTGCATCGTCCGCTCGTAGTCGTGGAAGCGATCGTAGGAGAGCTTGACCGAGCGGCGGATCGAGCGGCCCGCGTTGTTGACGAGGATGTCGACCTGCCCGTGGTAGGCGAGCACCTCCTCGGCCATCCGCTCGACGTCCTCGATGTCGGACATGTCGCAGCGATGGATGTGGGCGACGCCGCCGGCTGTCTCGATCTCCCTTTTCGTCTCCTCGAGCTTGTCGACCGAGCGCGCGACCAGCAGCACCGTCGCCCCCGCGTCGGCCGCCTTGACCGCGGTCGCCCTGCCGATTCCCGACGAGGCGCCGGTGATCAGCACCACCTTGCCGCGCACCGCCGCCGATAGCGATCGGTCCTTGAACAGATCCGGGTCGAGGTTGCGCTCCCAGTAGTCCCAGACGCGGTCGGCGTAGCTCTCCAGCGGCGGCACCGCGATCCCCGAGCCGGCCAGCGCCGCCTCGGCCTCGGTCGAGTCGAAGTGGGTCGGGTAGCTGACGTAGCTGAGCACGCCGGCCGGAATGCCGACCTGGTTGAGAGCCACCTTCGCCGCCCGCTTCGCCGGTGGGAAGAACTTCAACCCAGTGCGCACCAGGCTGGTCGCCGGGTCGGTGATGCCGGAGTCGAGCTGCAGCGCCGCCTGCGGCGCGTCGGCGGCGCGGGCGAAGAGGTTGAGCACCTCGCCCGCGGTCTTCGGCTTCGGGTCGGTGAGGCTGAAGGCGCGACCGTCGAGCCCGGGCTTGTGGGCGATGTGGTCGATCGCCGCGGCGACGTAGTCGACCGGGACGATGTTGATCTCCCCCCCCTCGATGCCGAGGGTCGGCAGCCAGGACGGCAGCACCCGCCGCGTCTGCTGCAGCAGCTTGAACATGTAGTAGGGGCCGTCGATCTTGTCGATCTCGCCCGTGCGCGAGTCGCCGACGACGATCCCCGGCCGGTAGACGCGCCAGGGGCGGCTGCAGTGCTCGCGCACGATCCGCTCGGACTCGTGCTTGGTGCGGAAGTAGGGATGGGTGTCGAGGTCTTCGGCCTGCTCGAACATGTCCTCGGTCCAGGTGCCCTTGTAGAGGCCGGCGGCGGCGATCGAGCTGATTTGGTGGAAGCAGCCCGCCTCGATCGCGCCGGCGAGTTCGACCGCATGGCGGGTTCCCTCGACGTTGGCGACCTCCTGGGCCTCGGCGCCCGCCGCCATGTCGTAGATCGCGGCCAGGTGGAAGAAGTGATCGACGTCGCCGCGCAGCGTCAGCAGGTCCTCCTCGGAGACACCGAGGCCGGGCTGGGCGAGGTCGCCGGCGATCGGCACGACCCGCGCTCCGTCGGCTCCCCAGGCGGTCCGCAGCTCCTCGAGGCGTCCGCGCGAGCCCGCCCGGACCAGCGCGAAGATCGTCCCCTCGCGCTGTAAGAGCCGGGCTACGAGGTTGCGGCCGATGAAGCCGGTGGCGCCGGTGACGAAGTAGTTCATCGCTGTTTCATACACTCAATCTACGCATGGCGCAAACGGCGACCGTCCAGATCCAGATGCCCGAGATGGGCGAGTCGGTTACCGAGGGCATCGTTCTCGAATGGCACGTCGCCGAGGGCGACTTCGTTCACGAGGGCGACACGGTGGTCGAGGTCTCGACCGACAAGGTCGACGCAGAGGTCCCTGCGCCGGCTGACGGCGTCATTACGAAGCTGATTGCGTCGGTTGACGAGGAGGTGCCTGTTGGGGCGCCGTTGGCTGAGATGGCGCCTGGCGAGGGCGGCGGTAGCGGGACGGACGAGGGTTCTGAGGCTTCTGCCGCGGGTCCTGTCGGAGGGGGAGGGGGTGTTAGCGGACTCACCCATCCGAACACCCCCTCCCCCTCCGCCACCCGCGGGAGTGAGGCTGGTGCCGGCGGGAACGGCGCTGGCAATGGAGTTCGGGCTACGCCCGTCGCTCGTCGCGTAGCTGCGGAGAACGGCGTCGATCTTGGCTCGGTGAGCGGGAACGGCCCGGGGGGCAAGGTGACCAAGGACGATGTGCTGGCTGCTGCCGATCGTGGCAATGGCGCCGGCGCGGCCGCTCTCGCCGGGGAGGCGAAAGCTCTCAGGGGGCCCGCCGCGATGTTGGCTCAGGCCATGGGCGAGAGCCGGGAGGTTCCTACCGCCACTTCGTTCCGGACGATTGCGGTCGACACGTTGGATGCGAAACGGAAGGCGTTGAACGGGCAGCTCAAGGAGCGTGGGCTGAAGGTGTCGTTCACGCACCTGATCGCCTGGGCGATCGTGCGGGCGGCCAAGGAATGGCCGGTGATGGTGCGCAGCTTCGAGGAGCGCGAGGGCAAGCCGTTCGCGATCGAGAACGGGCCGGTCAACCTCGGCATCGCCGTCGACATCGAGCGCAAGGACGGGTCGCGCAGCCTGATGGTGCCGGCGATCAAGGGCGCCGACGGGCTCGACTTCGCCGCCTTCCACGCCTACTACGAGGATCTGATCACGAAGACGCGCGAGTCGAAGCTTACCGCCGACGACTTCCAGGGCACCAACATCTCGCTGACCAACCCGGGCGGGATCGGCACCGCCGCCTCGGTCCCCCGGCTGATGAAGGGACAGAGCGCGATCATCGCCGCCGGCGCGATCGCCTACCCGCCCGAGTGGGCGCACGCCTCCCCGGAGCGGCTACGGCAGCTCGGCGTCTCGAAGACGATGACGCTGACCTCGACCTACGACCACCGCGTGATCCAGGGCGCCGAGTCGGGCGCCTTCCTGCGCCGGATCGAAGGCTTGCTCGAAGGCGAGGACCGCTTCTACGAGACGGTCGCCGCCGACCTCGGCATCGACGCGGCGCCGCTCGCCGCCGCCCACCCGGCCTCCGCCTCGGCGCCGCCGCTGGGCGCCGCGCCACTGCCGGCGACCCCCGGCGCCCCCGACGAGGAGCTGCTCGGCGCGGTGCAGGCTGCCACCTCGCTGCTCAAGGGCTACCGCACCCACGGCCACCTCGCCGCCCGCCTCGACCCGCTGGGAAAAGAGCCGAAGGGCGACCCCGCGATCCAGCCCGAGAACCTCAACCTGACGCCCGAGCTGATGGCCCGCGTCCCCGCCTCGATCCTCCACATCGGCGTCCCCGGCGAGACCCTGCTCGATGTCCTGCCGCGGATGCGTGCGGCCTACTGCGGCACGATCGCCTACCAGTTCGAGCACCTCTCCTCGCACCAACAAAGGACCTGGCTGCAGGAGATGGTCGAGACCGGCGCCCACCGCCGGCCGCTCGACGATGACGAGAAACGCCGCCTGCTGGGCCGGCTGATCGACGTCTTCGAGTTCGAGCGCTTCATCGAGAAAGCGTATTTGGGCCAGAAGATCTTCACGATCGAGGGCCTCGACGTGATCGTGCCGATGCTCGACGAGCTGGTCACCCTCGCCGGCCGCGGCGGCGCCGAGGAGGTCGCCTTCGGCATGGCCCACCGCGGACGCCTCGCCGTCCTCGCCCACAACCTCGGCCGCTCGGTCGAGTCGATCCTGGCCGAGTTCGAGGGCGCCAAGCAGATCGAGATGGTCAAGGCGGTCGCCGCGATCCCCCATGGCGGCACCGGCGACGTCAAGTACCACTACGGCCATCAGGGGATCTACGAGACCCATGAGGGCGAGGAGGTCGCCGTGCGCCTCTTCCCCAACCCGAGCCACCTCGAGTTCGTCGACCCGGTGGTCGAGGGGGCGACCCGCTTCCTCCAGTCCGAGATCGACGGGGCGAAGCTCGAGCACAAACCGAAGTACGCGGTACCGGTGCTGCTCCACGGCGACGCCGCCTTCCCCGGACAGGGAGTCGTCGCCGAGACGCTCAACCTGCAGGCGCTGCGCGGCTACACCACGGGCGGCACGATCCACATCATCCAGGACAACCAGGTGGGCTTCACCACCGACCCCGAGGACGCCCGCTCGACCCCCTACGCCGCCGACATGGCCAAGGGGTTCAACGTGCCGATCGTCCACGTCAACGCCGACGACGTCGAGGCCTGCTCCGCGGCGATCCGCCTGGCGATGGCCTACCGCGAGCGCTGGGGCCGCGACATCGTCATCGACGTGATCGGCTACCGCCGCTTCGGCCACAACGAGACCGACGAGCCCGCCTACACCCAGCCGGCGATCACGGCCAAGATCAAGGCCCACCCGCCGGTCTCCGAGATCTACGCCGAGAAGCTGATCGAGGAGGGAACGATCGCCCGCGAGGACGTCGAGCGGGCGCGCGAAGAGCGCCACGAGGAGATGTCCGCGGCGCTCAAGGACCTGCGCAGGAAGATGGAGCTGGGCGAGTACGAAGACCCCACCGTGACCACCTCCAGCACCGGCGAACTCGACCGCAGCGCCAGCCCACCGGTCGAAACGACGGTCCCGGTGGAGAAGCTGGCCGAGCTGAACGAGGCCCTGCTCGAGGTGCCGGAGAGCTTCACGATCCACCGCAAGCTGCGCAAACCGCTCGGCAATCGGGCCGAGGCGCTCACCGAGGGCGGGATCGAGTTCGGCCACGCCGAGGCGCTGGCCTTCTCCTCGCTGCTGACCGAGGGCGTCCACATCCGCCTCACCGGCCAGGACACCGAGCGCGGCACCTTCTCCCACCGCCACCTCGTCCTCCACGACGAGAAGACCGGCCTGCCCTACTGCCCGATGCAGAACCTCAGCGACGCCAAGGCCCCCTTCGAGCTCTACAACAGCCCGCTCTCGGAGATCGCCTGCCTCGGCTTCGAGTACGGCTACTCGGCGGCGACGCCGGATGCCCTGGTCCTCTGGGAGGCCCAGTTCGGCGATTTCGCCAATGCCGGCCAGGTGATCATCGACAGCTTCATCGTCTCCGGCGAGGCGAAGTGGGGACAGACGAGCCGCCTCACGCTGCTGCTGCCGCACGGCTACGAGGGCTCGGGGCCCGAGCACTCGAGCGCTCGCATCGAGCGCTTCATGGCGCTGGCGGCGGAGGGCAACATCCGGATCGCCAATCCCAGCAGCGCCGCCCAGTACTTCCACCTGCTGCGGCGACAGGCGCTGATCCGCAAGCCGCGCCCGCTGATCGTCTTCACCCCGAAGGGGCTGCTGCGGCTCGACCGCGCCTCGGCAGCCGTCGACGAGCTTACCGGCGGCAAGTTCCACTTCATCCTCGACGACCCCGCTGCGGCCAACCGTCGCGAGAAGGTCGAGCGCCTCGTGCTCTGCACCGGCAAGGTCTACTGGGACATCGACGCCAGCGAGCGACGCGAGGCCGCCGAGGACGTCGCGATCGCCCGGGTCGAGCTGCTCTACCCGTTCGCCAAAGAGCAGCTGAGCGAGCTGATCGCCTCCTACCCCAATCTGAAGGAGATCGTCTGGACGCAGGAGGAGCCGCGCAACATGGGCTGCTGGAAGGTGATGTCGCGCCGCCTGCCGGACCTGATGCCCGAGGGCGTCGAGCTCGGCTACGTCGGCCGCCCAACCCGGGCGAGCCCGGGCGAGGGCTACTCGATCGCGCATGCGCGCGAGCAGGAGCGGATCGTGCTCACGGCGCTTACTCCTGGGGCTTAGTGAGGAAGCCCGTTCCAGGGAAGCTGTTTGCTCGCGTCAAGGTGCTCTCTTATGTGGAGCTGGCGATCTTCAGTGCGTTGATCTTGTTCTGGCTTCTGCCGGGATTCGACACCGAGACGATGATCTTCGGATGGGCGCACGGGTTGGGGTTCGTGGCCCTGTGCATCGTCATTTGGGTCGCCTGTGTCAGGCGTGAGGCTCCTTACACGCTGCTTGCCGCGACGCTTACCCCGGTGGGGCCGGTGGGCAGTGTTATCGGGATCGAGCTGATCGAACGGCGTGGCTGGGGCATCGGGGATTCACCGCAAAAAGTCGCGGAAAACCCCGTAGATACGCTCAAGATGCCTTGACCTAGGACCCGGTAGGCGCTATAGGTAACGGTTGACTGTTTCCATCGGGCAGTCCCGCTCGAGGAGGCAGGCGCGTCGGCATCCCTCCCTGGCTACCGACGCATACAGGTGCAGTGAGGGTCGCGCGGACCCCCTGCCTCCCGCGGCCCTCCTGTACCGCCTTGTCTGAACTCAGACAGAGACTTACCCCCGCAGGCTTCTCAACACCGTCTGCAGGATTCCACCGTTCTTGTAGTACACGACCTCGTTTGGGGTGTCGAGCCGAACGGTTGCCTCGAACTCGGCGTCGCCGGCGGTGACCGTGACGGTCTTGGCCTCGCCGCCCTCGAGATCGCCGACGTCGACTACCTCTTCCCCCGTCAGGCCGAGCGACTCGATCGACTCGCCCACCGGGAACTGCAGTGGCAGGACGCCCATGCCGATCAGGTTCGAACGGTGGATGCGCTCGAAGGACTCGGCGATCACTGCGCGTACGCCGAGCAGCTTCGTCCCCTTCGCCGCCCAGTCGCGCGAGGAGCCAGAGCCGTACTCCCTGCCGGCGAGAACGACCAGCGGCACGCCTTCCTCCGCGTAGGCCGTCGCCGCCTCGAAGATCGTCGTCTCCTTGCCATCGGGGAAGTGGCGGGTGAAGCCTCCCACCCGCTCGACCAGGAGGTTGCGCAGGCGGATGTTGGCGAAGGTGCCGCGGATCATCACCTCGTGATTGCCCCGCCGCGAGCCGTAGGAGTTGAAGTCGCGCGGCTCCACTCCCTGTTCGATCAGCCACTCTCCCGCCGGGCTCGCTTTCTTGATCGCGCCGGCGGGCGAGATGTGATCGGTCGTGATCGAGTCGCCAAGCAGGGCCAGCACGCGGGCGCGTGAGATCGGCTCGACCGGGGGCGGCTCGGGCGCCATGCCCTCGAAGAAGGACGGCTTGCGCACGTAGGTCGAGTCGGGCCAGGTGTAGCGGTCGCCCTGCGGCACCTCGACCGCCTTCCAGGTGTCGTCCCCCTCCAGCACCCCACCGTAGTTGCGGGTGAACATCTCCGAGGCGATCGAGCGGCCGATCAACTCCTTGACCTCGTCGGGGTCGGGCCAGATCTCGCGCAGGTAGACCGGCTCACCCTCGCGGTCCTCACCCAGGGGCTCAGTCGTCAGGTCGAGGTCCATACGGCCCGCCAGCGCGTAGGCGACGACGAGGGGTGGACTGGCCAGGTAGTTCGCCTTGACGTCCTGGTTGATGCGGCCCTCGAAGTTGCGATTCCCCGACAGCACCGCGCAGACCGCCAGGTCGTTCTTCTCGACCGCGGCCGATATCTCCGCCGGCAGCGGCCCCGAGTTGCCGATGCAGGTCGTGCAGCCGTAGCCGACCAGGTTGAACTCGAGCTGGTTCAGGTACTCGGTCAGCCCGGCTTTGTCGAGGTAGTCGGTGACGACGGTCGAGCCCGGCGCGAGCGACGTCTTCACCCAGGGCTTGCGTTTCAGGCCTCGCTGCACGGCGTTGCGGGCGAGCAGGCCGGCGCCGATCATCACCGAGGGATTGGAGGTGTTGGTGCAGCTGGTGATCGCGGCGATCACGACGCGGCCGTGGTCGAGCTCGAACGCCGTGCCGTCCTCGAGCGTCACCTCGATCTGGTCGCCGCTGCCCCTGCCGATCGTCGCGCTGAGACCGCCGCTCAAAGCCGGTCGCGGCCTGCCGCGCTCGTCGTCGTGGTCCTCGGCCGGGGGGTCCGAGGCAGGAAACGACTCGTCGCCCGCCTCGTCGATGCCGTTGCCCATCTGCTCGGCCGCCTCGGGGTCGAACTCCCGCATAGCCTCGAGGAAGGCCTCCTTGGCCTCGACCAGCGGCACCCGGTCCTGAGGACGTTTCGGCCCGGCGATGCTCGGCTCGACCTCGCGCAGATCCAGCTCCAGCGTCGCCGAGAAGACCGGGTCTTCGGAATCGGCGTCGTGGAACATCCCCTGCGCGCGGGCGTAGGCGTCGACCAGCTCGAGCGTCGCGGTCGGGCGCCCGGTCAGCTCCAGGTAGCGCAGCGTCTCGGCGTCGATCGGGAAGATCGCGCAGGTCGAGCCGAACTCCGGCGACATGTTGCCGATCGTCGCCCGGTCGGCGAGGCCGAGCGTGGCCAGGCCGGGGCCGAAGAACTCGACGAACTTGGAGACGACTCCGTGCGCGCGCAGCATCTCGGTCACGGTCAGGACCAGGTCGGTCGCCGTCGCCCCGGGCGGCAGCTCGCCGTCGAGCTTGAAGCCGACGACCTGCGGCAGCAGCATCGAGACCGGCTGGCCCAGCATCGCCGCCTCGGCCTCGATCCCGCCGACCCCCCAGCCGAGCACACCGAGGCCGTTGACCATCGTCGTGTGGGAGTCGGTGCCGACCAGGGTGTCGGGGTAGGCCTGCAGCGTGCCGCTGCGCTCGGAGCTGTAGACGACCTGGGAGATGTGCTCGAGGTTGACCTGGTGGCAGATCCCGGTCGCCGGCGGCACGACGCTGAAGTTGTCGAAGGCCTCCCGCCCCCACTTGAGGAAGGAGTAGCGCTCGCGGTTGCGTTCGAACTCGCGCTCGGCGTTGACGGCGAAGGCTTGCGCGTTGCCGAAGGCGTCGACCTGGACCGAGTGGTCGATCACCAGGTCGACGTCGACCAGCGGGTTGATCTTCTCCGGGTCGCCGCCGATCTCCGCCATCGCGTCGCGCATCGCCGCCAGGTCGACCACGGCAGGCACGCCGGTGAAGTCCTGCATCAGCACCCGCGCGGGCTGGTAGGGAATCTCGGCGCTGGGCTCGGCGGCAGCGTCCCAGCTGGCGATCGCCTCGACATCTTCCTTCGTCGCTGACACCCCGTCCTCCAACCGCAGCACGTTCTCCAGCAGCACCTTGATCGAGTAGGGCAGGCGGGCGACGTCGAAGCGGGCCTGCAGGGCGTCGAGGCGGAAGATCTCATAAGACCGGCCACCTACGTCGAGGTCCGAGCGGGCGCCAAAAGAGTCGAGACTGCTCACCTCTTCATCCTAGGCAAACGGTGGGAGCAGGGGCGGGGGTGTCCGGGCGGCGCTGGGTTTTCGCCAGAAACGTCTACAGCCGTCCGAGATCGGGAGTGGGGCGAAAAGAGGACGCCGCTGCCGCCCGGACACCCCCGCCCCTGCTCCGATTCGGCTGGCTAGCGCTTGTCGGGCGGATGGCCGTCGTCTACGGCTTTAGCTGCTTTCTGGCCAGCTGAGCCGCTCTGGGCGCGATCTGAGATGGATGGGGTGGCGAGGGCGAAGTGGGACATGGCGCGGAGCTGCAGCGGCGCGACCACTGCCTCGAGCTTGTTCCGCTCAATCGCCTTGACCGTCGCGGCGGCCACCTTGTCCGGGGTCGTGGTTCCCATCCCGGGTGGTGGCTTGGCGCCGGTCTCGGCAAACATGCCCGCCTCGCGGACGAAGCCGGGCGAGACGACCGACACTCCGATCCCCTGCGGGCCCAGATCGGTGCGCAGGCCGAACGCGAAGCCGCGCAGGCCGAACTTGGTCGCGTTGTAGACCGAGCTGCGCGGGCTGGCGACCTTGCCGGAGAGCGAGGAGACGAAGACGAGGTGGCCGGAGCCGCGCTCGATCATCCCCGGATAGAGGGCCCTGGCCATCAGCATCGGCGCCTCGAGGTTGACGCGCAGCGCCCGCGTCATCTGCTCGGGGCTGAAGTCCGCCAGCAGGCCCATGCCCGGCAGGCCGGCGTTGGCGACGAGGATGTCGACGGCGCCCGCTTCGGCGGCGAGCTTCTCGGCGCCGCCGGGCTCGGCCAGATCGGCTGGTAGCACTCGGTGTCCCTCACCGGGCAGCTCAGCTGCCAGCGCTTCCAGCGCCTCGGCCTTGCGGCCGCTGAGGATCAGCTTGGCGCCCCGCCCCGCCAGGGCCGTGCCGATCGCACGGCCAAGGCCGCCGGTGGCGCCGGTGAGCAGGGCTGTGCGACCTGAAAGTTCCATCCCAGGGCTGCAAGCTAACAGCCGGCCCGTCGAGAGGATTCCGGGATGAAAGTGCGAAGGGCCACAAAATGTTTGTTTTCCATGAGCATCCGCCCGGACGATCGGCTACACTGCCCGCCGTTCCGAACAACCGAAACGCCGAGTCCCGCAAGCCACCTGGTGACGCGGGAGCGGGGGAACCACGTTTTCGGGGCTAACCCGTCCGAAATAGGACGGGGGCGCAGGCTCCTATCAGCGCCAGCCCGACAGCTAACCCCGTAGGCCGACGAAGGAGATCGGTTTGCCTAAGAACAGCTCAAAGCTCAAGGCGGGGTTAGTCGCAATTGCGGCGCTGGCGGTCCTTGCCTTCGCACCATCAGGCGCCAGCGCCAACTGCGGTGGCGGTGGCGTGACCCCCGCCGAAGTCGATATCTGCACCCCGACGCCGAAAGCGCGACTGCTGCCGAACGGCATGCTGATCCCGCCGAAGGCGGCTCCCACCCGGGTCAAGGCCGTTATCGCGGCCGCCAACCGGATCCGCACCAAGCCCTACATCTGGGGCGGTGGCCACGGCCGCTGGTGGGATCGGGGCTATGACTGCTCGGGCTCGGTCAGCTACGCCCTGCACGGCGGTGAATTCCTCGAAAGCCCGCTTCCCTCGGGTCCGATGGAGAGCTGGGGCCTGGAAGGCGAAGGGCGCTGGATCACGGTCTACGCCAACGCCGGCCACGCCTACGCGGTGATCGCCGGCTACCGCTGGGACACCGCAGGCGACTCGGAAGGCACCGGCCCGCGCTGGCACGAAGAACTGCTCGACAACGCCGGCTTCGTCCCCCGCCACCCCGCCGGTTTCTGAGATGACTGCGCCTGCGACCCCGCACGCCTGGATGACGCGCGTGGCACTGCGCATCTCTGCGTCCTCGGGTTTGCCTTTGCAACCAGCAAAGGCTGCACCCTGCGTCCTCATATGGAGAGCTCCTCGTCAAGTGCCCAGGGTCGATCGGACCCCTGACGGGTCGCAGCTGCCCAGCGGCGCTCTCGGGGCGACAC
>JAPVSJ010000061.1:0-10249 GCA_047519745.1 Actinomycetota bacterium | reverse complement strand
ATTCCCAGCTGCTCGCCGTCGGCGCCGATCAGGCGCACTTTGGGCACGCGGATGCGCTCGTTGATGCGCGTCGAGTCGCGCTCGGGCGGACGGCGATCGAACCTGCGCGGGACAGGCACTAGTGAGAGGTGAGGTGGAGCTTCAAGAGGACGAGGGGTGCGGAGGCTGCCACGGGACGCTCAGCGGCGCGGTGTGTTTGGCATGCCTGCGAACAAGTGGCCGCAGTATAGAGACCCTGCGCGATCGCCGGTGGATTCACGTCAACCGGCCTGCTCGGCGCGGTGGACGAGGGCGGCGAAGTCGGCGAGCGCCATCGCTCCCAGCTCGCCGTCGGAATGCGAGCGCACAGCGACCGCACCGGTCTCTTCCTCGCGGTCGCCGACGACCAGCATGTAGGGGTTGCGGGCGATTTCGGCGTCGCGGACCTTCTTGCCGATCGACTCCGAGCGGCGGTCGGTCTCGACCCGCACGCCGAGCTCGCGCAGCTCCGCCGCGACCCTGTCGCCGAACTCGACGTGGCGGTCGGAGATCGGCAGCACTGTCGCCTGCACCGGCGCCAGCCAGACCGGGAAACGGCCTCCGTAGTGCTCGATCAGGATGCCGGCGAAGCGCTCCAGCGAGCCGAGCAGGGCGCGGTGGATCATCACCGGCCGCTGCGGGTCGTCGTTCTGGTCGGTGTAGTAGAGGTCGAAGCGCTCTGGCATGAAGAAGTCGACCTGACAGGTGCCGCACTGCCAGGAGCGGCCGAGCGCGTCGGTGATGTGGAAGTCGATCTTCGGCCCGTAGAAGGCGCCGTCGCCCGGGTTGAGCGTGAACTCGCGGTCCTGGCTCGCGAGCGCGTCGTGCAGCGCGGCTTCTGCCTGCTCCCACTGCTCCTCGCTGCCGATCGACTTCTCGGGCCTGGTCGAGAGCTCGATGCGCACGTCCTCGAAGCCGAAGCGCGCGTAGAGCTCGTCGATCGCCTCGCAGATGCCGGTCACCTCGTCGACGATCTGCTCCGGCGTGCAGTAGATATGGGCGTCGTCCTGGGTGAAGGCGCGCACCCGCAGCAGACCGTGCAACACGCCCTCGCGCTCGGCGCGCGAGACCTGGCCGAACTCGGCCATGCGCAGCGGCAGCTCGCGGTAGGAGTGTCGTTCGGAGTCGAAGACGAGGCAGGCGCCGGGGCAGTTCATCGGCCGGATCGCGTACTGGCGCTCCTTCGACTCGGTGAAGTACATGTTGTCCTGGTAGTTGTCCCAGTGACCTGAGCGGTGCCAGAGGTCGACGTCCATCAGGTGCGGCGTCTTGATCTCGGTGTACTCGCGCTTGCGCAGCTGCTCGTGCACCTCGGCCTCGATCAGCCGCAGCAGCGTCGTCCCGTGGGCGAGCCAGAAGGGCATCCCCGGGGCCTCCTTGCGCAGCATGAAGATGCCGAGCTGGGGACCGAGGCGGCGGTGGTCGCGGGCTTTGGCCTCCTCGATCCGCTCGAGGTGCAGATCGAGATCCTTCTTCGAGAAGAAGGCGGTGCCGTAGATCCGGGTCAGCATCGCGCGGCTCTCGTCGCCGCGCCAGTAGGCGCCGGCGAGCGAGTTGAGCTTGATCGCCTTGATCCGGCCGGTGCCGGGGCCGTGCGGGCCGCGGCAGAGGTCCTCGAAGGGGCCGTTGCGGTAGAGCGAGACGGTCTCGACCCCTTCGTCGCGGACGAGGTCTTCGATCAGCTCGACCTTGTAGCCCTGGTCCTGGGCGCGGAAGATCTCGATCGCCTCGGCCGGCGGCACGTCGCGGCGCTCGAAGCGCTCGTCGGCGCCGATGTGCGCCTGCATCGCCTGCTCGATCCGCTCCAGGTCGTCTTCGTTGATCTTGACGTCCGGGGGGAACTCGAAGTCGTAATAGAAGCCCTGTTCGATCGGCGGGCCGATCGTCACCTTCGTCCCGGGGTAGAGCTCCATCACCGCCTCCGCCATCACGTGGGCGGCGTCGTGGCGGATCAGCTCCAGCGCCTCGGGGTCGCGGTCGGTCAGGATCGCGATCTCGGCCCCGTCGGGGAGCAGCGCGGATAGGTCGCGCAGCTCGCCGTCGACGCGGATCGCCAGCGCCGCCTTGGCCAGGCCAGGCCCGATCGCCGCCGCCGCATCGGCGCCCGTGGCGCCGTCGGGCAGCTCTAATGCCGTGCCGTCCGGCAACTTCACGGTGATCTGAGTCGCAGCCTCCATCGTCCCCATGCTACGTGTCCACCTGTGCTCTCGTCAGTTGCAGCTTTGTCCCCACTCCAGTGGGGAAAAGGCTTCATCTTTCGCCGGCCCTCGCCTCGCGTTCGGCGATCAGCGGGCACGGGCTGGGTCCTCCGACCACGCCGCGCCGTTCCCAGACCATGTACGGGCCGGCGTAGCGGCGGAAGCTGAGCTGGCTGAACGGGGCTCGGGCCGAGGGGCCACTGGTGACGAAGAAGCGGATTCCGATCGGCGGCCTCCCCCCCGCGGCGCTCGCCGGTTCGATGCAGACGCGGCCGCCGCGCAGCTCCCAGGCGATGTAACGCTCGCCCTGTTCCTCGGCGAGCAACTTGTCAGGGGCGAGGACGAGGGTTGAGCCGCCAGCGAGCAGCGGGCGCAGCTCGGTGAGGGCGGGCGAGTAGGAGGTCGGGCCGACGGGGGCGTTGGCGAGAGCGAGCAACGAACAGATGCCGGCCGCCGCCACGTACAGCAGGGCGACAGGACGGCGGGCCAGCGGCAGCAAAATCCCCAGGGTCACCAGTGGCGCGGCTATCTCGAGCGCCTTGGCGGACGTGTACGGGGTGCCCCCCACCCGGGCGGCCACATAGAGGACCGCCACCCCGACGATCCCCGCGAGAACGATCGTCTGACGCCGGCGCCAGCAGATGACCAGCCCGTATACGAGAAGCAGTGCGGCAAAGGCCGCGCCCGCGAAATACGCAAGAGCCGGAACGGCGCCGTCGCCCGGTTCGAGGCGGAAGTCGCCTGAGGGCCAGATGCCCAGAGCGGTGAAGGGCGAGATCTGGCCGAAGAGGTTGCCCAGGCCCGGGCCGTTGGGGTCGAAGGTCTCGAAGCTGTGAAAGTCGATCATCCGGCCCAGCTCGGGGAGGGTCCCTATGGCGAAGACCAGGATCGCCAGGGACGCTGGCCTCAGCCAGCGGGTCCTGTCACGGCGGCCCTCCCCCATGTGCTCGGATCCCGCTTCGCGGGCTCCTCCGCTATGGGGGTCCCCCGCCGCCGCGCCACCCGCGGGTGAGATGCATTCCCAGATCGCCCATATTGCGGTGACGGCAGCCAACCAGATCAAGCCTGGGAAGCTGTAGACGTAGACAGAGCCGATCGCCAGCAGAGCAGCCGGCACGAAGCGCAAGGTGAGATGGCTCCAAGTGCGGGTGCTCTCTCTTAGGGCTAGAACGAAAGCTAGGACGAAGAGGGCCTGGATTACCTCCTTGAAGGCGCCCTGGGCGAAGTAGGAGGCGACCAGATATGGGAGCCCTACCAGGAGGGCGGCGGCGGTGCGGCGCCACCTCGGTTGGTCGGTGAAGGCGGCGAGAGCCGTCAGGGGGGCGATGATCGCTGCGGCTACGGTGAGGCCGTCGAAGCCCTGGACTATGCCTATGCCCAGGCCCTTGTTGAGGGCGACGACGATGGCGTGCGGGCCGAGGGGATAGCCCTGGACGAGTAGCTGCGAGCTCTCGCCGTGGGCGAGGCGGTAGGTCGCCAGCAGGTGTTGGGACATGTCGGGGTTGAAGCCGGTGCCGAGGATGCCGAAGTGGCCTTCGACCACGAAGGGCAGCGATGCGGCTAGCAGCGCGCCGACCGCCACCGGGAGACCGGTGCGCAGCGCGTCTCCCCCGCCCTCGACCCTGCCCCACAGGTAGGCCAGGGCAAGGATCGTCAGCACCAAGACGAGCACGGCGGAGATGACGCCGTCGCCCGGCATTCGCACGGTCGCCCAGCAGAGCGCGCAGAGCAGGGCCAGGCCGACCGCGGGCGCAAGCCATGACCATCGCCGAACGCCGCAGAGCGCCAGCGCGGCCTGGCCGATCGCCAGAGAGGAGACGCAAACAGCCACGACCGCCAAATAGGTCCCGATCACGAGGCGCGAGCCTAAACTGCCCCCATGGCGCATGTCCCACCGGCCCGCCATCTCCTGCGCGCCAAGGACCTTGCCGACGCTCGTTACTTCGAACCGCTCGACGTCGACGACATGGCCCGCGCCGCCGGGCTCTCCCGCGCGCACTTCAGCCGCGAGTTCCGACGCGCCTTCGGCGAGTCGCCGCACGCCTACCTGCTGACGCGCCGGCTCGAGCGCGCCGCGGCCCTGCTGCGAACCACCGACAACTCGGTCGCCGAGATCTGCCTTGCGGTCGGCCTGCAGAGCATCGGCTCCTTCACGACGAGCTTCAGCCGCACTTTCGGGCAGTCGCCGACCGCCTACCGCGCCTCCTTCCCGCCCGCCTCCGCCTACGTTCGAATCCCCGGCTGCGTCGTGCGCGCCTACGGCCGTCCTCAAAACCGCACGTTTCGAGAAGACAGCGGCGAGGTGCCCGCCTAGCATCGGCGACGACCTGTTCCGTCGAGCAAGGAGAACGAAGATGATCAAGATCGCGAACGCGCAGCTTTGGGTCCACGACCAGGACGAGGCGCTCGCCTTCTACACCGAGAAGGTCGGCATGGAGGTCCGCGCCGACGTCACCCTGCCGGAGATGGGCGACTTCCGCTGGCTGACCGTCGGCCCGCCCGGCCAGGAGGACGTCTCGATCACGCTGATGGCGATCCCCGGACCGCCGGTGATGGACGAGGAGTCCGCCGAGCAGCTGAGGACCGTGATGGCGAAGGGCTTCGCCGGCACCGTCTTCCTCACCACCGAGGACTGCCAGGCCTCCTACGAGGAGCTCAAGGGGCGCGGCGTCGAGTTCACCGAGACGCCCGAAGAGCGGCCCTACGGGATCGACTCCGGCTTCCGCGACCCCTCGGGCAACAGCATCCGCCTCACCGAGGTTCGTCTGCCGGCGACGGTCTGAGCTCGCCGCCGCCGAGCTCGGGCGGCAGGCTCCGCGGCCCCTCGGGATAGAGCGAGCGCAGCGTCTCCTCGCTCATCTCGAGGGTGTTCGCGCCCTCGGGCGGTGCGCCGAAGATCAACCACAGCGCATCCTCCTCGGTGTCGTTGAAGACCTGGCGCACCGACTCGGGCTCGACCAGAAGGGAGTCGAGCGGGCCGAGCTCGAGCGCCTCCTCGTCGACGCGGACCCGCCCCCGCCCCTCCAGCAGCACGTAGAGCTCCTCCGTGGCGAAGTGGCGGTGCTTGGTCGAGGCCTGTCCCGGCCGCAGGCGCCAGAGGCGTGCGCCGAGGTCACCGGCCTCGAGCTGCTTGCCGAGATCGGTGTTGAGCACCCGCATCTGATTCGACTCGCGCCAGAAGGCGTCTTTGGCGCGCAGCAGGCGGTGGGCCATCGTCGCTCCTTCGGGGGGACAGCGGAGTGGGCGCTACTGGGCTCGAACCAGTGACCTCCAGCTTGTCGAGCTGGCGCTCTCCCAACTGAGCTAAGCGCCCCAGGGGGATTTCTTGAATCTACCTAAAGTCGGCCGCTGCAAGCGCCGATGCAATTGGTGCAACTTTTCCCCGAACGCGGTGTTTCTTTATTACAAGCCGCCGGCAGGGGTGGCAGACATAAGGCTTGAGGACCGACGAGCCAGCGACTTAGAACTCTCTGGTGGTACGTCCTTCGGAAACAAGGGGCCCCTCCCGGGGCCCTTTTCCGTTGCCGGGCGGATCAGTCGACGTGACCGGCCGGCAGGTGCCAGCGGCGAGGGGCGATCAGCTCGTCCGCTGCCTCGGGGCCCCAGCTCCCCGGCTCGTAGCCCAGCGCAGCGGGAGGCTCTTCCAGCAGGGGCTCGGAGACCTCCCAGAGCCGCTCGATCCCGGCCGAGGTCGTGAACAGCATGCGATCACCGAGCATCACGTCGTGGATCAGGCGCTCGTAGGCGTCGAGGGCGTGCTCGCTGCCACCGAAGGTGTCGGCGTAGTTGAAGCGCATGTGCGCCTCGCCGAGGTGCAGCGTCGGCCCCGGCACCTTGGCCAGGAACGACGCCGAGATGCTGCCGGGATCGCCCAGCTCGAAGGTGAGGTGGTCGTGGCCGAAGGCCTCGGCGACCTGCTCGCAGTCGAGCGGGAACATCCGCCGCGGCGGCTGCTTGAAGGCGATGGTCAGCAGGTGGCGATTCTCGGCCATGCGCTTGCCGGAGCGCAGGTAGAAGGGAACGCCGTCCCAGCGCCAGTTGTCGACGCAGGCCCGCAGGGCGACGAAGGTCTCCGTGTCGGAGTCCTCTGCCACCCCCTCCTCCTCGCGGTACCCCGAGTACTGACCGCGGACGACCCCGTCCGGATCCAGGGCCGACATCGAGTCGAAGACCTTCTCCCGCTCCACCGTCAGCGCCTTCGCCTCCATCGAGGTCGGCGGCTCCATCGCGACGAAGCTGAGCACCTGGAAGAGGTGCGTGACGATCATGTCGCGAAACGCCCCCGTTTCCTCATAGAAGCTCGCCCGCATCCCGATCGAGAGCGTCTCGGGAACGTCGATCTGCACGTGGTCGATGTGGTTGCGGTTCCAGACCGGCTCGAACATTCCGTTGGCAAAGCGCAGCGCCAGCAGGTTCTGTACGGACTCGCGCCCGATGTAATGGTCGATGCGGAAGATCTCCTCCTCGTCGAATACCGAGAGCAGGCAGGCGTTGAGCTCCCGGGCGGAGGCGAGGTCGAGCCCGAAGGGCTTCTCGGTGATCACGCGGGCACCGTCGCCGAGCCCGGCCTCCCCCAGCGCGCGAACCGTGGCGCCGGCCGCCTGCGGGGGCAACGACAGGTAGTGCAGGACGCGGGCATCCGCGCCGAAGTCCTCGCGCGCCTGCCGCACCGCGGCGCCGAGTGAATCGAGCCCGTCGCCGATCGAGACGAAGGCAAGGCACTCGGCGAACCGGTCCCAGTCCGCGCGGGCCGGCGGGCGGCGGCTGGACTCCTCGACGGCCTCGCGCGCCATCTCGCGGAACTCCTCCTCGCCGGCCTTCCCCCTGGAGGCGCCGATTATGCGAAAGCGCCGGGGCATCAACCCGACCTGGGCGAGGTGGAACATCCCCGGCAGCAGTTTGCGCCTGGCGAGATCGCCGGTGGCCCCGAAGAGCACGATCACATGATCGTCGGGGACACGCTCGTCCGTGCGAGGCGCGACTGGCTCGGTGACGGCGACGGCGCTCACGGGATCAGCCTGACAGGTACCCGCGTCCCGTCGCGCTCAACCGCGCCGACGGACAGGGCCGTACAGGTTGCGGACGCGCCGGCCGATCTCCCGATCCCGTGGATAGCCGGCTGACTCCCAGAAGCCTCCCGCCGCATCGTCCTCGAAGGCGACCAGAGCGGTGACGCGCCGAACTCCACACTGGCGCAGGTAGTCCTCTCCGGCCCGGACCAGCGCCAGCCCGATCCCCTCCCGGCGACGCCCGTCGCGGACGGCGAGCCGGTACATGTTCCCTCGCCACCCGTCCCACCCGGCGATCAGCGCGCCGACGATCTCCCGCTCGGCCTCGGCGACCAGCAGGGCGGCCGGGGAGTCGGCGAGCAGGGCTTCGACGTCCTCAGGGCGATCCGCGTTGCTGGCATGGTCGCTTCGCGCCCCTGCCCACAGCTCCAGGACCGCCGGCACGTCCTCCGCCCGGCACCGCCGTATCGCGATTCCCCCCGCGGTCACGCGAGCAGCTCGATGCGATTGCCGGCGACGCTCATCCGGGAGCGAACATATACGCCCCTCGACATCGCCCGCTCAAGCAGTTCCGCGGAACCTCCGTAGCGCCGTCAAGCGCGAGAAGACGCCCGGCTGTCCGCGCTGCCGATCTGCCAGCGGACGCCAGGGCCGAACTCCAAGACGACGCCGCCCGGCGTGATCAGCTCCCAATTGGGCGGGTCGTCTTCTGCCTCGCGGGCGGCTGGCTTCACGTCGAGCAAAGAGCCATCCGAGAGCTTGCAGCGCAGCTCGCCGGTCTCCTCGTCTATGTCGGCGTCGTCCACCGAGCGCCCGACCAGCTGAGCGGGGTCAGACGGCGACCACTCCGCGTCCTGAGTGGCGAGATGCCACAACCCCCCAGCCGAGTCCCTAATCTCGACGTGAAGAACATCGGGATAGCCAATCCGAGCATCGACGATCGACCCACGCATCGAGCGCAGGACATTGAGGGGCGAGGCATCGAGCGCTACCACGATTGCCTTGTATCTCCCGGCCTCCCAGCCAGGGCCACCCTCGGTCTTCGTATTCATGCGAGCGGGATCACTCGGTCGTTAAAGACCGCGCTGATCTCCAGCTTTCCCCCAAGTGCTTCGACGTACTCGGAAAGCGTGGAGAGATAGACGTTCTCCTGTCGCTCGATGCGAGATACGTTCGCCTGGGTCACACCCATGACAGCGGCCAGCTCGGACTGCGTGGTGTCCATCCGATCTCGAAGCTCAGCGAGTTTGATCGCGGCTCGCATGGCGGCTTTCTCTTTTTCGACCTCGGCACGCTGCGCCGGGTCGGCCAGGATCTCTTTCTCGATATCTGCAAATTTGCGGGCCATCTAGTGCCTCTTTCTGTCGCTTCAGCGACTCCGCTGAAGATGCTTCTCCAACAGATCGTCGGCCTCTGGAATCGCTTCCCGATACCACTGCTGCCATCGGTCCCTCTTGTCGCCGCCGAGCAATAGAACTGCCGTGCGATCGGGATCGAAAGCAAACAGGACTCGGAGCGTCCCAGCCCGCAGCTCCTTCATATTGGAGTGACGGGAGCCATTGATCGAGTCAACCACCGGCCGACCCAGAGCTGGACCGTCTTCCCTCAGGAGCCCGACCGCCGCAACGATGCTCCGCTGCTTCTTCGCGATCAACGATTCGAACCATTCATCGAACCGCTCCGTCGAGCCGACCGTCCAGCTCACGGCTCAAGTATAACGTAGACATTGTACAAGTCAAACATTGTATTCAAGCTCAGAAGGGACTGGAAGCACTTGGCCATTTGCCTCTGCCTACAGACAATAGTCTGAGTTCCCGACGCTTGGATCACCGAGGACGGAGGTCCCGAACGTCGCCTGGTCAACGCAATCGGGTGCCAGTCGGGTGCCAGTCGCGCCCGTTCGCAACCGGATTCGCCGGTTTCAACCGGATCGACGAAACCGGCTCCACACCGCTCTGGCAAGCCACAAACCGGCTACCAGAGCCAGAGGCGCCTACCGGAATCGAACCGGTGTAAACGGCTTTGCAGGCTCGTTTACGGGTCTCGGATTCGGCTTGTTCAAGCGGGATCGGCGAGCCGCGCCACCTTCTGTGCCACCGTCTATCCGATCATCGGCCATCTTCATGGCGCTATCTCAAAAGCCGCCGTCGACGTTTAACAAGTTGCGGTTGGCCAACGACAAGGTGGTCCCAGATCGCCGCGCCCGACCACCAAGTGCCGTCGAACTCGACACTCATCTCGTACTCGACCGCATCCGCGTTGGTCGCAGTCACCGCAAAGCGGGCCCGGTACTTGCCAGCAGGCACAGCGTTCCGATTTCCGCCAGGCTCGGGTTTGGCAACCACCGTGGCTGCAAAGCCTGTGGTCCCGTCGGCCGCAACCGGGGCCTCAGGACTCATCAGGTAGACAAGGGTCATATGGCGATATAGGCCCGGCGCGACGACCAAGCGCGTGCCCCCAACACCAGACCACTCCAGGCATCGGTTCTCGAACTGAAGAGGTCTGCCAGTAGAGACATTCGTCATTTCGATGAACACGACTTCTACGTCCCTCGCTGCATCCTTGCCAGTCTCGTTGTGGACGCGCGGCAGAACCCAATGCGACAGGCCACCCCCATGCGTCGGCACGTCAGTCATCGCGTCAAAGTCACTCAGAGGATCAAACGTCACCATGAGCCTCGGCCGGCGTCTCTTCTCCCGCCATGGGACTATGAATAGAGCAGTCAAAACGGCGGCGATGGTCCCAAAGGCACTCAATGCCGCTGCCCCAGTGAGAATCCACTCTTGGGTAGTCGTCCCAGCCTCCGTCATGCCCGAGCCCAAACGGAGGCTGACGTAATGCGCCGTTTCCCAGGCGCGGCTACAACGCCAGCATCATCGCGTAGCCACCCGCCGATCATCGGATTAGCTGGACCTCTGCCTCCACTTCGGCGTCGGCCCAGCTCTGGTCCGTCGTTAAAGCAGGCACTCCGAGTCGCCTTGCAAGCGCAAGGCAAGTTCGGTCTGCCAATGACAGACCCTGCTT